>CASFKI010000001.1:0-2122 GCA_949295285.1 uncultured bacterium
AACTAATTTTTCTTTTTGTATATTTTTTTATTCAAGAAATAATTTATTTAAATAAATTAATTATTTCATCATAGTTATATCCTTTTCTTTGCATGGCCATAATGATTTTATTTTTATCTCCATTATATTTCTTATTAAACTTTTCAAAATCTTTAATGTTTGATTTTGATTCGTAATTTATCTTAGATAAATTATCATCTATCATATCTTTATCATATCCTAAATTATATAAATCATTTTTTAATTTGTTTATAAACATATAATAACTTTTATTTTTCATTAAAGACTTCTTCTTATTTATTATTTTTAGCATCTTGCATTCCCAAATATCATAATTTATAGTATTTAATTGACTATCTATATCACTTTCTTCAAAACCATAATCAAGTAATGCTTTTTTTATTTTATAAGGTCCATCATTACTTAAATTAACTTTATCATTTATAAAAGCTCTTATATATGAAATACTATTTAATAAATTTAAATTTTCCAGTTTAGAAATAGTAAAATCTATATATTTTTTATCAAATCCTTTTTTAGTTAAATACTCCTCTATTTCTTTTTTATTTCTCATTTTAATTTCAATATAACTAAGTGATAAATGATATGCTTCATAATATATATTTTCTTCTATTACTTTATCTAATAATTTTTCATCAATATCTTTAATTAAAAGCAAATTATATTTTAATATAACATCTTCATACAAAGTAATATCCGAATTATTAAATATTATTTTGTATTTATTTTTACCAACTTTTTTAAATTTATTTATTTTCATTTATACCTCTCTAATTGTATATTCTAACACTTTATTAAAACAAAAGGAATTATTATTATGTTAAATAACAATAATTCCACATTTTAATCATTACTATAGTTAGTAAAATATCTTTGTATTAATACAACAGGAGTTCCTTTATCTCCACTACCACTTGTTAAATCACATAAACTTCCAAGCAAATCTGTATAACGCCTTGGTGTAGTACCTTGTGTAGCCATGCTTCCTTTTAATTCTTTATCTTTTGCTTTTATTTCTTCTTTAATAGCATTATTTAAATCTTCACCTTTAAGATTTTTGTATTTGTTTTCACTAAAATATTTTAGTTTTATTTCATTTGGACTACCTTCTAATCCACTAGTATAAGCAGGACTAACAACTGGATCTGCTAATTCCCATATTTTTCCAACTGGGTCTTTAAATGCTCCATCACCATAAACCATAACCTCAACATTTTTTCCAGTTCTTTCTTTCATTAATTCTTGAACTTTCTTAACAAGTACATCTCCAGTTCTTGGAAATAATTTTACTCTTTCTTCAGTCGATCTATTACTTCCCAATAATCCGTATGGAGAATATCCACTTCCATCTACACTTTCATTTAATATTTCACTCATCATCAATACTTTAGAAGCACCATTTTTAATTAATCTTTCTTTTGTTTCTTTTCTTGTATGAATATCACAATTAATAACTGTTTTAGTATAATTCAATATAGTTTCTGGTTTATTTGAAAATATCATTTCAAACTCACACCCCTCCTTCAAAACTAAATCTCTATATACTTCATACATATTTACCCCAGTAAATAAATGTTTAAAGTGACCAAATTTTTCTTTATAATCTTTTTCACTAATAACATCACTTGAAGGATTTATATTATATTTTATTAAATCATCTTTATATAAAATATCATTACCTACTTCATCAGATGGATAACTACTTAATAAAGTAATTTTTTTAGTTGCTCTAGCCATTGCTGATAATAATACAGCAAATCTATTACGGCTTAAAATAGGAAAAACTATACCAATATGGTCACTTGGCATCTTTATTTTTATATCTTTAGCAATTTGAGCTAAAGTTGCAAAATTACCTTCACTTATTCCCACAACTGCTTCTGTAATAGCAATAACATCTTTATCTTCAAATTCAAAGTTTTCACTTTCACTTGCATTAATAACAGAATCAACCACTATTTGAGCTAAATTATCTCCTTCTTTAATTATAGGTGTTCTAATTCCTCTAACTATTGTACCTACATTCCTCATATACCACTCTCCTATTATATTGTATCACTTATAAATTTAATTTCATTAAAAATTACATTTTATTTACAAA
>CASFKI010000002.1:0-21901 GCA_949295285.1 uncultured bacterium
TGTTGATTAGAATCAACTATTTTTCCTAAAATTAAATAAACTTTAATGTTTAATGAAACTGGTACTGATTTATATTCGCTCCAAACAAAAGTATATGCACATGGTTTCCCTAAAAGGCTCAATTTATTTAAAATATTGTCAATCTTTAAAATGCCACTACTAGAGTCATATGTATATGTTGGTGTAATTTTGCCTACTGATGACATAACATTACCAAGACTATTATTTTTAACAAAATCACATGTATTATGTGAAGTACTATCTCCAGAAAAATTATCAATAGAAATTATAAAATTTTCTTCAGTCAATTTAGTTATATCAATCTCTGGTAGAATCTTTGAAATATCATAATATGTTTCTGTTCCAAGATAATATATTTTGTTTTCATAAATATTTCCATATAATTCATCTAAAGCACCCTGTACAGTTGTTTGTGTAGTTTTGTCTGAAGTGATATACATCTCATCAGCAGATAACAATAATTGAGCATATATTTTAATTCCACTAACTAATATATTCCAATGATAAACCCAATAAATAATTTTATATTTTGTTTGAATACTTTTCTCATATTAATATTTTATCATACACAATATTATAAATCAATTATAGTATTTTACACAATCTAAATCATTTTTTAATTTGTTATAAAATATATTATATCCATTAATATAACCAATATCATATATTTTTGATTTTAAATAAGCATCATCATAATTTTTAAATTTTTTATGCTTTTTATTCATAACATCTTTAAATGCTTGTAATAATCCATCTTTAAAACCAATATTGTAAATATTAACATATTTATTCATATAACCTCCTAATATAATTATTAACCAAAAGTTATCAAAACACTATTAAAACAAAAAAATAGTCTTTATAAGACTATTGCTATTAAATTATTACTTCCTTTGTTAACCATTTTTGTAATAGTTTGTGATAATTTGAATTTAGCATTATCAGGTAATAAAGATAATTTAGCTTGTATTCCTTCACTTACTATATCATTTAAGCTTCTTCCAAATAATTCACTTTGCCAAATCTTTTGTGAGTCATTTTCATAAGACATTATATGTTCAATTAATTCTTTACTTTGACTTTCACTTCCTATAATAGGTTCAAAACTACTCTCAACATCTACTTTAATCATATGAATACTTGTTGCTTTTGCTTTCAATTTAATACCAAATCTACTTCCTTGTTTTATTATTTCCGGTTTATCTAATTTCATATCATTTACCCTAGGTAATACAATTCCATATCCAGTTTGATATACTTGTTTTAATGCACCTTTTAACCCATCATATTCATTTTTACCTTCACTAAAATCTTGAAATAATTTTAGTAAATCTCCTTTAGAAGTAATATTTTCGCCTACTACATCTTTTAATACTTCGTTAAATAAATCATCTCTTGCCTCTAAAGTAATCGTTACCTCACTATTATCAGTATCTAATGAAGAAATATAAGCTTTACTTATTTCGTCATTATCTTCAAGAGTTAAATTAATATGCTCTGCATCCCTTAATTTATCAACATCTATAATTGATTCTCTCATCTTGTTAATAAATTTTTCTTTTAATGGATGAGTATTTTTTAATATACCTACCCAATCAGGAATATTAAATTCTATATGATCAATTGGAAACTCATATAATGCTTCTTTTAATATTTCAACAATATCATTTTCGTTCATATTTTCTACATTCATAGGTATAACTGGAATATTATATTTTTCTTTTAATCCTTTAGCAAGTGATTTTGCTTCTATTCCATCTGGATATATAGAATTTAGCACAACAATAAATGGTTTATTAATATTCTTAAGTTCTGTTATTACTTTTTCTTCTGCATTAACATAATTACTTCTTGACAATTCACCAATAGAACCATCAGTAGTAACAACAATTCCTATAGTAGCATGATCTCTAATTACTTTTTCAGTACCAATCTCAGCTGCTTCAATAAATGGCAATTCTTCTGCGAACCACGGTGTCTTAACCATTCTTGGATTACCTAAATTATCTTCATAACCAAGGCTTTGCGGAGTTACAAACCCTACACAATCTACTAATTTAATGTTAGTATTTAATCCATTAATATTAATATTTGCACCCGCGCTTGGAACAAATTTTGGTTCAATAGTCATAATAGTTTTGCCACTAGCACTTTGAGGTATTTCATCCATACATCTTTTCTTTTCTATTTCATCTTCAATATTTGGCAAAACTAAAAGTTCAATACATTTTTTAATAAATGTACTTTTACCAGTTCTAACAGCGCCTACTACACCTAAATATATTTCGCCATTAGATTTTTTCCCAAGACTTTGTAATATTTGTGTTTTATCCATAACAACCCTCTTTCATATCATTTAGTAAACTATATGATATTAAAATTATATTATGAATAGAATTATTGCATATACGTCTTATAATACTCATCAAATATTTTAATAAATTCATTTATTTGCTTTTCAGTTGTTAAGTGAGATATACTAACCCTAAGCGATGTTTTAGATATTTCTTCATTATACAATTCATTTAGAATAACACTTTGTTCATTAGAACAACAAGCGGTACTTGTAGATATATAAATCTTATTTTTATCCAAATATTGTATAAAATCTAAACTATTACTATTAAGCAAACTAAAATTTACTATTTGTGGTACACATAAATCATTAGAATTAATATGTATATTATATTGAGATAATTTATTTACTAATAGTTTATTCAAAACTTTACATTTATTTTCATTATCTATATTATTATTATATTTAATTATTGCTTTACTAAATGCGGATATTAATGGAAGATTCGGCGTTCCTCCTCTAAATTTGAAAATATTATTTGTAGGATAAATCAAAGGTTCCAATTTTATGTTTTTCTTTTTATATAATATTCCACATCCTTTTGGAGCATATATTTTATGACTTGAAAAAGATGCTAAGTCAACATCTGATAAATCTATTTTAGTTTTTCCAAGTGCTTGTGTTAAATCACTATGAAATATAACATTAGAATTTTTCTTATTAATTATTTGTTTTATTTTATGTAAGTCTTGCTTATATCCAACTTCACTATTAACAGCACATATACTAATCAATATAGTATCTTTTCTAATAAGACTTTCTAAATTAGATAAATCCACTTGACCATTTTTTAATATATTTACATAATCTATTTGATAACCAAATTTAGATAACCTTTGAGCTTCTTTTAATATACTTTGATGCTCTAATTTACTAATAATAATATGCTTTCCCTTACTATTATAAGCTCCGAGGATTCCTCTTATTGCAGTAGCATTGCTTTCACTAGCTCCACTTGTAAATATTAACTCTTCACTACTACAATTAAATGTTCTACATATAGCCGAAATATCTAAACCTAGCTTTTGTTTTGATATTTTGCCAAGCATATGTGGAGAATTTACATTACCCATAAATAATAAAGTAGTTTTTACATATTCATCTAATATATCCTTATCAACAGGCGTAGTTGCACTATAATCTAAATAAATCATAAAATCACTTTCCTTTAAATAAAAAATACTATTTACAAGTATTAATTATTATATCTTTTATATGTAGTTGAAGATAAAAATACAAGACTTAAAAATAATAAAAGAACGACTATTGGATGAGTAAGAAAATTTAGTATAATATCAATTACATTATTATTATAAATTACTTTTCCATATATACTTTCTACATTAAGAATTATTTCATCTTTATTTTCATCTAATAAAACTATCATCTTTTTTTTATTTTCTTCATCATATTTTATATCATTTATTATATTAATATTTTTTCCTTTATATAATATAATATCATCTTTTTTATATTCTTTTTGTGAATGTAATATTACATAACTATTAATATCAATTCTATTTTCTAATCTATTAGTTTCAACTTTGTATAATGAATATCCTTTTATATTTGGATATTCATTATTGTATAAATATTTTTGTGATATAAAAAATACTTGAACTAACAAAAATAATAATAAATATACATATATTATAATTTGTAATAATTTTAATATATATCTCATAATATAGCCCCCATATTATTTTCAGATATAGCTACTTTGTATTTACCATACTCTAATTTGGAATTAACAGCATAAGCAATTATTTCATTTTGCATATTTTCTATCATATTATCATACATCATATGCGTATCCATTTTATATGTATCTTTAGAATAATTAGCACCATACTGTAATAAATAAGATCCTTTATTATATTCTTCCAAACTATATATATAAGAAACCCAATTATCATCTATACATTTAAGGGTTTTAATTTTATTTTTTTCGCAAAAATTCTTTTTAGCATCAGAAGTTACTAAAGAAGAATGTATTCTTCTTTTAATCGCAGCTGAAAACACTACATTTATATCCTTACCACTTTTAGCTAATACTTTTTGATATGCATCTTTTTCAATATCAACAATTCCTTGAAATTTTTGTGATATATACTCATAATCACTTTTTTGTGCAAACACCTTTTTTGTATAACTATCAACAATTTGATCTAAATATTTTAAATAATCATCACCAGATGATTTTAATACTTTTGCTCTTTGTTCATAAACAATTTTTTTATATGGCGTAAAAGATATTAATTCTCTATTTTCATTTGATTTTCTACTTAGTTTTGCAATACTTTCTTCTACTTTCTGACACAAACTAACCAATTTAATTAATTTTTTATTATTTAATTTTTCTTTTATATTTTTATATTTCTTTTTAAAGAAAATAAATTTATTTGAATTGTTTCTTGTTTGTACCAATTCATCATCTAACGATGAAAAATATTTACAGCGTCCTGGATCTCCTTGTCTACCTGCTCTTCCTCTAAGCTGATTGTCAATCCTAGAGTTTTTATTTTTGGAAGTTCCAATTACATATAATCCCCCTACTTCCTTAACACCAGGACCTAATTTGATATCAGTACCACGTCCAGCCATATTAGTAGCAACGGTAACACTTCCAAATAATCCAGCAGTAGACACAATAGCAGCTTCATTTTTCATGTCTTTAGCGCTAATTGCATCTAATCTTTGAAATCTAATACCATATTCCTCAAGTCTTTTACAAATTTCATCACTTTCTTGAATACTAAGTGTTCCTATTAAAACTGGTTGTCCAGTACTTTGACAACTTAATACATCTTTTATAATCACTTCATATTTTGCATCTTTAGTAGAATACAATTCATCTTCTTCATCAATTCTTACACTAGGAACCCTACTATCAACTTTATATGTATTAAGACCGTAAATATCTCTGAATTCTTCTACATCTGAAGTACCAGTCATACCACAAATACCATCTTTATAAATACTTAAAAAATCTGGATAAGTGCATTTAGCTACTTCATACATACCTTGAGTCATTTTGATATGTTCTCTACCTTTGCTTTTTTTGTTTAATTCATATTCTTCTTTATATTCAATAGCCTCTTGCATTCCGTCTCTATATTTAGATTTAGGCATCTTTCTACCATTCGAAAGAAGTATTATTTTATTATCTTCTACAATATATTGTTCACCTTTTTTAAATGAATATTTAGCAAGTAAACATTTTTCTACTGCATTTAACCTTAAAAGTTCTATTAAATTTATATCCATATCCGTAAGAGTTGGAAATTTATATTTTTCACTTTCTGCACTTTTTCTTATTTGTTCTTCTACAACACTAGATAAAATTATCTCTTTCTTATCCAAAAATAATGCGCTACCAATAAAATCAGTATACTTTTCTTTCTCAAATTGTGAAAATATAGAGCATGGTAATCCATCTTTTCTTCCCCACATAGGACTATTAATAAATTCAGTTGCCCATTTATACAATGCACTTGTTGTATATAGTTCTTCATGTGGTTCAATATTCTCATTATCTACTTCATTTCTACTGAGAATTAATGGTGTAGTTGCTTGATCAAACAAAATATTATCCGCCTCATCTATAATTGCTCTATGAAGCGGCCTTATTATATATTTATTTTCTTCCTTCATTGCAGTATTATCAGATAAATAATCAAAAGCTACTGTTTTAGCAGTAGAATAAACTATATCACATTTGTATGCATTTCTTTTTTCTTGTTTGAATCTTTTTCTTTCTTCTTTCGTTGCACTTTTAGCAACATCGTTAGACTGTGCACATGCACAACTTAATCCAAGCAAATTAAAAACTGAGCGATTCGTTTGTTCATCCCTTGAAGCTAAATAATCATTTGAAGTAAGAACATGTACACTTTCCCATTCATCTTTGTTTAACGACTTTGTTGCATCTAATGCATTTAAATATGCGCTTAAAATTTGAACAAGACTTTTCCCTTCCCCTGTTTTCATCTCAACTATATTATTATTTTGCATTGCAGCTGCTGCTTCTACTTGTACATCATATGGTCTCATACCAAGTTTTCTATTTGTAGCTTCTCTACATATAGCAAGTGCCCTTGGCATAATATCATTAATACTTGCACCATTTCTTAAACGTTCTCTTAATTTATTAGTTTCATTTAAAAAAACATACTCTTCTTCAGTCATAACAACTGATTGTCCATCTATATTAACCCTAATTTTCTTTTTAGATGTTGTAATATTTAAACTACTCTCTAGATTAGAAGATTTTGTAACTATTTGCTTAAATTTAGATTTATTTAAATCAGTATAATTACCAAATACAGCATCTAGCATATAATCACCTAACCTCTCTATTATTAAATATATCATTTTTATTTATTAATTTCAATATTTCTCTAAATAAAAAAGTCATAAATATCTAAAGTATTATTTTAAGATATTTATGACTAATATTTATCTTGCATTACGTATAATTACTATACCAGAAGAGCCTCCTCCACCTGTATTACCCCCATTTCCAGAATTAGCTACATAACTTGCGCTATTTCCTCCTCTTGAATATTCTGTTACTCCAGAATTACATCCACTTCTTGTGCCTTCTCCAAATTCACAAGTTGTTTTTTCTTGTCCACGGCCTCCAGAAGCATTGTCAATATTAGTACTACAGCCACTTCCTGAATTTCCAAATCTTCCACCAGAGCCAGATGTTGAACTATGATTAACGCATCCTGTCCAATCCCAACCATTGCAAATAGCACAAGATGCACTTCCACCACCAGAACCACCAGATCCAGCAGAATATGTAGAACCTGCTCCTCCACCAGAAGCAAAATATTTACTTGAATCGGCAAAATATGACTTGCTACCAGCTGAATTAACTCTTCCACCATTACCAATTACAACTGAATAAGTACCTGCTGCAAAAGATATATTTGGATATGTTTCAGTGTAACCACCACCACCAGCTCCACCATTTTGACAATAAAATCCCGGTCCATTAGGAGAACAGCCATTGCCTCCTCCTCCGCCGCCACCAACAGCAAAAATGTCAATATCTATTGGAGCTTTAAATGTAACACTACCACTTGATAAAAACTTAATTCTAAAATTTTCATCACTACTACTATCGCAAACATAACTACAATTTCCAGTATAACTAATAGCAGGATCAGATAATCCAGTATTTAAATTTGCACATTTTAATTGCGTTGATAAGTCAGAACATAATATTTTTTCCATTTCCCACTGAGCATATAATGTTATAGTAGCATTATTAGTAGTAGTTAAATTTTTTACACTTTGGGCATCTGTATAATTAGTTCCACTTCCATCTGCAGATGTATTCCAACCTTTAAATATATAGTTATCTTTAATATACTTATTTGTATTTAATTTTTTTGATACATCATACGTATGTGAACTATTTTGCATGCTTCCGCTAGTTGCTCCATTTCCATTATAGGAAACAGTATAATTATTTGCACTCCATCTTGCATATAAAGTCATCGGATTTGTTAATTTCCACATAACACTACTTGTTCCAGAACTATTATAATATAAATTTCCGCCAGTTGTTTGCGTATCATAATAACCATTAAATGTATAACCTGCTTTGCTAGGTATAGTTATATTTGGCAATTTTTTATCATATGTTGCTGTTGCAGTAGTTGTTCCACTAGTTCCACCTTGTTTATTTAATGTAATTGCATATTTATTTGCAATATATTTTACAGTTATTGTCTTATTTCCACCATCCATTATTCCAGATACTATATTTTGATCTGGAGTATAACCTGTTAGAGGTGTTGTTGCTATACTATATCTTTCTACATCTTTATATGTTTCTATATAAGGATTTTTAATATTTCCACCATAATTAACAAATCCTCCATCCTCATATTTATAATTTATTGTTAAAGTATAGTTCTCTTTATTCTCTGATAATTTTTCATTACCTAATTGTAAAGAAGCAAAATAATACTGATTATTTCTGTAAAATACACCAATTATGTAATTTATCGGTTCATCACAGTCATCATAATTATTATTAATATATATATTTTCACCATCTTCATCTACAGCCAAAGTATTGCATTTTTTTAATGTTTTCATATATTCTATTACACCATTATCAAAATGAGACGCAGCTGATTCATTTCTTAATGCTGCATATATATCTTTTACTATATATATTGCTTTTATATCCATACTATCATATATTTTTTTACAATTATATTCACTTCCACCACTTGTATCATCATTATCATTATATATATTTTTTATAATATCATTTTGATGACAATTTTCAGGTGTTATTTTTGGCCCTATAGAAAGGTCTTCCTCTAAAAAAGTTCTATAATTATATCTAGCATTAGTACCTAAATTCATAATAGAATATAATAAATATTTATCTGATGCTCTATCATAATTCTCTTTTTCCTTTGTTTTTCTTGCTATTAAAGAATACGTAGTTAATAATAAAACCAATGATAAAGTCACGACTGTTAAAACTATTACACTTTCAATAAATGCAAAACCATTTTTTCTTCTCATATTTACTATACCTCTATTATTTATATTATCATTTTTTTGTATAAAATTCTATAAAATAATTAAAAATTATTTATTTTTAATTATTTTAAACGTATAATTATTTATGTGATTTATATGAAAAGTATTAAAAAAAAGCCAATAATAATAACTATTTATTTAATTTTATTTCAAATTATTTGTTATAAATTTAGTGCGATAATAACAACAAATTCATTTTTATTACAAAGTAGTTTAGATAATAAAATACCATTTATAATATATTTTATTATTCCATATATAACATGGTTTATATTATTATTTTTAATCCCATATTATATATATATTTGTGACAAAAAAAATTTTATTAATTATTGTGTTTCGTTTGTTTTATCTATCATTATTGCTAATATTATTTATGTTATATTTCCCACGACTATAATAAGACCAACAATTGTTGGTAATGGAATATTAGAAAGTATCACTAAACTTGTATATTGGGTAGATACACCTGCGAAAAATTGCATGCCATCAATACATTGCTCGTTTTGCTTATCATTTATTCTATTTACTATAACTTCTAAAAATTCAAATAAATATATTAACTTATTCATTATAATTATTTCACTTTTAATTATGATTTCTACTCTTTTAATAAAACAACATGTATTTATTGATTTAATAACAGGTTGTGCATTATCTTTAATTGTATATATAATTTCTATAAAAAATAAATATTTACACAATAAATTTAAAAAAATATTTAAAATGTAAAAAAATAAAAGATACTTTAAATAAAGTACCTTTTTATTATTCAACAACAATCTTCATTGCTTTTCTCATTAATAAATCATATTTAAATAACTCTTTAGAACCAATTTGTTTCTCAAACTCTTCTTTAGAAACACCATATTGTTTACTAGTTTCTTCTAAACCTTTTTCTAATTCTTCATCACTAACTTCTAACTTTTCTTTGCTAACAATAGCATCCATCATTAATCTATAACCAATTCTTTTATTTGCTTCATCTTTTAATGTAGCCTTAAAATCATCTAAATTAGAATTACAATACTTTAAATAATCATCTAAATTTAATCCTTGATATTTTAATTTATCAGAAAATTCCCTTACTAATCTATTTACTTCATCTTCAGTCATTTCTTCAGGAATTTCAAATTCAGAATTTTCAACTACTTTATCCAAGCATTTAAATAAATAGTCATCTTCTATTTGCTTTTCTTTTTCTGCTTCCTTATTTTCTTTAATATATTTTTTTAAATCTTCAAGTGATTCTACACCACCAACATTTAAATCTTCAAAAAATTCTTTATTAAATTCAGGAAATACTCTTTCTTTAACTTCTTTAATATTTACTTTAAATATAACTGGTTGTCCTTTTAATTCTTCACTATGATAATTTTCTGGAAAAGTTACTTTAACATCTTTTTTATCACCTTTTTTAAGACCAACTAATGCCTCTTCAAACCCAGGAATAAATGTGTGAGAACCTATTTCTAAACTATAGTCTTCTCCTTTTCCCCCTTTAAATGCAACATCATTTAAGAATCCTTCAAAATCAATTACAGCAACCATTCCTTCTTTAATTTTTGTTTTATCATCTAAAGTCCTTAATTCAGCAAATTGTTCTTTTAAATGTTCTAATTCATGTTCAACTTCATCATCACTGACTTCAACTTTATCTTTTTTTATGCCTAATTTTTTATATTTTCCAAGTTTAACCTCAGGAGAACCAACAAGAGTAAATTCTATTTCAACTAAAGAAGAATTAATATCCTTAATATCAATTTTTGGAGTTGCAGCAGGAGTAATAGTCTGTGGATCACTCAATAGTTTAGCATATAAAACATCAACTGCCATATCAATAGCATCCATATATAAAGTTTCAATTCCCATTTTCTTTACATAAATATCATATGGAACTTGGCCTTTACGAAAACCATCTATTTTAATTTCTTTTTTCTTTTTATTATAAGAATCCTTTAAACAATCTTTCCATTCTTTTCCTTCTAATTTTGATGTATAACTTTTTTTCATTTTACCTCCTTAGTTATATATTAATTAATCATCAAATACTGATTTATTATCCAATAGCTACAATTTTAACACTATAAATGCCATCAGGTGAAGAAACCTCAACTGTTTCGCCAACTGTTTTACCCATAATAGCTGCTGCTATTGGGCTTTCATTAGAGATTTTATTATTAAATGGATCAGCTTCTTGACTACCAACAATTTTATAACTTTCAACATCATCATCATCTTCATATTGAAGTTCAACTTGACTACCAATACCTACTTTTCCATCGTTATCACTTTTATCAATAACAACAGCATGATCAAGTGTATATTCTATTTCTACTATTCTTTTTTCTAAATTAGCTTGATCTTCTCTTGCTTGTTCATATTCTGAATTTTCAGATAAATCACCTAAAGCTCTTGCTTCTTTTAATGTTTGTGTTACTTCATTCCTTTTAGTTGTCTTTAAATAATGTAATTCATTTTCTAAATCCAAATAACCCTCACTTGTTAAAAAAATCTCTTTCTTTTTCATGCTAGGTCACCTCTTTCTTTATACCGAATAATAATACAATAAAAACATATTTTTGTCAAGAAATTTTAACTCTCATAATATCATTTTTATGTACTTCAAATGGTATATATATTTTAACTTTTTCTTGAGCGTGTGAAGCACTATCACACTTAACATTATCTTCATTAATTATAGAATTTATTTTAAATTCTTGTACTTTGGTATTTGGACCAAAAATTTCCACTATATCACCAACACTAAACTTATTTCTTTGTTCTATTAAGGCAGTAGATATAGTTTTATCATATGATAAAACTAATCCTAAAAAATCTTGATTGCTAATTTCTTGTCTTCCTGAATAGTATTGTCCCTCTTCATGTGGCACATTATTATAAAATTGCGCTATATTTTCCCTATTAGATACTCTATTTAGTACTTTTTTATAATAATTTATGTCTTCTTGTGTTAAAGTGTTATTTATTTTTTTATCCATTATAGTTCTATATGCATTAGCTACTGTTGCTATATAGTACATACTTTTCATTCTACCTTCTACTTTATATGATTCAATTCCAATATCCATCATATCAGATATATAATCTATCATATTCAAATCTTTAGAAGAGATTGCATATACATTATCTGTATTATTATCAAAGGAGAACCTACATACTTGAGAACATCCTCCTCTATTTGAATCTCTATGTGATATATAATTTGACATAACACAACGGCCACTATAACTTGTACACATTGCTCCATGAATAAATATTTCTATTTCAACATCGACATTCTTCTTAATATCAATTATGTCTTCTTTAGAACATTCTCTTGCGAGCACTACTTTATATGCTCCTAGATCTTTATAAAATCTAGCAGCATATGCATTTGTTATAGATTTTTGAGTCGATATAAAAAATGGAGTCTTAATATTAAGTCTTTTAATAGTTTCAATAACTGCAAAATCACTTATTATATATGAATCTATACCAATTTTATCAAGAGCTAGTAGATATTCATCTAATTCTTCAATATCTTCGTTATGAAATATCATATTAACAGTTACATATACTTTTTTATTTAATTTATGTGCAAATTTTACTGCTTGTGATATTTCATCTAAAGTAAAATTATTAGCATTTGCTCTTAAACTAAACTTACAACCGCCAATATATACACTATCTGCACCATATATCATAGCAATTTTTAACTTTTCCAAGTCACCAGCAGGTAATAATAATTCATATTTCATTTAATATCACCCACTTTATATTTAATTTCGTTTTCCAAAAAATAATAATCACTATCTATTAAATTATATAAATTTTCATTATCAATATTTTCAAGTATCATTTGTTTATTAATATCATCAATATCAGTAAAATCAATAATTAAATTTAATTTATTCAATTTAGTTAAATATTTAGAAGCACAAAATATTTTATTGTATCTTATTACACTTCCGCCATCTTCTTCAGTTACTTCAATAATTTGTTTACTTATTTTTTCTTTAACTATATATTTTAAATCATCTTTATTATTATTAAAATATTTATTATAATTAGAAACTAAATTTCTTCTTGAATACATTAACATATTTTTTGAAATATAAAAATAATATAATTCACTATTTGTTTTATCTTGTATTTCTATTAATTCTTTTATAGTTAAATCATTATTAATAACCACATTTTTATAACCAATACTATTTAAATAGTTAATAGATTTATAATTAGACAATATATGATTTTCATATAATACTACTCTATCTTTATCAATTATTTCTAATAAGCCTATATCTTCAACAATAAATTTAATATTTTTATTAAATTTATTATATATTTTATTAAATTCATATATGTCTTTATGCATAAATTTATTAACTAATATAAATATATTATATTTCTCACTTAATGAATTAATTTCTTCTATATTAAAATAAACATTAAAACCTATACTATAATTTTTTAAAGGCAATAAAAAAGTATTTATATTATACTTTTTATATATTTTTAAATCCTTATTATTTGGTAATATTATTTTTTCTTTTTGCATACTCCTAATCTATCACCTACTTCAATATATTTAACATCATACTCATCATTATTATTTAAAAAATCTATAAACTTTTCTATTTTTTGAACTAATTGCCTTAAATTTTTACTTTTAATTTTACTGCTATTACCAACAAAACCATGAAATTGTAAATTATCTATAATTATTATTCCATTTTCATTTAGATTATTCTTATATTTATTAAAAAAATTAATATTTTGAGCTTTAGCTGCATCTATAATTATTAAATCATATTTTTGTTTAATGTCAATTTTTAAAGCATCCGCATATATTAATTCTATATTTGATAGTTTACTTTTTTTTACATTTGAAATGGCTATTATATATCTTTCTTCATCTCTTTCTATACTTGTTATTTTTTTAATATTTTTATTATTAGCAAAATTAATTGTAGAATATGCTATTGCTGTTCCTATTTCTAATATACTATTAAAACTATTCTTATTAATTATATCATTTATTGTATCTATTGTTTCCTTACTCATAATAGGTACTTTATTTATAGTTCCATAAATTCTTATTTTTTCAATTAAATCTAATATGTTATCCATAATCCTTCACTTTTCAATTCATTTATCGTTTTATTGTGTTCTGCTTCTGTTTTATTAAAATAATTTTTTCCATTTTTATCAGCAACAAAATAGTAATAATCATTTTTTTCTGGTTCTATTGTTGCAATTATTGAGTCTAATGATGGATTGCATATTGGCCCGACTGGTAACTTTCCGTGCATACAAGAACTACGAGTATTATATGCATTACACTCATCAAGTTCACTCTGTTTTAAATCTCTTATATTATCATCTATCTTCTCAGCATAATAAGTAGTAGGATCACTTCCTAAAGACCAATTATCATTTAATCTATTATTAAAAACTCCTGCAATAGATTTTCTATCCTCACTATTAACACCCTCTAATTCAACAATAGATGATAATGTTAATATTTCATGAATTGTTTTACCACTTTTTTCTATTTCTCCTTTATATGATTCTAAATTATTACCCATTTCATCTAATAATTTTCTAAATATATCATCTATATCAGCTGATGTATAAAATTCATAAGTGTCTGGAAATAAATATCCTTCAAGAGGATAATAAATCTCATTATTCTTTATTTCATCACTCAAAAACCAGTAATCATCTATAAGAATATCAAGATAAGAATCATCATTTAGTTTATTTAATATTTCATCAGAAGTTATATTAAACTTTTCAGTTATATTTTTAATAAAGTGTCTCATATTTTTGCCTTCAATAAAAGTTACACTAATAGTATCAGCAAGATTAACACTACCTTTTTCAAGCATAGATATTATTTCTTCTATAGTATAATTAGTTTTTAATACATAGTTGCCATATTCTAATTGATTTGTTGGCTCATTTAATTTTATATATATCTTATATACAAAAGAAGATCTAATTAAGCCTTTTTCTTTCAACATTGTTGCTATTGAAGAATAAGAACTTCCCTCTTCTATATATATATTAATAGATTTACCCTCTTTACTTACTGAAGATATTAAAAAAAGGTAAGTGCTAATTAAAGATGTAATCATTAATATTATAAGTAAAATTATAAATAATATTATTTTTTTTATATTTAATACTTTTTTAGTCATAATAACCTTTCTATTTTTCTACTAACGAATTTAATATTTTTTCAATAAAATCAAATTCTTCTTTCATTTCCACTGGCCTAAACTTAGTCATATTTCCCTTATCACTAAGCACATATGTTGATGCATAAATTTTTAATTTGCCATCATTATCTTTTATATCATTAGTATATACAAGATAATTTACATCATTATTTGTATCTTCTATATTAAGCAATATTCTATATTCTTTTGTTTTGCCACTTGAATTTTTTAAAATAATATAATTATCCTTCACTATTTTTACTCCTATCTAAAAACCCCTGTAAAATAATAGTCGCAGCTATTTTATCTATTACTTTTTTTCTATTTTTTCTTTTAGTATTATTATTAATAAGCATCTTTTGTGCTTCAACAGTTGATAATCTTTCATCTTGTAGAAATACTTTTTTATTATATCGATCTTCTAATATTTTTTTAAATATTATTGTCTCTTCAGTTCTTTTTGAAATACTGCCATCAAGATTAAGTGGGTTTCCAAGTACAAAAGCATCTACTTTTCTATTATAAACAACAATATCAAGTTTATCTAATAGTTCATCCATATTTTTATATCTTAAAATATCTAAGGAAGTTGCAATTGTTGATGTTCTATCACTAATTGATAATCCAAGAGTATGGCTTCCATAATCAAGTCCTAAATATATCATCTTTTAATAAAACCAGTTAGAATTGTTTCTAGTATTTCTTCTCTTTCTAATCTAAGAATCCTATTTCTGCACTCTTTATAACTAGATATATATCCTGGATCCCCACTAATTAAATATGCAACTATTTGTTTTATAGAATTATAACCATTTTCTTCTAAATCATTACATATACTAATTATAATTTCTCTTATATTTTCGCTTTTAATTTCATTAGAATCCACCACAGTAGTCTCTTTTATTTCCATATGCTTCACTTCCTTTAAAATAATTCTATCAAAATTTAATTAATATAACAATAAATATGTTATAATTTTTAATAAGAGGTGATAATCTTTGATAAATTATCCAAAAATATTTAATATTGTTGATAACAAAAATGAAAAATATATAATTAAAAGTTCTTTAAATTTAGCTAAAAAGGTAAATGTTATGTTTATTATAGTAGATAGTAAAGATGATAAATATCTTTATAATGAATGTCTAAAAATACAAAAAAAATCATATTTATTTTCAAATATAAATGATTTTTATAATTATATAAAAGAAAAAAAATTTAAAAATTTAAATATTGGTTTTACTACTAGCAAAACTCATTTAATAAATAAAATGTATGAATTTTCTAATTTACTTAAATTTATAATTTACTATAAAAAACAATCTTTAATTTTAAATGATAAAATTAAAAAATATAATGAAACCCTAATAAATGAAAATGATAATACATTTATAAAAGATGCTATTAATAAATTAATAAACATTAATTGTGATGGTAAATTTATAAGAGGATGTTTAATTGATTTAGGATATAAATTAAGTGGCAAAAAAGATAATAAATCAATAAATTTATCTTTAGCCTATGAAACATTTCAAACATCAATATTAATACATGATGATATTATTGATAATGCACACTTAAGAAGAGGGAAAGATACTATTCAATCTACATATAAAAAAGAATTTAATAAATTTAAAAATAAAGATAACACCCCTAAAAATTTAGCATTATGTATTGGAGATTTAGGATTTTATTTTACAAATAAATTAATCATAAATTCATATAAAAATAATAAAAATTTTTCTAAATTATTAAATTATTATAATGATATAGTAATAAATACTATTAAAGGTGAAATATTAGATGTTTACCTACCATATGTAGAGAAAAATAATATTAAAAATAATTTAAAAGAAAATGATATTTTAGAAATATATAAATTAAAAACTGCTTATTATTCAATTATTGGACCATTTTGTCTTGGTATGATTTTAGGTAATATAAAAGATAAAATTAAATTTTCTAAAATAGAAAAAATACTTATGAATATTGGAATATCTTTTCAAATTAAAGATGATATACTTGGTATTTTTAGTAATATTAAAACTATTGGTAAATCTTCCTCATCAGATATAAAAGAATTTAAACAAACTATTTTATATTCATATATAAAAATCAATAAACCAAAATATTATACAGAATTAATTAAATATTACGGCAAAAAAGAATTAAGTGATAATGATATTAAAAATTTGCAAAATATTATAATAGAATCAGGTTCATTAGAATATGCTAATAATAAAATAGATGAATTAACAAATGTTGCTATTAACGACTTAAAAAAATTAAACATTAATTCTAATATTAAAAATATTTTATTTGGATTTATAACTTACTTAAATATTCGTGAAAAATAAAAATTGAAGAAAACTTCAATTTTTTTATGCTTTTCCTTTAGTAATATTTCTATTTTGATAATCAAGCAATGCCTTATCAAATTCTTTTTCATCAAAATCTGGAAAACAAGTACTTGTAAAATATAATTCTGAATAGCTAATACTATATAGCATAAAATTACTTATTCTAATTTCACCACTAGTTCTAATTAATAAGTCAATTGCTGGTAAATCATTATATAAATATTTATAAAATGTTTCAGTATTTATATCATTTACATCTAATGAACCATCTTTGACTAATAAAGCAATTTTTTTACATGCATCTACTATTTCAGATTGACCACCATAATTTAAACAAATATTAAATATTCCCTTTTTACAGTCTTTAGTATTTTCTTCTATTCTTTTCATAATATTATAAACCTTATCACTAAGAGGTTCTTTCCTACCCGAAAAAACAACTTTAATATCATTTTTTAAAAAAAAATTTTCATCACTCTTAAATGCTTTAACAAATAAATCCATTAAATAATTTACTTCTTCTTTTGATCTTTTAAAGTTTTCAGTTGAAAAAGCAAATACACTTAAATATTTAATACCTCGATTTAATATATAAAAGGCTATTTTCTTTAATCTTTTATATCCAGCTAAATGTCCATCAGTTCTTTTCAATCCTTGCCTTGTAGCCCATCTACCATTACCATCCATAATTATTCCAACATGAACAGGTAAATCATTTTTCATATATAATTCTCCAATCTAAAATACTTCTTCTATTTCATTATACTAAAAATATGGTATATTTAATATATTTTTTAATTTTATTTACACATTTTATTATATTTGTAGTATAATCTACTAGAAATAGGTGGTAAATGATATGCTAGATAGAATAGAAAAATTGATTGAAGAAAAAAAATATACAAAAATTAAAGCATTACTTAGTAATATGAATGAATTTGATATAGCTTTAATACTTGAAGAATTGCCGCATAATGAATTAATAAAAATATTTAGACTATTACCTAAAGATATTGCTGCTGATGTATTTGCATATTTAGAAACAGATACTGAAAGACAAGTTATATCTTCACTATCAGATTCTGAGGCAGTTAGTATATTAAATGATATGTATTCAGACGATGCCACAGATTTAATTGACGAAATGCCAGCTAATGTTGTAAATAAGCTTTTAAGTAAAGTTAATCCACAAACTAGGCATAATATAAATCAACTGCTTAAATATGAAGATAATTCAGCAGGTAGTATTATGAGTGTTGAATATTTAGATTTTAAAGAATATAATTCTATTAAAGATGCACTAAAAAAAATAAAAAAAGAATATGATGATAAAGAAATTATAGACACTTGTTATATTACAGATAAAAAGAGAAAATTAGTTGGCGAAATTAAATTAAAAGATTTAGTTATAAATGATGAAAATACTCCATTAAATGAAATAATGAATACAGATATTAATTTTGTAAATACTTCAACCGATCAAGAAGAAGTTGCTAGAATTATAAAAGATTATGATCTTACTAGTATAGCTGTAGTAGACTCTGAAAATAAATTAGTAGGTATTATTACTATTGATGATATTATGGATATTTTAGAAGATGAGACAACTGAAGATATAGAAAAAATGGCGGCTATTACTCCCACAGAAAAATCTTATTTAAAACTATCGGTATTTGATTTATTTAAAAGTAGAATTCCTTGGTTACTAATATTAATGATAAGCGCTGCTTTTACTGGAAAAATAATAGAACATTACGAACTTGCACTTAGTTCATATGTAATATTAACATCATTTATACCAATGCTTATGAATACTGGTGGAAATGCAGGTGGGCAATCATCTGCTACTATTATACGTGCATTATCATTAGATGATATCAAATTTAAAGATATATTAAAAGTAATATTTAAAGAATTTAGAGTATCTATATTAGTAGGCATTACTCTTTCAATAGTAAGTTTTTTAAAACTAGTATTTATTGATAATATTAGCCTATCTATATCATTTGTAGTAAGTTTATCATTAATAATAACTGTATGTGCTGCCAAAATAATAGGATCTTCACTTCCAATACTTGCTAAAAAATTAGGCCTTGATCCTACTGTAATTGCAAATCCATTTATTACAACACTAGTAGATGCTATTACTTTATTTGTATACTTTAATATTGCTTCTTCTATTTTAAATATAATATAAAAAATTGTATAATTCATATACAATTTTTTATCTTGCATAATTTCTATTAAATACTTCTGAATATTGTTGAGAAATATCAACTGAACCAATTTTATTTTGTAATTTTCTAATATGTTCTTGAAGTTGTTTTAAATGCTTATCACTTTTTCTTGATTTAGCATTAAGAATTGCTCTTTGAAACATATTTGAATTAAGCATATTGGCCTGTAGTAATGCATGTTCTTGCATTGCTTCTTGTTGTGCGACTTTAACTTCCTCTTGTTCTCTAATTAAATATTTTTTATCTTCAACCATATCATTAATTTGATTTAATTCTTTAAAATATTCTTCAAATTTTCTATTCATCTTATTAACATACATTGAGGTATTTAATCCAACTATTCTTGATTGATGATTTCTAAGTCTTCCTTGTTTATTTTTTAGTCTATTTATTTGTGATAAAGTTTTCTTTATTCTAATACTATTTTTTAACTTACCACTAATAGTTCTACCATTATTACTATTAAGTACATCTACTTTTCTATATAATCTATTTAGTTGATTATCAATTATATTCATTTGTTGTTCATTACTTTGTGCAGCTTGTTTAAATAAATTATTAGATACTTGTTCCACTTTATTACTAGCAGTATTATTAAAATATTGAGATACATTATTTAAACCAAATCCATTAACACTTCTTTGATAACTATCTCTTTCGGTTGTAAGATTTGTAATTAAATTATTTATTGAATTTCGTTCACTTGCAAATTCTGGCAAACCAGCTATATCATTTAAAATTTTTTTATAATTATTTATAAGTTCAGTATATTTATCAATAACACTTTGATGTTGATTGGATATAATAGATTTAGTTTTAAATTCATTTAATTCTTTTGAATATAATAATCTTTCTAATTGAGTTTGATTGAAAACAGTAGTATCTTTATTATAATTTGTAATTCCAATATTAATACATATACTTATAATAATATTGTCAGGAATGTCATGTGGTATTACTCCTAAATTTATTAATTGATCTATTTTCATTGTTATGCCTCTAAATCATTTATTATTGTTTCAATTTCACTATTTACATACTGAAGTTCATCAGAACTAGTAATACTTTCTAAAGAAAAACTATTTTCCCCTTCATTCAATATAGAAGCAAATATTGTATTTTCATTACCAGAAAGAGCATATATTATAAATGTTTTATTATATAAATTTTCATCTAAAATATCATATACTTTAATTTCAACACTTTCTCCTCTTTCAGTAGTAACATTTAATATATTTTTGTCTACCATATGCATATCCTCCTAGAATAATTCTAGCACAAAAAATATTTTATAGCAATTTATTATGTTTTACTTTACAATATATTATTCTTTATCATCTTCATAAAAGAACACTTATCATATTCTTTCTTTTCAATTAAATCTACTTATGAATCAGTTAATCATATTCTTTTTTTAATTTATCTCCTTCTTCTTTAGATAATTTATCATCTTCATAATTTTTAATATTTTTATATGAAGGTATTTTATTTTCTTCACTAAAGTTTTTCTTCATTATTTTATATTTATCACTATTTAAACTCACTATTTGTAATAATGTGACATATATATGCTTACAATTATCTTTACCCATTTATAATATGGACAAGTACAACTTAATTTAACTATTTTATTTTTATCAAAATGTAATAGAGATATTATATTCTATATTGCCTTCTACTTCACTAGTATATGTATTTTTTTATTATTTAAATTAGATACTTTTCCTTACTTATAATATTTTATTCACAATTCTAACTTTATCATCAAATAAACTATTATAATCTTTTATATTTATTACTTTCTTATTTTTAGAACTCTTATCAATAAAAGAACAAAGATTAATAAAAAACACAACAGTCTCTTTTATTACATATAATATTTCTACTAATCCTAAAGTTAATACTTTAGCAAGTTTATCATCTTCTATTCTTCTATTCGCCATTTTCCCCTCCATATAAATCTACTTATATTACACAATAATTTAAATTTTCTTCTATATAATTTAAAATATTTTACAAAATTTCTATTTCAATGCTTTTTAAATATGATTTGAATTCTATGTTACATAATCTTTTTATATTTTAAACTTGATTACCAATATTTTTATTAAAATAAAAAAA
>CASFKI010000003.1:0-16478 GCA_949295285.1 uncultured bacterium
GATTTATAATATAGTAAAATTTTAAATTTTATTTATTTACTCATGTCAAAATTACCACTTTTCTCTCTAATATGTTCTCTAACAAAACAAAAAGAATATGCGCTTAACATATTCTAGTGTTTATAAGATAATAATTAAATTGATATAACCTCAAACTTACTTATTTAAAAAAGTTGTGTACTTTTGTGTGTCATAACATAGACACCATCTTCATTTTTTAATATTATTTGTTCATAATCAGTGTCTTTATTTACTAATGAAGCCTTATAATAATCTCCTTCCAAATAACTAACACTAACACTATACTTATATAACTCTTCATTACTAGTTATTTCCATTTCACCCTTCATGACATAATGATCAGCATTTTCGATATTATTTTTAAACTTAGAAATTGCATCTTTTGAATCCATCTTATTACATCCAAATAATAATAGACATGATATAAATAATAAAAATTTTTTTATACTAATTCCTCCTTATAATAAATTATATTGTTTAATAATTTTTATATGATTATAAGAAAATAATAATTTTTATGAATAATTTAATATTAATCGCACAAAATAGTAATAAGCAAGGAGGAAATGTATGAATACATTATACAAAGTTGCATTAACATTCATAATAATTGGAGCATTAAATTGGGGCATGGTTGGAATATTTAATGTCAATCTAGTTACCTTATTGTTTGGAGAGGAATCTTTCCTTACAAATTTAATATATGCACTAATTGGTATATGTGGACTAATCAGTATTGGATTATTATTAAAACCATTTGATGTTGTTCATGATGATAAATAAAAGGAAACATTAATTAATGCTTCCTTTTATTTGATTTTAATTTTTTTGAATAATAAATTAAATTAGCACTTTCTTTGTTTTCATATTTATCAAAACCATTTTTAATAAAATATGCTATTTTATCTTTAGTTGTTCCCACTAATAATTTACTATATTTTTGTTTATAATTATCATATAAATATTTAATCATTTTTGTGCCATACCCATTAAATCTATATTCTTCCTTAGTAAATATACTTTTTATTTCAATTGTATACTCATCAACTTTAGTCACTAATGAAATACACGCATCTTGTTCTTTATACTTTAAAATAAATAAATCTCCATCTTTTAAATATTCTTTATTTTCATCAATTATAAAATCTATATATTGTTCTTTATTTGTTTTCACTTTTTTTATAATAACACTTTTTTTAACAGGTAAAAATTTTATATTATTCAAGAATTTATTATTATCATTTAATATAAATGATTCTTGTTCGCTAAATATACAGCCACAATATTTTTGCATATATAGCCCTGTTTGGTGGTACATTTCTTTTCCAATATAATAATAAGGCCTAAAATCTATATATTTAAACTTTATATCGTACTTTTTACTTAAATTTTCACATATATTTTTAAGTAAATCATGTTTTTGATAAGGACTTATAAATAAAGTTGATGTAAAAGAATCATATCCATTTTCTTTGGCATATTTAACTACATTTTCCATTCTTGAATAATAACAATATCCACATCTATTATTAACATTATTAACCACATTTTGAACAAACTCTACAAGTCCATATGTATCATTATAAATAACATTTAAATTTATCATTTTAGAATATTCTTTTAAAGATTCTAATCTTTTTTGGTATTCCTTATATGGATGAATATTTGGATTATACCAATACCCAGTAATATTTATATTACTATCTTTTAACACTTTTACACATGCAGCACTACATGGACCACAACATATATGCAATAATAAATTCATTTTTACCACCAAATAAATTATAAATTAAAAAACTTGATTTCTCAAGTTTTTCATTATAAACCTAATGAATTTTTATCAATTTTCAATCCTGGACTCATAGTTGATGATAAACTTACACTTTTAATAAATGTACCTTTAACACCCGTAGGTTTATTTTTAACAATTTCTGATACTATAGCTCTTAAATTTTCTTCTAGTTTTGATTCATCAAATGATAATTTACCAATTGATAAATGCACATTTCCGTAAGAGTCATTCTTATATTCGACCATACCTTTTTTAACATTACTAATTGCTTCTTTTACATTAGTAGTAACTGTTCCTAATTTTGGATTAGGCATTAATCCTTTAGGACCTAATATCTTACCTAATTTACCTAAAGCTGGCATCATTTCTGGAGTTGCTATAATTGTATCAAAATCGAACCAATTTTCTTTTTCGATTTTTTCAAGCATATCTTCTGCTCCACAATATTCTGCCTCACTAGCTTCATTAGCTTTAGTCTTGGTAACAACTAAAATCTTTTTAGTTTTTCCAGTTCCGTTTGGTAGAACAAAACTTCCTCTTACATTCATATCAGTTTTTTTAGCATCAATATTTAAATTCATAGCTAAATCAACTGATTCATCAAATTTTCTAGGTTTAAGACTCTTTAGTACTTTAATCGCTTCAGTAACATCATATTCTTTATTTTTATCAATATTACCTAATGCTTCCACATACATCTTACTATGTTTCTTCATAAAACTTAACCTCCTTATGTGGTATTTGGATTATCTTTATTTCTCACGATTAATAATTAAATTTTATTATTCTTCGTCGTTTGTTTCAGTTTCTTTTGATTGATGTGTTGTTTCAACCTCAACACTAGTTCCCTCAGCCATTGCTTTAGCACTTTCTTCAAATTCTTCTAATTCTGCTTCTAATTTAGCAGCTTGTGCCTCAGCTTCTTGAGCTTCTTTTGCTTGTTCAGCAAGTTCACTATCATTTAATCCTTTAACAGCTATTCCCATATTTCTTGCAGTTCCAGCAACAATTTTAATTGCTTTTTCTAAACTATGACAATTTAAATCAGACATTTTAATTTCAGCAATTTTTGCAATATCATCTTTAGAAATAGTAGCTACAATTTCATTCGCACCTTTTTTACTTCCCTTAGATATTCCAGCAGCTTTCAATAATAAAGAACCTGTTGGTGGGGTTTTTAATATAAAACTAAATGTTCTATCATCAAAGATAAATATTTCTACTGGAATTATATCTCCCATTTTCTCTCTAGTTGCTTCATTATATTTAGTACAAAATTCTTGTAGATTAATTCCTGTAGGTCCAAGTACAGTTCCAACTGGTGGAGCTGGTGTAGCTTTTCCTGCCGAAATTTGTAATTTTACTTTTTTAACTAAATTTTTTGCCACGAAAAACACCTCCTATATATTCTAGATATTTTTTTTCGCGAGTGGTCTAGTGATAATCCCATAATCTCCCACTTATAATTTGTATATTTAAATACAAATTGCTAATAAATAATAACACACAAATCCAATAAAATCAAGAAAAATCTATATAAACTCTGCTTTTTATTAAAATTATAAATCATTTCTACTTAAAATTTGAGCAGGTGTTTTACTAATAACTTTATAAACTGGTAATAATCCAATTAATAAATTAAATATATATGTAAACATAATAGAAATTAAAATAACAAAAATATTAATTGTAAATTTATCATTAATCATATCAATAGTACTTAATTGATATAAAATATAACTCATAAATAATATACCACTAATTCCCGCTATTGTACTAATTGATATAATTTCACCTGCAAATATCTTATAAATATCTATTTTTTTCATTCCAATTGCTCTATATATACCAATTTCTTTAATCCTTGATAAAAATGATGCACGTATCATAAAAAATATTTCTATTAAAGATATAATAAGAATAAATATAGCTATAAGAATTGCTGTTTTGTTACTTTCTATTTTTTCTAAATATTCTTTTTTATAATATTCATAACTATCCTTAATATTATAACTATTTTTATATTTATTTATAGTAGATATTTTATCTTTAGAATATATTACCATATTTGTATTATTATCTATTAAATATCTTTTTACTGTATTATTGTTAGTTAAATAATTTACATAATAATCATTAGTTTTATAAAAACCTACCACTTTTAAATCTACGCCATTTACTTTATAATCTATTTCATCATTTAAAGAATAGTTATATTTATATATGTCACTTATAATGACTTCATAATCGTTCATAGGATATTTACCTTCAATTAATTGTATACTATCTTTATAAATTTCATAATCATATAATTTTTTATCATTTAAATCTACATCATATATATAATCTTTTAATTCATTATTATTTGATAAAATATTTATAAATTCACTTTTATATGAGTATATTGATGGATTTTTTGTATCTGATATACCAACTAAAATATATTTTAAATCATTAGAAACATAAAATGTTTTACCAACTAAATCTTCATATGATAAAATACCTGCTTGAGTAACATATCCTTCTTTATATGTATTATCATACACTATTTTATCTATAACTATTTCATTTTTATTTGTTGGTTTTTTTCCATAAATTATATCATCATCACTTAATATATCGCTACTAAATAATGATCCTCTATATCTTGCTATTTGTTCATTTATATATGTTTGATAATAATTATCTAATTTAATATAAAAAGATGAAATTGAATTAGTAGGTAAAATATATTCAATATCACTATCTCTTTCTAAATTAGAAAATTCATCTATTGTTAATTTTTGACCTTTTATCAATAAATAATTTTTATCAATTTCTACAAAATTACTTTCATTTACTTTATTAATTGATACTAGCGATGAAATTGAATATGTAATAAACATTGATGAAGCTAAAAATCCAAGTAATAATAATTTCTTTAAAAAAGGATAATTTAATACTCTTATAAATCCATTATTAATCAAACTAAATATATTAAATATTGATGAATATTTAATTTCTATTTTTTTATCAATAATATTATCAAAATCGAAATTATATTCTTCAAATATAGATTTATCTATTTTTTTATAATTATCATTTATTATTTCAATACCTGAACTATTATCAACTGCTTGAATTTTATACTTGTTACTTTCGATATAAATATTGCCATTATTAATAATTAAATTTATTTTTATATTATCTTTTTCTATATCTTCATAATAACAATTTATTTCTAAATTTTCATTTTTAAAATTTTTGTTATTTTTAATATCTTTTAAATATATTTTATTATCTATTCTATAATCTAACTCATCACTATGTTCATTTATTATATCATCTATTATTTGACCATCTTGAATTCTAATAATTCTTGATGCATAAAATGAAGCTATATTATTTTCATGTGTTACAAGTATTACTAATCTATTTTTCGATATAGATTTAATTATATTCATTACTTCCAAGGTATTTTTACTATCTAAATTTCCAGTTGGTTCATCAGCAATAATAATAGCTGGATCTTTTACTATAGCTCTTGCTATTGCTACCCTTTGCCTTTGGCCACCAGATAGCATTGAAGTATATTTATTTCTATATTTATACATACCAACTTTATTAAGTACATACTCTACTCTTTTACTTATTTCTTTTTTATTATTAATACCATTGATTTTAAGGCTTAAAGCAACATTATCAAAAACACTCATATTATCAATTAAATTAAAGTCTTGAAAAATATAACCAACATCTAGGTTTCTAATTTTATCAATATATCTACTACTTTTATTTGATATTTTATTACCATTTATATAAATATTACCAGAGTCTATTTTATCTAATCCACCAATAACATTTAAAAGTGTGGTCTTTCCACATCCAGAAGGTCCTAATAATGCAACCAAACCTGTTTTATCTAATGTTAATGATGTATTATTAATAACATGAATTTGATTTTTTTTATGTTTATTAAAATATTTATTTACATTTTCTAATCTTATCATATTATATCTCCTGTTTATAACTATTCATCACAGTATCTTTAAATAATTTTCTAGAATATCTAAATGTTAATATTATTGTCATTATAAATAATATTAAGTATAAAATTATATAATCATATATTCTAACATAAGAAAATAAACTAAATAACATTTCATTATTTATAATAGAGAATTTTATAAATAACATAAATACTATAAAAATAATATATGCTAAATTAGCTAAAGTTAATAATTCGATATTTAATAAAGATTTAGTTGTCTTATATGATGAACCTAATATTCTAAGTGTTGAATAATATATATTTCGAGAATTTAATACTATTTTTATAGTAAAATAAGATATATAAAATAATACCACTAATAATAAAACTATTGCAATTAACATTACTATATTTAATATAGCAATTATTAAATTATCTTCATTATATATTGTATCTAAAACATATAATGCTTTAAATCCTAAATTTTCTAATTCTTCTATTGTATTTCTAACATTTTTAATATCTTTAATAAATACACTACTTTGATAATTTCCTTTATTAAAAATATTTGCATAATCTTCATCACTTATGAATATAGCAACTTCATACACATACCCAGTTTTATCTTTTATATCATTCATAGTATAAACATCAGATATTATATAATCATTATTCATTTCATAATATAAACTATCAATATTGATATTTAATTTTTTATTTATACAATCATAGTTATTACAATAATTTAATAAATCACTACTAATAATTGCCTGAGATTTTTTAACTTTATCACTAGGTAATAATTCATAATTTAATAATTTATTGTTTGTATTATTATCAAATGTAAATGATATTTTACTAACTTGTTTATTATTTATTTCATTAAATTCATTCAACAAATTATCGCTTATATAAAATATATTTTTATAATTATCATAATTATAAATTATTCCGACTATTTTATAATTATTTTTATTTAATAAATCTATACTAAAATTATTTGAAATTAATTTATCATATATTTCATTGATTGAATATTCATAGGGATTAACATATAAAACTATTTCATTATCTTTCTCAATGGTTCTCCCTAGATCAATTTTATCTATTTCCCTTATGCTACTAACATTTCCATTAAAATAAAATTCTTCATTTGATATACTTACAATTTTATCCAATATATAATCATTCTTAATTATTTTTTCAACATTAGATAATTCATTTACTTTTTTATAATCTTCCTCGCTAATTATGCTATTATCATCTTTTTTGATAATAATTCTTGAATCACTAATATTGTTAAAATATATATTATATCCTAACATACTATTTTGATTTTGGATTCTTTTGAATGAGGAATAAACAAAAAATAATGAAAATATAACAAATAAATAAACGCTTAATATTAATATAAATTTACTAGGAATGTTAAAAGCGTTTCTAACGCCTAATCTAAGTTTATTAAATAAAGATATTTCTTTATAATTATTTTCTTTTATTTTATCTTCTGCTTCATTTTTTTTAATTTTAACATCTGATATAATTTTACCATCACTCATTATAATTTTTCTTGTTACATATTTTTCAATTTGATCATAATTATGAGTTACTATTATAACTAATTTATCTTTAGATATTTCATATAATAATTCAAGAATATTTTCAGAAGATTTTTTATCTAAGTTTCCAGTAGGCTCATCCGCTAAAATAATTGGGGTATTAAGTGCCAATGCTCTTGCTATTGCTACTCTTTGCTTTTGTCCACCAGATAATTTAGATACTTTAGTATTTTTATACTTCTTTAAATGAACTTTATCTATTAATTCATAGACCTTATTTTTTATATCACTTTTTTTATATCCATTTAAAAGAAATATTAATTCTATATTTTGATATACAGAATAACTATTAATAAGATTAAAATTTTGAAATATATTTCCTACATATTTTTTTCTATAAAATTCATAATCTTTTTCAGTATAATGACTGGTTTCTTTGCCATTTATATACATTTCTCCTTCTTCATAACTATCAAGCCCAGAAATTACATTTAACAAAGTACTCTTGCCACTTCCACTTTCACCAGTAATAGCAACAAATTCACCAATATCAAATTTTAAAGAAACTTTATTAAATCCAACTGATATTATATTTTTGTTAGAATAAAATTTTGAAACATTTTTTAATTCTAGCACAATTCCTCCTATAAATTATTTATATTATTAAAAACACCTTTAAAACAATAATTATAAATTTAAAGGTGTTTTTATATATTAATTATTTTATATCAATAATTTTTGTCTTATTTGGATCTACTAATATTTTAATTGCATCATCTTTACCACTAGTTAGTCTTTCAAATGCATTTTGGACATCATCTAGTAAAACAATATCATCAATAAATCTTTCTAAATTAATTTTCTTATTTGACACTAATTTTATTACTTCATCAAATTCTTCTGGTTTATATCCAATAGATCCTTTAATATTAATTTCCTTCATTACTGCCATTATCATTGGTACATTAACATTATTCATAGATATACCAACCATCACCAAATTACCGTTAGGTTTTATAAATAATATAGCACTACTAAGTGCAGCTGAATTTCCACAGCAATCAGCTACTATATCAAATCCATCTGGAACTATAGAAAATAATTTTTCATTTAATTTAGGATCTAATGCATTGAACCATTCATCAGCCACTCCTAATTTAACGGCTTTTGCTCCCCTTAAAGGGTTAGTTTCTGTAAGAGCAATATAAGAACAACCTTTAAGTCTTAAAAATACAGCTGTCAATATTCCTATAATGCCACCACCTATTACAAGTGCTTTATCTCCTTTTTTAACATTTGCAATATTTGCAGCACGCAATGCAACTGCAGCTGGTTCAATCATAGCTCCTGTATCATAGCTTACATTATCTGGGAGTAATCTAACCATATCTTCTCTTACTAAAATTCTTCCACCAAATCCACCTGGTGTATGTGTTGTTAAACCAATTGCGTTAGCCCATGTTTGTGAACAAATTTGAACTTCTCCACTTTTACAATATTTACATTTCATACAAGGAGAAATAGGAAGAGCAGTAACTCTATCTCCTGTATTAAATTTTTTACTTCCACCATTATCAATAACTATTCCGCTAAATTCATGTCCCATAACAAGACCTTTAGGCTCTCCAATATCCCAATAATGAATATCAGATCCACAAATTCCTGCTTTAATTACATCAATTAAAACATATCCCTCTTTTCCAATTGGTTCTTCTTTTTTTTCAACGACTAATTTTTTTGGGCCAACCAATGCCACACATCTCATATTATCACCCTCTATTCTAAAATTATTTTAACATATATTTTTAAAAATTGCATTAAAAAATCACACAATAATATTTTTTGTGTGATTAATTTTTTTAAATATAATTTTCAGCTTTAACTTCCATATAACTTTCTGGATGTTTACAAACTGGACAAACTTTAAGTGCTGATTTACCTTTGTAAATATGTCCACAATTTCTACAAATCCATACCTTTTCTTCACCTTTAGTGAACACTAAGTTATTTTCAACGTTACCAACTAAAGTCATGTATCTTTCTTCATGATGTTTTTCGATTTCTCCAACCATTTCAAACAATGCCGCTATTTGTGTAAAACCTTCTTCTTTAGCAGTTTCAGCAAATTCTTTATACATTTGTGTCCATTCATAATTTTCACCAGATGCTGCATCTTTCAAATTTTCAAGTGTTGTAGGAACATCTCCACCATGTAATTCTTTGAACCATAATTTTGCATGTTCTTTTTCATTATTAGCAGTTTCTTCAAAAATAGCTGCTATTTGTTCAAAACCTTCTTTTTTTGCTTTAGAAGCATAATATGTATATTTATTTCTGGCTTGACTTTCACCAGCAAATGCTGCTAATAAATTAGCCTCTGTTTTACTTCCTTTTAATTCCATTTTTTATTTACCTCCTATAATAAATTTCTAGTAAAATTTTAATATATTATAATTAAAATGTCAATCATTGTTAATCTTTATATAAATATTTTATTATAAATAAACACTCTTAAATTAATTCTAAGAGTGTTATAAATTTTACATATTTCTAGATACCTGTACTAAATCAACTTCAACTGAAGTTTCTTGTCCAAACAAGTCAATAAGAACTGTGACTTTTTCATTTTCTTTATCTTCACTTTCAACTTTACCATGCATATCTTTGAATGGACCATCAATAATTACAACATTATCTCCAACTTCTATATCGCAAACAATTGGTTTTATTTCTTCATTTTCATCTTTAATGAATTTTTTTACTTCCTCAGGTGATAATGGAATTGGTTTTGCACCTTTACCAGAAGAACCTATAAATCCAGTAACACCAGGTGTATTACGAACAACATACCAAGCTTCATCGCTCATAATCATTTCAATTAAAACATATCCTGGGAACATTTTTTTAACTTTTTCTTTTCTAACTCCATCTTTAACTTCAATTTCAGTCTGCTCAGGAATAACAACTCTAAAAATATTATTTTCCATTCCCATGCTCTCACGTCTTGATTCTAAATAATCTTTAACTTTTTGTTCATGTCCACTATATGCATTAACAACATACCAAAGTTTTTTTTCTTCCATTAAAATAACCCCCTTATAAATGCAAATACAGCATCAAGTATATAGAAAAATAATCCAAAAAATGCAAGTAATATTACTGTTACAGTAGAATATTTGACTAATCCTTTTGAACTTGGCCATCTTACAATTTTTAATTCCTTTTTTACTCCCTTAAAGAAACTTTTAATTTTTTTCAAAATAATACCTCCAAAAATATATAAAAATTTTATTTTTTACTTATAGTATCACAAATGTATACAAGTATCAATAAAATTATTGCAATAAAAAAAACCTTCTCGGTAATAAAATAATATCATAATTGTTTATTATTTTCAACATATTTATAATAAATAATTTAAAATTTATAATTTATTTATATCAAATATAAAAAATATATTAAAATATTAGCATTTTTTACAATATTTTGTTAAAATAATTAATGTGATATAATTAATGTGATATATATGAATAAAGTAAAAACTAATTTAAAAAAAATAATAAAGAAAGAAAATATTATATTATATTTGTTGTCTGTATATTTTGGCATTTCGACTACTTATTCAAAAGCAGCAAATAGTATAATTATTTTTGGACTATTTATATTTGTAGTATCAGTTATATACTTTTTTATGTTTAAACTTATATATGAAAAATTCATAAAATATAATATTAAGACTCGTGATAAAGAAAAAATAACCAAATTTGATATTTTTACTTATTTTCTAATAATATTTATATTTTGTGCTATATTTTATATCTCATTATATCCAGGTGGATTTAGTAATGACACATTATCACAATATGAACAAGCAATTAATAATACATATAATAATTGGCATCCAGTGATACATACTTTTATTATATATAAACTACCAACACTCTTAATTGAAAATTATAATATCGTTATAATATGGCAACTTTTTCTTATTTCTATATTATTAACAGCTATATGTTATTGGTTGAGAAAATTAGGATTTAGTAATAAAATAGTATACATTTTTTTAGAAATTATACTTTTAAATCCAATAAATATAAGAATGTTTACTATGCCTTGGAAAGATATAGCATACTCATTTATGTTATTGCTAAGTACTATCATAATGATATTTATAGTTAAATCAAATGGAAAATGGTTAAATAATTATAAAAATATAACTTTATTATCTATTGTTTTATTTTTTATTTTAGGCTTTAGGCATAATGGATTAATTAGTTTTGTATTTATAATATTAGCATTATTATTTTTATATCAAAAATACTTTACAAAAATATTAATAATATGTATTTTATCACTTGTGCCATATTTAATAATTACTGGGCCAGTATATAAAACATTAGATATCACTCCTCATGATTCATTTGCAGAAATACTTGGAGTACCATTAAATCAAATTTCTTATATTTATAATAAACATGGAAATATTACTCAAGAAGATTATTCTGAACTTCAAAAACTTGGCGATTTAAAAGTATGGAGAGAAAATTTTAATATTAGAAGTTTTAATTATATTAAATTTATTGACGGCGCAGTAGATATTGAATATATTAATACACATAGAGTGGAAGTAATAAAATTATATATATCATTAGTTAAAAATAACCCTAAAATGGCTTTAATATCTTATTATTATGTTACTAGTCCAATATGGTCAATTGAAAAAAATACGCACGGAACTAATATAGCATTAAATAAATCAAACACTATTTCTAATCATCTAAACTATTTTTTTACTTATTATGAAAATTGGTTAATGGACATAAAAATAGGACAATTTTTGGGATATGGTGGTAGCTTATTTTTAATAATATTATCTATAATTATAATTAGTTTAAAAAATAAATTCTATTTAAAGAAATATTTACCTTTTATTCCAACTATATCTAGTACTTTAGGAATAATGCTTTTAATAACCGGTGGAGAATTAAGATTTGTATATTCTAATGTTATATGTGCTATTCCGTTATTTATTTATTCATTAAGTGATTTAAGTAACAAAAAAAATGCTTCAAATGATGATACATTGCTAAAAAAATTATTTATAAACAAAACGACAAACACATTTTTACAATTTTTTAGATATATATTTGTAGGTGGTATTGCAGCTGTTTGTAATATATTATCTTTGTTATTATTTACTGAAATAACTAAAATTTATTATATAATATCAAGTATATTAGGATTTATAATTGGCCTAATAGTTAATTATACATTAAGCAAATTATTAGTTTTTACTAATGAAAAATTTAATAATAAGAAAAAAGAATTTATTAATTATACATTTATTGGTATAATTGGTTTAGCAATAGATACTCTATTTATGTATGTATTTACATCAATATTCAGCATTTATTATTTATTAAGTAAAATTTTATCAACAATAATAACGTTTGTTTGGAATTTTACTGCTAGAAAATTAATGTATTTTATGGAGAGAAAAAATGATCAAAGAAACTAAAGAAAAGAAAAAAGAAAAAGTAGTTATTATTGGTGCTGGACCAGCAGGTTTAGCCGCGGGATACAAACTATTAAAAGAAGGGAAAGACAAATATGATGTTGTGATACTAGAAGCATCAAATGATATCGGTGGTATATCTAAAACAATTAAATATAAGGGAAATAGAATAGACATTGGTGGTCATAGATTTTTTACTAAATCTTTCGAAGTACAAAATTTTTGGAATGAAGTAATGCCAATACAAGGTAAACCAGCATATGATGATAAGATATTACACAACAATAAAAAATATAAAAAAGGTGGCCCTAATCCTGAAAAAGATGACAATGTAATGTTAATTAGAAATAGAGTTTCTAGAATATATTATTTAAAAAAATTTTTTGACTACCCTATTAGTTTAAAATTTCAAACATTTAAAAATATGGGATTAACAAATACAATTTCTGGTGGGTTTAGTTATTTAAAATCAATTATTGTAAAAAAAGAAGAAGATTCATTAGAAAACTTTTATATAAATAGATTTGGGAAAAAATTATATACTATGTTCTTTGAGAAATATACTGAAAAATTATGGGGACGTAGTCCTAAAGAAATTGATTCAAGTTGGGGTGCTCAAAGAGTAAAAGGTGTTTCTATAAAAGCAGTATTAATCGACTCATTTAAAAAAATGTTTCATATAAAAAGTAAAAAAGTAGAAACTTCTTTAATTGAACAATTTAATTATCCTAAATATGGCCCAGGTCAATTTTACGAAAAAGTTGCTGATGATTTTAAAAAAATGGGTGGTTGCATATTATTAAATAGTGAAGTTGTTAAGATTAATTTAAAAAATGATAAAATAACTAATTTAAAATGTAAGGATGGTAATACTATTGAAGGCGATTATTTTCTAAGTTCTATGCCTATTAAAGACTTAATAGGATCTATAAATGATAAAAAATTAAATAAAAATATTAAAAAAATTGCTGAAAATTTACCATATAGAGATTTTATTACAGTTGGAGTATTATTAAAAAATTTCAATTTAAAAAATGAAACTAATATTAAAACTTTAAATAATATTATTCCTGATAATTGGGTTTACGTACAAGACCCAGATATCAAAATGTGCCGATTCCAAGTATTTAATAATTGGTCTCCTTACATGGTTAAAAATATAGATAATAATCTATGGATCGGTCTTGAATATGTTTGTCATGAATCAGATGATTTATGGGCAAAAACTGAAAAAGAATTTAAAGAATTTGCTATTAATGAATTAATATATATGAATTTAATTAATAAAAACGATGTTATAGATAGTTGCATGGTTAAAGTTAAAAAAGCATATCCCGCTTACTTTGATACATACTATGAAATAGATAAAGTTATTGATTATTTAAATAAATTTAAAAATTTATTTTGTATAGGTAGAAATGGTCAACATAGATATAATAATATGGATCATTCAATCTTAACAGGATTTATCGCTGTCAATAAAATCATGAAAAAAGATTATGATAAATCTGAATTATGGAATGTTAATACAGAGAAAAATTATCATGAAACTAAGTAATTTAAAAGATGATATAAATTGCATCATCTTTTTATATAATTACATTTTGGATAATTACAACAAGAAATAAATCTACCATATTTTCCGTTTTTTTCAATTAATTTATTTCCACACCTGGGGCATATCATATTATTTAATAATTCATTCTCATAATTAAGTTTATTATGAATATCTTTTATATGTTGATTTCTGCTCTTTCTATCAACAATGTTATTTGAAATAATAATTTCATATAATTTATTTATATCATAATCACAAAATTCACTATTGAACTTTAATATATTATTATTAATATTATCAAAATTAGTAACAATATTATTACATTTTACTTTAACTTTAGCTTGATTAGAAAAGCAAATTATTGAAATAAAATATTTTTTGTCTATATTTAATAATTTTGATAATGATTTAATGTGTCCATAATTTTGATGGATTGGATTTAAAAAATAATTTTTATTTTTTCCAAGATATTGACACCACTTATTATCATATTCGTTACCTTTTATTAATCCGTAATAATTTTTCATTTCTATTACAAATATGCCAAATTTAGATAAAACAATATGATCTATTTGATGAGTACCCATCTCATCTCTAATCATTATATCATTTAAAATAACATACTTATTTTTAGGTAATTTTTTTAATTCTAATTTTACCCAAAATTCTCCCATAAATCCCCTAAATTTTGGATAATATTTAGTAATTAAAACACATAAAACTATCAACACTATTGTACTAATAAATATATTTGGATTTTCTAAATATGTTGAAACAATATTAGTAATCATTTTCATAATGCTCACTGCCTTTTTTATATTGTAACATAATTTTTAATACAAACAAATCAAAAGATGATTTTTATCATCTTTTGATATCAATTAACACATTGGATTTTCATTTATATTACATACTTCATTTTCTTCACTGCATGTATAACATGGTTTATATATATGTCTATAAATATGATGATTTATTATTCTAGTATTTATTGGAATAATGTGCTTTTGTCCTTTTATGATAGATCAATATTTTTATTTTTTATTATTAATTAATAAATCTTCTTTATCATATTTATATGCTATAGCATTCTCTTTACTAACCACACTCATACCTAATTTCTTTTCTAAGTCTTCCTTATCTACCTTAGCCGTATTATCACCCATTTTCTCAACTTTTCTATTTTGTCTAATCCATATAGTTTTTGTTCTTTAGCAAGCTCTATTGTTGCTATTTCACCTAAATCAGCAAATATAACTTCAATATCAACAACATCAGTCATACGATATTTACCATCTTGTGTTTTCAATTTTAACCGGTGACAATTTGTCACCGTTTCATTTCCTTTTTCTTTAAAACACTGTTTTAATTTATTCCAGTACTTTCTCCCATCATTACTTTCAAAAACAAATCTAATAACATCAATAACGCTAATATAATATTTTTCTTCTTCTTTATTCCATACTGTTCTAATGGTATCATTATTAAACATTTTATTAATTAAGTGTATTTGTGAATCTTTCATATTTAACCTCATTAAATTTAAAGTTTTGTTGCAATCATTATATCAAGCGTTTGTTTTTATACTAATATTAAAAGTAACTTTAATATTTATTTTTTTATCTTCAAATATTTCTATTTTATTAACTAAATTAACCATTAATTCTCTACTAGGATTTTCCATAGATAAAAACTCTTCAATAAACTTATCAATTTTTTTATAATTTATTTCATTATTACTTTTTTCATTAATATCAAAAATTAATTCCTTATGTCTATTTTGTTTAATCTTTAACTCATTTTCTAATTTATTTTTAACACGATTAAATTGCTCTTCAGTTATCACTTTATTTAATTTATCAATATAGATATTATCTAAATTATTATGGATGTTATTTATTTTAGTTTCAAGAAATGATATTTCTTTTTTTATATTTTCTTTACCATCTTCATTTATATTTTTTAGAGTTTCTTCTTTTATTTTCTTCTTATCAATATAATTTAAACATGATTCTTTTAGTTTATTTAAAATAACTTTTTCTAATATATCATAATTATTA
>CASFKI010000004.1:0-6914 GCA_949295285.1 uncultured bacterium
AAATAATCTAAAATCTATATTATTTAAAATATAAATAAATAATTTATATTTGCTTCTATTTTAATATAATATTTTTAAAGCATAATATATAAATTTGTAAAGAATTCAAATATGTGATATAATTTATTCATTAATGGAGGTGGGTTTATGAAAGTTATCTTTTTACAAGATGTAAAAAAGCAAGCAAAAAAAGATGAGATAAAAGAAGTAAAAGATGGATATGCTAATTATTTGATTAACAATAAATTAGCAGTTGCCTATACCCCAAAAAGTGCTTCTGTATTAAAAAATGAAATCGAAGCAAGGCAAGCACAAGAGGATGATATTATTGCTGAATGCAATCAAATAAAAAATAAACTTAAAGATAAAATAATTACTTTTAAAGTTAAAACTGGTAATAATGGAAAAGTATTTGGTTCAATAACAACTAAGCAAATTAGTGAAGAATTAAATAAGTTAGGATTTAAAATTGATAAGAAAAAATTACAACTATATAGCGATATTAATACACTCGGAGAACATATTGTAAAAATAAATTTACATAAAAAAGTATCATTTGATATAAGAGTGTCATTAATTAAATAGTAGGGGGAATTATGGCAAGAAAAGAACCTCAAAATATAGAGGCTGAAATCGCTGTATTAGGGTGTGGATTTTTGGAAAAATCAGCATTAGATAAAATTATGGATGAAGTTAGTGATGATATGTTTTATAGTGAAGCAAATAAATTAATATATAAAGCTATGAAAACACTTCATGTTAATAATATAGCGGTAGATGCTAATACTGTATGTAATGAATTGGATAAAAGTAAAAGTCTTTCATTAGTAGGTGGAGTAGAGTATATTACTGAAATAATTAATTCTGTTCCAAGTACTGCTAATTTGAATTATTACATATCAATTATTTTTGAAAAAGCTGTACTTAGAAATTTAATATCTAAGGCTACAAAGATACAAGAAGATTGTTATGATGAAAAAGATAATGTAGTGGATATAGTTGAAAATGCTGAGAGAAATATTTTAAGTGTTTATGATGATAGACTTGGAAGAGATATAAAAAAGATACAAGAAGTATTACCGGAAATTCAAAAAAGTATTGAAGCTTTAGCAGAAAGTAAAACTGAATTTACTGGACTTAGGACTGGATATTATGATTTTGACAATATGACTAGAGGTCTTCAAAAAAAGCAAGTCATTATAATTGCGGGCCGTCCTGGTTGTGGAAAAAGTGCATTTGCATTAAATATAGCATTAAATGCTGCAATAAACGAACATAAAAGTGTTGCTTTTTTCTCACTTGAAATGGGCGTTGAAGAAATCATGAAGAGGATGTTTGGTGTAGTTGGTAAAATAGATGGTGATGTATTAAAAACTGGCAAATTTAAAAATACTGATTGGAAAAAATGGAATGAAGCCATGAGTGAGCTTTCGGATACAAATTTTTATATTGATGATTCTGGAGCACTTACAGTTAGTGAAATTAGAAGAAAATGCCGAAAACTAAAAAATACTGAAGAAGGCCTTGATTTAATAGTAATAGATTACTTGCAATTATTATCAAGTTCTTCTAAATATGCAGGACAAAGAGTACAAGAAGTTAGTGAAATAAGCCGTGAAATAAAAAAACTAGCTATGGAGTTAGACATCCCAGTAATCGCACTTGCACAACTATCAAGAAGTGTAGAGCAAAGAAAAGGAGAAGATAGTAAACCAAAATTATCAGATTTAAGAGAATCAGGTTCTATTGAACAAGATGCTGATATTGTGTTATTTTTGCATAGTGATGCTTATGGAAAATATGATGGAAACATTAATAGAAAAGTCGAATTATTAGTGGCAAAGCATAGAGCTGGTCAAACTGGTAGTGTAGACTTATTGTTTAGAATGAATACTGGTTCATTTGATAATTTTATGAATAAGGAAGATGGTAATGAATAAAGAGAAAATTACAATAAGTCAATTTATGTTTATATTATTTATATCAATAATAATTATATATTTTACATTTACATTTAAGCCGGTTGAGAAAAAAATAAATAATTATTATCAAGTATATTTAGATGGAGAAAAAATAGGTATAATTAATTCTGATGAAAAATTATATAATTTAATCGATCAAGAGCAAAAAGATATTAAAGAGAAATATAATGTTGATAAAGTTTATTCTCCAACCGGTTTAGAAGTTCATCAAGTATCTACATACAAAAGTACTACTATGAGTGAAAAAGAAATATATGATGAAATTAAAGATATAGAACCCTTTACTATTTTAGGATATGAAGTTACTATTAAATATCCAGATAATAATAGAAAAAAAACATTATATATTTTAGATAAAGAATTATTAGATATTGCTGTAAAAAATACTGTTTTAGCATTTATAGATGAAGAGGAGTATAATAATTATATAGAAGGTACTCAACCGGAAATAATAGATGAGGGTAGAGAAATAACAGACATATATTTGGAAAACGAAGTAACAATAAAGAAAACATATATACCAACTGAAGAACAAATTATTACAGATGCTGATAAATTAAGTATGTATTTCTTATTTGGTACAACTAATTTATCTGAAACATATAAAGTAAATGAAACTGATACATTAGAAACAATTGCTTATAATCATAAAATGGGCGTTGAAGATATTTTAATAGCTAATCCTAATTTAAGTGGAACTAATGCATTACTTGCAGTAGGACAAGAGTTAAATGTCGCTCCAATAGCACCATTATCTAATGTTGTTGTTGAATCATTTGATACTGAGTTTCAAACTATTAAATATGATACTATTGTTCAATATGATAATACTTTAAATGGAGATCAATCTTATGTTAAACAACAAGGTTCTAATGGAACAAGTAAAGTTGTTTATGCAACCAAAGAAATGAATGGTGTTATTTTGAATACTACATTAGTATCAGAAGATGTAATAACTGAAAAAGTTGATAAGATAATAGTATATGGTTCTAAAAATGTTGTTTATTATGGAAATAGTACATTTTGGGCTTGGCCAACTAGTAAACCTTTTAGAATTTCTTCAAATTATGGATATAGAAATCATCCAATTAAAGGTAAATATCATTTTCACCCAGCTATTGATATAACAGGAACTAAAAGTAAAAATATATATTCAATTCAAAATGGTACTGTAACTGCAGCAGTTAAAAGTGGTTATAATAATGGTGCTGGTAAGTATGTTAAAATTGATTTTGGTAATGGCTATGTAGTAACATATATGCATTTAGCAGAAGTTAGAGTTAATAAAGGAGATAAGGTAACAAAAGGTCAGACAATAGGTATTATGGGAATGACTGGTAGTGCCACTGGTGTTCATCTACATTTTCAAGTAACTAAGAATGGCAATACAATAAATCCTTTTAGTTTATATGAATGATAAAGATTATATGTATAGGAAAAATTAAAGAAAAATATTTAAGTGATTTAATAAATGATTATAAATTTAGAATATCTAAATACCATAAAATAGAAATATTAGAATTAAAAGATACTAATATAGAAGAAGAGAGCAATGAAATATTAAAAAAAATAAATGATAAAGATTTTAATATTTGTATGGATATATTAGGTAAAAAACTTTCATCAATTGAATTATCAAATCTAATTGTTGATATATTTAATAATAGTTATGGTAATATAACATTTATAATTGGAGGTTCTAATGGCGTGAATGATAAAGTAAAAGAAAAATGCAATATGAAATTATCTTTTTCTGATTTAACTTTTCCACATGGGTTATTTAGGGGATTATTATTAGAACAAATATATAGATCATTTAAAATAATTAATAGTGAAAGTTATCATAAATAATTATGATAACTTTTTAAAAAAGAAGGTGTTTTTTTGATAGGAAATGATTGGGATGAAGTGTTATCATCTGTATGGAATAGTAAAGGCTTTAATAAATTTATGGAAAATGTTAAAAAAGAATATGATAAAAATATATGTTATCCTGCATATAAAAACATTTTTAATGCCTTAAAATTAACCTCATATAAGGGTACTAAAATAGTAATAATAGGACAAGATCCATATCATGGTGACAATGAAGCTCATGGTCTTTCTTTTAGTGTTCAAAAAGGTGTAAAGTTGCCACCTAGTTTACAAAATATATTTAAAGAACTATATAATGACTTAGGAATAATGAATAAAAATTGTGGTGATTTAACACCATGGGCTAAACAAGGAGTATTATTATTAAATAGTGTATTAACAGTTGTCAAAGATACTCCAGAATCACATAAAAACTTGGGATGGCAATTACTTACTGATCATATAATAAAATTACTTAATTTAAAGAAAGAGCCAGTTGTATTTATATTATGGGGAAATTATGCAAGAAGTAAGAAACAATATATAACAAATCCTAAGCATTTAATAATTGAAAGTGCTCATCCAAGTCCATTATCAGCAAGTCGTGGATTCTTTGGTAGTAAACCATTTTCAAAAGCAAATAATTTTTTAAAAAATAACAAAATAAAAGAAGTGGATTTTACACTTCCAAATCATTATTAAGATTGATACTTAATTCTTTTCCTTCTAATATTGTCTGTAAATTTAATTTTTTGAGTTTTGAAATAATATTATAAGGGATTTTTTTTATAATATTATTATACTCAAGAACATATTTATTAAAAAATGTTCTAAGTGCAACCGTATTTATTTCAATATCTTCATATTCATTAATTAATTCTCTAAAACATTTAAGTTCTCTTGTTTTTTGATTATCTTCTTTTATTTGTATAATTTCTTTATAACATTTATCTAATATAGTGTCATTAATTGATTGTATTTCATCAGTATTCATATTTTTAACATCATCGAATATTTTAATAGAAATATTATATTTATTTTCTATAAGTTCTATTAATTTTAATATATTATTTCTTTTTTCTTTTAATTTATTAAAATAATCTTCTTCAGAATTATCAAGTTTATATTTTAAATTTTCTATTTTTTCACTATAATACTTATATAATATAATAAACAATCCACTTAATACAATAAAACTAGTTACTATTAATTCAATAATATTGAATACTTTCATATCATCACCTTAATTTATATTATATCAAAAAAATGATATTTATTAAAGCATTATTTAGCATAATTTATTTTTTCGCTAAATTCAACAAAATCAACATATATCATTAATATTAAATAATTTTTATTATTATCAACATCATTAATAATCAAATTATCTCTACCAGCATGTTCAATAATCCCAACAAAAACTCTATCCCTCCATTCAACTGAATCACTAAAAGATGCATGAACTCTTACTCTTTTACCAATATTATTTCTTAAAATATTCTCTATATAACTTTGTTCCATAACTAGTTGTGGATTATGTGCTACCATTTGAGTATTTTCCTTTGGTATATCATTTATAAAGATAGGTGTTTTATAATAACTTCCATTCATAAACTCTATCCTCCCTATATTTATTTAATGTAAATTATTAGTAATTGTGATGAATTAAATATAAAAAAGTGTTATTATTATTTAAAGGAGAGCAATATGAATGAAATATTAAAAAAAGCAAAATTAAAAAAAATAAAAGTAACAATATTAGTTGTTTTAATTATATTATTAGTATCTACTGCAACTTATTTTACTATTAGTATTATAAAAAATAATAAAGTAGCAAGTAATAATGAAAAAGATAATAATCAAAGTTTAGTTGTCCCAACATATTCAGATGATAGTATTGATTATGATAATATAGATATTAAAGAAGTATTAAATGGAACATGGTATAGTTGTAATGATGAATTTTGTTATGAATTTACATATGATAAGGAACATAATCATACGATACTAGGAGAAGTTTTATCAGATGGAATATTTGATGGTAGTATTGATAAAATTACTAAATTAAATGATTATAGATATGAATTAGCTATTAAACATTCTAAAGTAGAATGTGAAGATTTTGGAAAAATTACTGAAGAAGAATGTGAAATGTTGTGTTTAGAATTATTATGTGATGAAGAATATAGAACATATCAAGTAGATATTAGTAAATTAAATGAAAATAAAATATATATTAAAGTACTTGAAATAGATGACTACTTTGATAAATTTACTTCATTTGGTAATTCACTTGGAATAAATATTCCATATGATGATAATAGAGAAGTACTCGATAGATTTAAAAATAACATGCAAATTTTAGATGAATAAATATTTAAATAATTAATAAAATAAGTCAGAAATTGTGAAAATATTTTCTGATTTTTATTTTTAAAGATAAACATTTATAAATTTTAATAAGTAGATTTCAAAATTGACAATATGTGTGATAAAATAGTATATTATAATAGATAAATCAAATAACATCATAGAAGTAAGAAAGGTGGCTAATATATGAAGAATGAATATAAATTTATTACCGGATGTGTTATATGTTTCATTCTTGGAATAATGGTATGTTCAGGAATTGTTTTGGCTGAAACATTATTGAATGCGCTAGATGTAAAATATGATAATACATTTAGTGGAGCTTCTAGTGTAAATGTGCAAAGTGCAATAGATGAACTATATAATTTGGCTGAAATACATTGTCCAGAAGGATATATATGTGAAAAAATGCCTTCATTTGCAGATGATTCATGGGAAACTATTGCAAGTAATGTATTAAAAGACCCTAGTGTATATAAAGTAGGAGATACAAAAGAAGTTGAAGTAAATGGATATGGAACATTTACAGTAAGAGTAGCAAATAATTCAACACCAGAAGAGTGCTCTACTGCAGGATTCAGCCAAACAGCATGCGGATTTGTGATTGAGTTTGAAGATATAATAACTACTCATGCTATGAACTCAACATCTACAAACATAGGGGGTTGGAGAGATAGTGAGATGCGCACATGGTTAAATACAACTATA
>CASFKI010000005.1:0-9773 GCA_949295285.1 uncultured bacterium
AATAAAAATAAAATTATAAGTTATTTTATATTATTTATTTTGTTAACATTTTTGTATGAAGTATTAAATTGTATTCAATATAAAACAATGAATTATAGTTTATTTACGGTAGGTGGAATATCATGGTATTTATTTGCAATGGTAGGGTGGTATTTAATATCAATGATAACAAAAAAAGTTAATAAAAAGTATTTATTAATTTTAACTATTTGTTTATCTCTTATTATAGGATATGATAGTTCAGTCTCTGATTTTTTAGTTTTATCAAGAATAATAGTATTTTATCCATATTTTTTACTTGGACAAATTTGTGAAGAAAAATATATAAAAAAAATAATAAATAATAAAAGACTAAAATATTTTTCTATCACAATGTTAATATTATGGGGAGTTATTTGTTTGTTTTTTATAGATATAGTTTATAATATAAGACCAATATTAACATCAAGAACACCATATGAAGACTTAGCATATTTTAAAAATTTTGGCGCCTTGTTGAGACTTTTATTTTATTTATCTAGCATAATTACAGGAATTGCAATATTAAGTTTAATACCTCGTAAAAAAATATTTTTTAGTAAGTTTGGCTCTAGAACATTGGCTATATATTTTTTTCATTATATAGTACTACGCGTAATTGTGATAATTTTTGGTCTCAAATTTAGAGTATATCAATTGATAATTTTATCAATAATAATAACACTATTATTATCATTAAAAGTATTTAGTAAGCCATTTAATCTATTATTTAAAATAAATTTCTTTGAAGAAAGTAACAAAAATTAATGAAAAGAACAAAATATATCAATAATATTTTGTTCTTTAACTTTATATATGATATAATTTTGTTGGAGGTATATATATGGTATATGGAGAGATTTTGGCTGGTGGTTCTGGAAGTAGAATGGGAAATACAGATATGCCAAAACAATTTTTACAATTAGGAGATAAGCCTATTATTTTACATACATTAGAGCAATTTTTAATAAACCCAAAGTTTGATAAAATAATAGTTGTTTGTCCAAAAGAGTGGATAAGTTATTTTAATGATTTGTTAAAAAAATATGAAATAGATGAAGAAAAAATAGATGTAGTTGCAGGTGGATCAAATAGAAATGAATCTGTTATTAATGGATGCATATTTATAAAAGATAAGTATGGTATAAAAGATGGAGATATTATAGTTACTCATGATGCCGTTAGACCTTTTGTTACTCAAAGAATATTAGATGATAACATTAAAGCGGCTAAAAAATATGGTGCTTGTGATACAGTTATTCCAGCAACAGATACGATTGTTATTTCAGATAATTCCAAGTTTTTAACCGAAATTCCTGTTAGAAATGATTGTTATCAAGGACAAACACCTCAAAGTTTTAGAATAAAAGATTTGTTAGATACTTATAATTCTTTATCATTTAAAGAAAAAAATATTATGACTGATTCGTGCAAAATATATACTATTAAAAATAAACCAGTTTCTATAGTTATAGGAGAATTATATAATATTAAAATAACTACACTATATGATTTCAAAATTGCAAATGCTATATTAATGGGAGAAAATGAAAAATGATATCACAAGCTTATAGATTATTTTCTCCAAGACAAATTAGAACAGATTTTATAAATATAGTTTTTGGTGAAGATAAAATAATTGTAAGGCCTACATATTTAGCTATATGTGCTGCTGATCAAAGATATTATCAAGGCAGAAGAAGTGCAAGTGTATTAGCAAAAAAATTACCTATGTCTTTAATACATGAAGCAGTTGGCAAAGTAATATATGATCCAAAAGGAAAATTTAAGGTTGGTGATAAAGTTGTATTAATACCAAACACACCAACAGAAACAGATAATATAATTAAAGAAAATTATTTAAGAAGTAGTTATTTTAAATCAAGCGGACATGATGGATTTATGCAATCTGTTGTTAGTATTCAAAGAGATAGAGTAATTAAATATAGAAAAATCAAAGATAGAGTAGCAGTTTTGCTAGAAGTAGTTAGTGTTGCGATGAATGCACTTGAACATTTTGAGCATTTTAGTCATTTAAGAAAACAAACTATTGGTGTATGGGGAGACGGAAGTGTTGGATATGTAACTGCTTTAGTATTGAAGAAAACTTTTCCAAATGCAAAAATAATAGTGTTTGGTAATAGATATGAAAAACTTCATTATTTTCAATTTGCTGATGAAATATATCAAGTAAACAACGTGCCAGAAAATATTAAAATAGATCATGCTTTTGAATGCGTAGGTGGATCAAAATCAGAAAATGCAATTAATCAAATTATAGATTTAATAAATCCAGAAGGTACAATTGCATTAATGGGTGTATCTGAGGATAATGTTGCAATAAACACTAGAATGGTATTAGAAAAAGGATTAACAATTATAGGCAATAGTAGAAGTGGTTATGAAGATTTTGATAATGCTATTAAATTTATTGAAGAATATAAAGATGTAGAAGAATATTTAAATAATATTATATCTGATGAAATAGTTGTTAAAACAATTAATGATATACATACAGCTTTTGAAGAAGATATGAATAATAATTATAAAACTATTATGAAATGGGAAATATAATATAGATACATAAAAGGAGAAGTAATGACTATAATAATTAATATTGGAAAATTTATATTAAATATAATTTATACTTTTATTAAGTTATTTAAAGTTAAAAATAAGATAACTATGATAAGTAGGCAATCTAATAACATTAATATAGATTTTAAATTATTAAAAGATGAAATAAATAAAAGTATTAGTGATTATGAAGTCGTTATATTATGTAAAAAGATAGAAAATGGATTATTAAATAAAATATCTTATGTTTTTCACATGTTTAAACAAATGTATCATATTGCTACATCTAAGGTTGTTATCTTAGACTCATATTGTATATGTATAAGTGTGTTAAAACATAAGAAGAGTTTAAAAGTAGTACAAATGTGGCATGCTCTTGGAGCATTTAAAAAGTTTGGTAAAAGCTTGAATGATACATCGGAATCAAAATCTAGTATAAAGTTTTTAAATAAAATGAACTCTATTAAATTGGCAGAAGTAATGAAGATGCATAATAATTATAATTATATATTAGTTAGTAGCAAAAATATTATTAATGAATATAAAGAAGCTTTTGGATATACAGAAGATATATTTAAAGTATATCCTTTACCAAGATTAGATTTAGTTAAAGATTCTAAAAATATAAAGAAGGTGTCAAATAAAATATTAAAAGAATATCCGACTTTAAAAAGTAAGAAGAATATATTATATTGTCCAACTTTTAGAAAAGATGCAACTGACATAAAATATATAAAAAAATTAATTGATTCAATTGATTATACAAAATACAATTTAATATTAAAATTACATCCACTTACAAAATATCCTTTTAATGACAAAAAAATTATAAAAGATAATAAATTTGCAACATATGAAATGGGTATGGTAGCAGACTATATAATTACTGATTATTCTGCGGTTATATATGAATTATCATTTTTAAATAAACCTATATATTTTTATGCTTATGATTTAGAAGTTTATATAGATAAAAGAGATTTTTATTTAGATTATGAGAAAGATATTCCAGGAAAAAAATATAAAAATATAGAAGATTTAATTAAATCAATTGAAAAAGGTAAATATGATTATATTAAATTGATTAATTTTAGAAATAAATATATTGCTAAAGAAAAAGTAACATATACTAAAGATTTAGTATTATTTATTAAAAGTTTATGCTAAATTTTGATTAATTTTTATAAATATGGTAGAATTATGTAGTTTTGGAGGCATTATGAGAAGATTTTTTAAAGATTTAAAAAGATATAAAAATTATATATTATATGCAACTTGGGCTGAGTTAAAAACTGAAGTTATTAATTCACATTTAGGATTTTTGTGGATGATTTTAGAACCAATGGCATTTATGTTAATATATACTTTTATTGCAATAGTAGTATTTAATTCAAATGTGCAATACTTTCCAATATTTGTTTTTATTGGGCTTTCTATATGGAATTTTTTTAATAAAATGGTGACTGTAAGTGTAAAATTGGTATCTAATAATAGAGATACAGTTACAAAAGTGTATCTACCTAAATTTGTATTAATATTAATAAAAATGGGTGTAAACTTATTTAAAATGTTTGTCTCATTTTTATTAGTATTTGTATTTATGCTTATTTACAAAGTTCCAATTAGTTTAAATATTTTATGGTTTATACCTATAATTATTACTGTTATTATTTTTACATTTGGAGTGTGCACATTCATTTTACATTTTGGGGTATTTGCTGAAGATTTATCTAATTTAGTAAATATAGGTCTTAGATTTTTATTTTATTTAACAGGAGTATTTTTTGATTTATCGACAAAGATACATGATGTAGTATATAGAACTATACTAATAGATTTAAATCCACTTGCTAATTTAATATATAATATGAGAAATATTTTAATATATAAATCTTCTCCAGTAGGAATGTGGATGTTAATATGGTTTTTAGTAGGTCTTGGCCTTAGTTATTTGGGAATTAAGACTATATATAAATATGAAAACACATATGTTAAGGTGATGAAATAATGAAAAAACAAGAAATAGCAGTAACTGTAAAAGATTTGCATGTTTATTATAGAGATATGAATAGATTTTCTATAAAAAAAGGACTAAAAGCTAAAGGTTCAGGAAAAGTATTTAAAGCAGTAAAAGGTGTATCTTTCGAAATTCCAAAAGGACAAATACTTGGAATATGTGGTAAAAATGGAAGTGGAAAATCAACTCTTTTAAGAGCAATATCTGGTATATTTTCACCTGATTCAGGTAGTATTAATTTACATGGAAATAGTGTTTCATTGTTATCAATTGGAGTTGGATTTCAAAAAAAATTAACGGGATATGAAAATATATTCTTATCAGGTATGTTACTTGGATATTCGAAAGAAGAAATTGAAAAAAGAATTGATGAAATAATAGAATTTTCTGAATTAGGAGAATTTATATATAGACCAGTTAGAAGTTATTCAAGTGGAATGTACTCTAAATTAGCTTTTTCAATAACAGCAATTTTAGAGACTGATATTATGTTAATTGATGAAGTATTAAGCGTAGGAGATATTCATTTTAAAGAAAAAAGTTATAATAAAATGAAAGAATTAATTAGTGATTCTAATAGGACTGTTGTTATAGTATCTCATAGTTCTAAAACAATTGAAGAATTATGTGACAAAGTTATATGGCTTCATGATGGATTAATTATGAAAGAAGGAGATCCTAAAAAAATAATGACTGAATATGAAGAATTCATGAGAAGAGATTAAAAAATTACTTGTTATTAGTAATTTTTTTATATATAATTATAATGAAAAGTAGGTGAGCAATAATGAATATATATGATTTTGATAATACAATATATAATGGAGATTCATGTAAAGATATAGTAAAATATGGATTTAAGAAATATCCCAAATTAGTATGGAAATGTATAAGAAATGCTAAAAGATTAAATAGAGAATATAAACATGGATTAATACCCTTTGAAAAAGTAAAAGAAGAATTATTATCATTTATATTTAAAATTAATAATTATCCTCAATTTATAAATGAATTTGTCAATTCTCATATGAAAAATATTAAGCCTTGGTATATGTCTAAAAAAACAGAAAATGATATTATAATAACCGCTTCTTATGATTTATGGATAAATCAATTTGCTAAGAGATTAGGGGTAAAGGTAGTAATAGCAACTAAAGTTGATAGTGAAGGAAAAATATATGGAAAGAATTGTAAAGGACAGGAAAAAGTAAGAAGATTAAATGAAATATTACCTGGTGTTAAAGTGTCATGTGCATATTCAGATGCTGAATCAGATATTCCTATGTTAGAACTTGCGCAAACTGCGTTTGTAGTAGAGGGAAATAAATTAAAAGGATATTTTAAAGGATATAAATTTAAAAATAAAGAATAATATAATTAGTAAACAAAAAAAGGTTGACATAAAAAAAGAATTGTTGTATATTATTTACGCAAGGAGGTAAAGAGATGGCAGTAAAGATTAGACTTAAAAGAATGGGCGCTAAAAAAAGACCTTATTATCGTTTAGTAGTAGCTGATTCAAGAGCTAAGAGAGATGGTAATGTTATTGAATCTATTGGAACTTATATGCCTTTAGAAGCAGAAAAATATAATGTAAATAATGAAGCTGCTTTAAGATGGCTTAAGGAAGGAGCTCAACCTACAGATACAGCTAAGAATATTTTAAGTGAAGTAGGAGTTATGGAAGAATTCCATAAATTTAAAAAGAATAAATAAATGAATTTAGTAGATTTTTCTGAATTAATCGTAAAAAAGTTAGTAAAAGAACCAGACTTAGTAAAAGTACAAGAATTTAATAGCGATGATGAAAAAATTATTGAGATAGTTGTTTCAGAATCTGATATGGGAAGAGTTATTGGTAAGAAAGGTAAAATTGCTAATAGTATTAAAACATTAATACAGGCTAAAGCCTATAATGATGGCAATAGTAAAGTTAAAGTAAATATAGATTCATTTTAAGGCTTTTAAAAAAAGTCTTTTTTTATAATAAAAATAAAAATTGTAAAATATTAATTTTATAATTGACAACAATACTTAAAACATTATATAATTATCTTGACATAGCAATATGTCAGAATACTTCTACGATAACATATTGGAAGTATTCAACCAAAACCCCCTGAAAGTCGGCATATTAAAGTATGCCGACTACTTTTTTTAGAAAATATAATGGTTTACGAGAATTTGCTATTTTAAAAATATGCTGTTAGGTAGCAAATAGGTAGCATTTTTTATTAAAAAAGTTAAATTTAGTCTAATAATACACTTTCATATGATATAATAATATATGTTAATTTACTTAGATTATTAGGAGGTTTTGATTTATGAACGGTGAAAACAAAAGATGTCATTTAAATATGATTCAGCAAGTAATAACAAGAATGGGAAATAATTCATTCGCATTAAAAGGTTGGACGGTTGGAATGATGATAGCAATATATGCTTTTGCTGGTCAAAATTCACATAAAGCAGTTGTTGTAACTTTAATCCCATTAATTGTATTTTGGTTTTTAGATTCTTATTATTTAACATTGGAGCGTAAATTTAGAGCACTATATAATGATGTAAGATTAAGAAAAGAGGACGAAATAGATTTTGATATGAATTTTGACAATATCGTAGTAAGTATGAAAGATTTAAAAAAATATGGTTTTGTTAATGTATTTATATCTAAAACTGTTTTACCATTTTATTTGGTTTGTATTGCTATAACATTAGTTATATATTTAATAAAATTTTAAGAGGTATCTATGGGTAGAAAAATTTTTGTTTCATATAAATATGCTGATTCAAGCGTACAAAATTTAAACTATTATTCTAATTCAACCGTTAGAAACTATGTTGATTATTTAGAAAATCTATTAGGCAGAAACAATATATATAAAGGTGAATATGATGGAGAGGATTTATCAAAATTTACTGATGAATGGACTTGGACTACATTAAAAGAAAAAATATTTGATAGTTCTGTTACTATAGTTTTAATTTCACCTAATATGAAAGTTTACTATGAGGATGAAGCCAATCAGTGGATACCACAAGAAGTATCTTATTCTTTAAAAGAAATTTCTCATGATGGAAGATATAGCAGAACTAATGCATTATTATATGTTGTTCTACCTGATAATTTTGGAAATTATAATTATTATATGTCATACGATTATACTTCTAATTCTACAACTTATAAAACCAATGTTATTTTTGAAATTATGGCTAAAAATATTTTAAATAAAAAATCTCAGTATGGAAATGGAAGTTATGCAGTAACTGTAAAGTGGAGTGATTTTATCAGTAATTGTAATAAATATATTGATATGGCAGTAAATCATCAAGACAATATTAATCAATATGATATAACGAAAAATATCACAAAAAAACAATGGAATTGACCTAAATCAATCCCATTGTTTTATATTATAAACTAATTTCAAAATCATCTTTATCAGTATCATATTCATCTAATTTTTCTTCATAATCTTTGTTATCTATATAATTATTGCCAAATTCATTAGTTTTACTATCTAATTTAATATTATCATTTAAATTATCTATGATACTAATTATATTATTCAATTTATTTTGAAACATATGAGCATAGGTGTTGAGAGTTTCATCTATTTTAGAGTGACCTAGAAATTTAGCAACAAGTGTTATGTCTGCACCATTATTGATAAGTAGTGAGGCACAGCTATGCCTAAAATCGTGAGTTCTAATTTGTTTAACATTTGCTAACTTGCAATTTCTAATCTTTCTTCTTCTGATAGCATCATCACCTAATGGTAATTCAGCACCAAAGACAAACCATGAATCTTTATAGTTAGTGTATTCCATATTCTTTTGTTTTAATTCTTTTAAATCATTAACAACTTCTTTAGGTAAAGGTAAAGTCCTATTACTAGATTTAGTTTTAGGACTTGATATTATATATCTTTTACCATTTACGTTATCAGATAAACCTTTACTAACAGTTAGAGTATTATTTTTAAAATCTATATCATTCCAATTTAATGCCCTTATTTCACCTTTACGAAGTCCACAAAAATATAAAGTCTTAAAGAAACATCCATACTTTAAATCATCTTCAACAGATATAAACTGATTAAATTCTTCAAATGTATAAAAATCCATTTCTTTTTTTCTTTCGTTTGGATCTGTGAAGTTAATCATTTTAGGATATATTTCATTAAAATTAATTCCATACCATTTAGTTCCAAAATTCATAATTGTTTTAAGAAATTTATAAATATAATTTCTAGTTCTATTTGCTAACTTATATTCTAGTATTTTCTTTCTCCATGCCTCGTAATGTTGTAAATTAAATTCTTTACATTTAATATTATCTAAAAGTGCCATATATCTCATTCTATCTTTATAAGTATTTAAAGTAGTTTCCTTTACTTTATCTTGTTGATATTCATAAAAGGCAGTATATAAATCTTTAAAAGTCATATCATTATCAGGCCTATATTTATCAAGTTGGAGTAAGAAAACTCTTTCAGCTTCAATCGCTTCCTTTTTATTTAGAAACTTTTTAGATTTATATTGTTTAGTTTTACCACTTAAATCTTTATATCTAGTATAGAAAATCCATTTACGACCATCTTTTGTCCATTCCTTTTTATTAAGTAATATAATAGCCATTTCATCATCTTCCTTTCTAAAATCCTATATCAAAGTCATCTTTATCCATATTGTCTTTATCGTAATCATAATAATCATTATTGATAGCGTCTGCTAAATCTTCATAATCATCAGCATATTCTTTTGGCTCTCTACCTAACACTTTATCAATAGCATTGGCAAGTTTATTAAATAAATTTTTCCAATACTCAATTTCTTTATTTAATTTTTCTTTTAAAGTTTTAATATTATTATTTAATACTTCAACTAAATCAGATAACCTTGTAATTTCTTTTTTCTGCTTACTAATAGTTTCTTTTTGTTCTTTAATTAAATTATCTCTTTTAACGAGTTCAGTATTATTTTTAAAAGTAGTATTTTCTTTAGTTAGTTTATCAATAGTTAAGTCTTTATTTTTAATCTCTTGTTCTTGAAGAATATTTTTCTTTTCTAAATCTTTGGAATAATCTATCATTTTATCAACATCATCTTTGTTATAACCAAGCATATTCTTTTTAGGATTAAGTATATCTTTATCTAC
>CASFKI010000006.1:0-6284 GCA_949295285.1 uncultured bacterium
AATAAGTATCGCACTTGCTAGTGATGCTTTTTCAGTAGCATTATCTCAAGGTTTATATTTTAATAAAATATATATTAAAAAATGTATTAGTATTGGTATTTGGTTTGGTGTTTTTCAATTTATAATGGCATTTATTGGATATATTATAGGTAATATATATGAAACTAAATTATTATATTTAAATTATTATGTTGCGTTTGCTTTACTCATATATATTGGTATTAAAATGATTAAGTCATCAATTGAATCAAATAATGATATTCTCAATAATAAAAATATATTTTTTTTATCTATAGCTACAAGTATTGATGCATTAGCATTTGGCATTGCTTATGCTTGTTTATATAAATATAGTAGGGGATATATCACTTTTTTATGTATTGGAATAATTACTTTTACTCTTTCATTTATTGGTTGCTATATAGGTAATAAAATAAGCCAAAAATATGAAAAAATATCAAAAGTATTAGGAGGATTAATAATAATTATTATTGCAATTAAAATGATTCTAGAACATATTAAAAGATAACGAAAGTTATCTTTTTACTTACCACATATTAGTTAAATTACCATCTTCAACATAATATTTATCCATTAAAATTAATTCATCAAATGTATCAATCATATCTTCTTTAGAATATTTAGTTATTTGTACATAATGTGATAATGAATATCTTTGAGTTAATTCATAAGGAGCATTATTCCATAGCGCTTGTGCAATATAATAATTATTATTTTCTATTCCTACTATCATGGCAATATGTCCACCAGAATGAGAACTATGTAATAAATCTCCAACTTTTGCATTTATAGTATCATCAAAACTATCTAATTCAATTAAATCACCAAAATCAGTTAAATCATTTTTAGGGCCATATTTAATTCCTGCGCCTATATCACCAATATCAAATCCTGCATTAAGTAGTGCCCAAGATACAAAACCACTGCAGTCAAGACCATTAGTATCAATCTTTTTGATAGGATTACTATATAAATCACATCCCCATATTTCAGGACCTTCACTACTTCCTGATATTTCAGAAAATCTACTTTCATTTAAATATAATCCTACATGATAATATCTTCCTTCACCATCTACATTATTTGTAGTAACTCTTCCATTTTCATAAAAATAACTAATTTTATATGAAAAATCTAAGGTTAAAAATCTAGCAGCTTCAACCACAGCTGCTCTTGTTTTATAGCCAACATTATCAATTTTATCTTTTAATATTTTATCTATTAAATCATTTTCTTCTTTGCTAATTACATTACATCCTAACTTTTCTTTATTATGATCAAATTTTTTCGGTCTTTTTGTAATTAAATTTGTAACTACAATATTAACTTCATTTATTTTATCATCATATTGTAATTTAATAGTAGTAGTACCTTCTTTTTTTGAATTAATGTAACCTTCATTATCTAAAATTGCTACATTTTCATCTAAATTATTAATTTTAATATTATTTTTATCTCCTATAAACATATTTATATATTTAAATTTATCATTTAATGGAAGATAAATTGTATCTTTATCATTAATATTTATATAATTAATAACGTTTTCACTTTCATTAATTATTTTATTATTAATTTTAATATATAAATTTGAATTATTTTGATAATTCAAATAACATTTATTATTTTCGCTTTTTACCCATTTGTCATTTATAGTTGGAGTATTTGTAGATAGAATACATGATATTTTATCATTTAGAACATCTATTATTATTTTATCGTTATTACTTGTTATACCTAATATATATTCTTTGTCAGTTTCTATAAATTTTATTATATATAATGCTATAAATAATAATATTATTAAAAATAGAAATACTTTAATTTTTTTTTTGAATTTTCTTGCCATATTAGTACCATAAAGATGTTAAATTTCCATCTTCCTTATAATAACTATCCATCAACATTACATAATAATATCTATTAAAAATAGTTTTTTTATCATATCCAATTATTACGACTGCTACATTAGGTGGTGTCCATAAACTTTCAGCAACATAATAATATTTATCATCTTCTCCAACTATCATGGCAATATGTCCACCATTAACGCCTCCAGAACTTAATAAATCACCAACTTTAACTTTTCCTGATTTAATTACATTTTCATTAAAATCAATTCTATCACCATAATCAGTTAAATCTAAATGTGGTGCAAGTCCAGCTCCAATATCGCCAACATCAAATCCTCCATTTAACATAGCCCATGATATAAAGCCACTACAATCAAGACCATTACTTCTATTTCCGTGAGAAGGATTACTATATAAACTACATCCCCATGTTTCTGGACCATGCATTTTTTTACCAATGTTTTCAAATCTACTTTCATCTAAATATAGTCCAACATGGTAATATCTTCCTTCGCCATCGACACCATTAGTAGATCCTCTTCCATTTTCACTAAAATATCTTATTTTATATGGAAACTCAAGTGCTAAAAATCTAGCTGCTTCAACAGCACCAGCTCTTGTTTTATAACCAGCGTCATTAATTCTATCTTTTAATATTATATCTAACAAATCATTTTGTTCTTTATTATATTTTCCACAAGGTAAATAACTTTTTTTATTATTATATTTTTTAGGTTTTGAAACAATTAAATCGGTAACCATAACTTTGCTACTAACATCAATATTTGATATTTTAGCATGAATAACAGTATTTCCAAGAGAAATACCAGTTATTTGGCCATTTTTATCTACAGTAGCAATTTTATCGTTTTCACTATACCATGTAATAGTTTCATCAATATTACCAACAAATTTTAAATCTGTTTTCAGAGAATATTTTCCATTAACTGCAATATAAACTTGCTCTTTATTTAATTTAAAATCAATTATTTTACCTAAATCACTTGATTTTTTAACCGCTATAATTTTATCATCATTATTTTTTAAAAATGCAAATGTTTTTATATCAGAAAGTAGAGTAGAACATTCATTATTTTCAGATAAAATCCAATTTTTATCATCACTGCTAGGTATACTTTCATCTTCTTTAAATAAACAATAAATATCTTTATATTTTTTATATTTTGGTATATCAAATTTAATACTTAATTTATTATCATCAGTAATTGAAACATTAGTAACAGATGGAATAGGGGATACAATATAAATTTCATAATATAAATTATATAAGATAATTAATAAAACAAATATTAGTGAACTACTTATACTATATAAAATTATTTTCTTAGGTACTTTTCTTTGATATTTACCATATTTTTTATTTTTACATTCAATAATATCATCTTTTTCATTTAATTTTTTTTGAAAATTTTCTTTTGCATTATCAATAAAATAATTTTCAAATTCTATAATTTCAAAATTATTTTTAGATAGAATAGATTTGTTCAAAGTAGTATTTGTCTTTTTTTTGATATTTTTAAAAGAATTAACCTTTCCAATTAATTTAGAATTTTTAATATTATTCAATTTTTTTTTGGCAAACTTATTCATGCTAAAAGTATATCATATAATTAAAATATATACAAGTAGAAGAGGGATTGATATTTTAAAAAAGTATTCAATTGATATTGAATACTTTTTAACAACTAACGACTTTGAGCGTTAGATTTTGCTCTAGAATTGCTTCTTGCATTAGAATTTGATCTAGCATTAGATTTACATCTAGAATTATTTCTAGCATTGCTATTAGCATTATTTCTAGCATTAGCCATAACTTAATCACCACCCAATATTATTATGATTAATTATAATAATATAATGTATTTAATATATGGTAATTAATGGTTATATATAATAATATTTATCTTATCTTATTTTAATCGTCAAACAGAAGTTAACATAACATATATTATAGGAAGTCAATAGAGAAACATTATTTAAACTTTTCTTGACTGAATTTCAGCCATTTTATTAAGTACCTCTGATGCATTATCTCTAGTAATTTCTGTATATCCTAGTTCTTTTAATGCTTGAATTTTAAATGTATTTAGCTGTTGTGTTCTAGATAATTTTTCTTCTTTATCATTTTCAATTTCTTGTTCAAATCTATGATGAGATTCAGTTAACTTTGATTTAGATGCTCCACCATTATTATATAAATTAAATGCTGTATATATAATACTTTCCAATATAAACTGTTTAGTTTCATTAAATTTAAATTCCTTAGGATCAGTAAAACCGGTTTTTTTAGATAAGTATGCAAATACATACTTAATTTCCGCTACATTATCCAATGATTGTAAAACATGATATAAGTATAAGAAAATATAATAAGTTTCTTTAGTTTTTTCTTCAGTAAATTTTTCTTTTATTAAAAATACTAAATCATTTAATAATTCTTGTTCCTCTTTAGTTAGGCTTTTATAATTAAATGATTGGCTATTTATATCTCTAACATTCTGATTTAATCTCGACTCAATATTTTCTAAATATTCACTAGTAATTTTAATACTTTTAATACTTTTTTCGCTACCATCTTCAATATCCAATAATTTTAATAATAAAATTCTTTTTTCCTGTGGCCATTTATTTAATGAATCTAACTCTAGATAATTATAAATCATTTGTCTAGATACTCCTAAATATTTAGCTAATTTTACTTTAGAAATACCAATTTCACCTAATAATTTATTTAATTCTTTCATGTAAATCTCTCTCCTCTACTCTATAAATTAATTGTATAACACTTTACATTTATTTGTCAATATTTTTTTAAAAATTATTTTAAATACCAAAGTTCTTTACCATTTTTTAATACTTGATTAATAATTCCACCTGCTAAACATTCTTCACCTAAATAAATAACACATGCTTGACCAGGAGTTATAGCTTTTCCATTTTCATATTTTAATTTAATATGATTTTCATCTAAATATGTAATATTGACAGGAATGTCTTCACTTCTATATCTAAATTTAGCACTTGCTTTTGTAGGTCTTAAATCAGAAATAAAATTCATATCTTCAATAATCGCTTCATCTGATAATAAATATTTTGAATCTTCACCATAAGCTATATATAAAATATTGCTTTTTGAATCTTTACCACATACATAGTGCCTTTCTTTATCACCAGACAAGCCAACATTTCTTCTTTGTCCTATAGTATAGTTCATAAGACCATTATGTTCCCCTACTTTCTTCTTACTTTCAACATCAACAATATCTCCTTTTTTACCCTTTAAATAATTGGATATAAACTTTTGATAATTTCTTTCACCAATAAAGCAAATTCCAGTAGAATCTTTTTTATCAAAAACAGGAATATTATTATCTTTAGCAATTTGTCTTACTTCACTTTTATTTAAATGACCAATTGGAAATATAACATCTTTAAATTGTTCTTTTTTTACTTGTGATAAAAAATATGTTTGATCTTTATTTTTATCTACTCCTCTTAATAATTTATTATCTTTCAATCTAGCATAATGTCCTGTTGCTATTTTATCAGCGCCTAATTTTTTAGCCTCTTTTTTAAATAAATCAAATTTAATATATTTATTGCACATTATATCTGGATTAGGAGTTCTACCCTTTTCTAGTTCATTTAAAAAATATTTAAAAACATCATCCCAATATTCTTTAATAAAATCTACTCTATATAATGGTATACTTAATTCATCACACACATTCTTAGCATCTCTATAATCTAACTCTTGAGGGCAAACACCATCAGTTATGCCTTCTTTATCATTATTTATATTAGAATCCCAATTCTTCATAAAAAGGCCTACAACATTATATCCTTGTTTTTTTAATAAATAAGCAGATACTGCTGAGTCTACTCCACCACTCATTCCAACTACTACTTTCATAATATTCTTCCTTTCAAAACAATTTTATCAAATTTAAAAGTAAAAGTCATTAAACTATTAAAAAAGATATATAAATATATCTAAATTATTAATTTAATTAAATTAGAACTTATAAATATTTCAATAATACTGCTAATTAATAATATTATTGAAAATATTATATAAATATATAAATAATTTTTAGAAAAACTTTTAATATTAATTAATTTATCTTTTTTAATTGAATTATATATTTTTATACTAAATTTAAATGAATAATAACTCATAAAAATATATATAAGTTCATTTATAATAATTGTAGGTATTAATAATATAATAAATAAAATTATTCCTTTAATTTTAAAAGTAGCAATTAGTCCCATTAATAAAAGTCCTACAGATATACCTCTATATATTATAATAAATGGAATTAACATAAATGATATTAATATTATTCCACTTATCCAAATAAAAAACATATATTTATTATTATATAT
>CASFKI010000007.1:0-2928 GCA_949295285.1 uncultured bacterium
GGACTGTCCCCTGTAAATTACAGGTTACAATCCTCTAATTAGAAACTAATTATAAACTGTCCAACTTTTGGGGTTCAGTTCATAATTACTAATCTTTATTATAAAATTATTTCTTTATCAAAATAGGTGCATCTAAATTTTTCAATTCATTTTTTTATAATACCCTAATAATTTTTTCATTGCTATTTTGGGTTGAACAGCCTTTGCCATTAAATATAAATCATCATGCATAGTATTAATAGATTTAAATTTATCTAACATTTCTATTAAAGTAATATTATCTATTTTAATAAAATCTTCTCTTTCAAATCCTATTAACCTTCTTGCTAAATCAGGTCTTCTTTGAATAAAATCAATAATTTTATTTAAACTTTCATCAGTTTTTGAAAATTTATCTATTACATGGCTTATATGGTAGTCAAGTGTTTCTATTTGTTCATCTGTATATAAACTCATTATTAAGTCTAAATTATATAAATAATTTGAAAAATTTCTTGTTTGCATCAAATTATTTAATCTTTCACAAGTTTCTTTTTTATAACTATTAGATTTGCAACTATCAATAAAATTTAATTGTTCTTTTGTAGCTTTAATATAGGTTTCATCAGTAAATGTATCTAAATTATTTTTATTAAAGATTGACCCTAATCGATTTTTATCCCAGTAATTAATTGTTTTTGATAATATAGAATTACGAATTAATTCATATTTTATATTGATTAATTTTACAAATCTTTGAATATATTTTTCTTTTTCTTCATCGGATAAATTTTTAATACTAACAACAAAATTTTTAAAAATATCCCCACATATTTTAATCATTTTTATATATTTTTTTCTTTCAAACTTTGAAGATATTGTTTTATCTAAATATTGAAGATTAATAGTATGATTACAATTAAAATTTACATTTTCTTTTAATAAATCTTGTAATAATTCTACATTATCATAATATAAAGCTGCATAGTATAATACTAACGACATTCTTATTTTTTTATTTTCTTGTTCATCAATAATTGGAAGAAGAGTATAAATTATATTACCTTTTGGATCTATTTGAAGATTTTTAAAATTTGCATTGATTAAGTCTTTTAATACAAGAGCCATTTTTCTATCAACTTCTTCTTCTTTAGCTTTATCTAAATCAATCTCCCACTTTACAGCCGTTTTTATTTCATTCAATGTTTTTGATACATAAATATCAATAAATTCATTTTTATATATTGTTTCCATAATCTTACCTAACTTTTTTAATTTCGAGTTTTATATTATAATAAACGAATGTATTTGTCAACAAATTAATAATATTTTTATTGCTAAAAAATTAAATAAAAAACTTATACAAAAGTGTGATTAATTTTTTCAATAAAGCATGTTACTGATATGTGAATGCGGCTTTAATTTTAATAGAAAAGTTTATCGTATAAATAAAATAGCATTATATATTGTTATGTTTGATATAACAAGAATAAGGTTTTATATTGTTAATGAAATATTATATAAAATTTTTAAGAATGAAATTTAAATATAAAAAGAAAGAAATTGTAAAGGATCAAAATTTATTAAAATTGAAAGATTAGGTAATTTAATCTTTTTATATTATAATATTACAAAAGAACTATTCATATAAATAAAATTAAACCAATAGTGTGTTTTAAATTCAATTATAAAGTGATAATATTTTTTAAGGAAGTGATTATATGAATCAAGAAAAAAATGGTAAATTTATTGCAAAGTTAAGAAAAGAAAAAAATATGACACAAGAAAATCTAGCTGAAAAAATGGGTGTAAGTATAAATGCTGTGAGCAAATGGGAAAGAGGTTTAAGCTTTCCTGATGTTGCACTATATAAAAAACTTTGTAAAGAATTAGATATTAATATTGAAGAACTAATAAATGGTGAAAAAGATAAAAGTGAAGAAGCTAAGGAAAAAGCTATAATTTTGACAATAAAAGAAAAAGAAAAAACAAAAAGTAAATCAAAAAAAATAATAATTATATTCTCAATAATTCTTGCAATAATTTTTAGTGTTTTAATTTATTATAATAAAAATTTAAATATAAATTTAGTGAATGATTCTGATTATTTATATGATGAAGTAATTGATTTTCTCAAAACCAAAGAATTTGATAATAATAAAAATTCTAAAGAAAAAGATTTTAATGTATTCTATAGTTATCATGGCTTTGGAATAGAAAAAGATAAAAATTATAAATATGTATATATGTGGATATATGGGCAAAGTTATTATATTGAAAAAGAAGAATATTTAGCAATATATTCTAGTAGTTCTATACCAATTAAAGCAATTTATAAAAAAGATAAGTTGCAAGATATAATTTATCCCAAAGATGGAAGTTATTATGTTAAATCAGTTAAAGAAATGTTTCCAGGAATAATAAAATATCAAGTTTTAAATTTTGATAATGAAAAGAATATCAATAAATTATTTAATGAAGTAGAACAAAAAAAGAATATTTATTATAATTATCTAAGTTTAGATATGAGTAAAATTACTATTGAAGATTTAAGCTATGATAATTTGATTTTTAGTATTACAAATAGAAAAAGTAAATGTGATATTCCAGTTCAATTAAATATATATAAAAATAATAAATTTGAATTACTTACAGAATATAAATCTTGCAAAAAAGAATTTTGTAATGAAATGTTAGAATATACTAATTCAATTGAAGGAAATTATGATTATGATATTATTGAGATAATTCGCCATAGTACTGATGCTAATAATCTACAATTTACAAATGATGCTAGATCTGAATATGAAATTTTTTCAGGTAAAAGTCATATGTTTGTAACTAATGGTGATAATAAATATTTAAAAGATTTTTTAGAAAGTATTAATATTGATTTAACAAAGTGTGCAAAACCAAATTATAATTAATATTTATTGTAAATAAAAAAAA
>CASFKI010000008.1:0-15925 GCA_949295285.1 uncultured bacterium
ATTTAATGTTTCAAAATCTATGTCATATATCCATGATATATCATTTTCTTTATATCTTCGACTAGATGAATCAAATCCTAATATTATTGTTTTATTTCCTTTTTGATGCAAGATATAATCAAGTGATTGTTTATAACTTAGATTATTTTCATTTTTACTAGCTAGCATTTGCCATTTTCTATTATCAAAATCATAGATATTTAATCTTTTAGTTTTAATATTTGCATTTAATACATCAATAATTTGTTTATCATTTAAGCCAATAGTTTTACATAATGCATAACATCCAGTTACAAAATATGCAGTATATAAAAAATCAGATGGTAAGTTGATTAAATTATTATTGATAGTTATATGTTTATTATCTATATCAACATTTTTTGCTTCATATTGAACATTTCCTCTTTCAAAATCATTATTAGGGCATTTATATGAACCTATATGTCCATAATTATAATAATCATATATTAGTTTATTATGACAAATAGGGCAATAAGCTGCATCAATATTATTTATATTATTTGGCATAGAATAATCATTTTTCTCAATTCCATAACTAGTAATATGGCCTTTATGATTAAGTTTAATTCTATTAACAAAAGGATCATCAACATTTAATATTAAATGTGTATTTTTTGGAATAGAATTTTTAATTTCATTATATATTTTAAATGGATGAGAATTTCTTGGTGGTTGATCTCTTGTAATATTAGTAATCATTAAATGCGTTGGTGTAATATATTTGAAAATATATTTTAAAAATTGCTCATCTAATTCCATTAGAACAACATCTTTTTTTACTTTTCCAAATATAGTTGAATTGTTTAAAATTAAAGATGTTATACCATTAATAGTATTGCTACCTTCCTTATTATAACAAACTGTAAATTTATTATTAATTAATATATTATATATAAGCTCAGTAGATGAACTTTTCCCACTTGAACCAGTAATACCAATTATGTATTTTGGAAGTTTAATTTTTTTTAAAATATTTTTATCTATTTTTAAAGCATAATAACCGCCAATAACACTTCCTTCATGGCCTATTATTTTACTTATTTTATTAATTAATTTACATAATAATATAGTTATAAATATTTTCATATCATCACCTAAAAATATTATACACCGAATTTAATATTTAATAAAGAATCTTATTTTAATCTTATTTTAATGTATATAGATTATAATTTAGATAATGTTATGTTATAATAACGAATAAGGAGTGGATATTATGGATTCATATATTATAAGTTATGGGCTTGTATTTTTAGCAATGATTATTACACTTGGTGCACAAATATTTGTTAGTTCTAGTTATGCTAAGTATTCTAAAATTAAAAATTCTAATAATATTAGTGGTGCACAAGTAGCAAGAAAAATACTTGATAAAAATGGATTGTTTGATGTTGAGGTTACAATGACAAATGGATATTTATCGGATCACTATGATCCTAGGAGTAGGGTTATTAGATTATCTGAAAATATATATAAAGGAAATTCTATAGCTTCAGTCGCAGTAGCGGCTCATGAATGTGGTCATGCGATTCAAGATAAAGAAGGATATTTTTTTATGAAAATTAGAAGTTATCTTATACCTATAGTTAATTTTTCATCTTATGCAGGATATATCGCTATATTATTAGGAATTATATTTGGTGCTTTAAATTTAATTTATATTGGTATTATAGCTGAAATCGTAATATTACTATTTCAATTTGTAACATTGCCAGTCGAAATAAATGCATCTAGTAGGGCTTTAAATCAAATAAAAAAATCATACTTTTTGGTTGATAAAGAATATTCTAAAGGAAAATTAATGTTAACAGCAGCGGCTTCTACGTATATAGCAAGTCTTGCAAGTACATTATTAGAAATATTAAGATTATTGTTAATATTTAGAAATAGGGATTAACAAAAAAGGATAAATTATGATAAAGTTAGTTAAAAATCTTACAAAAAAAGATATATTTTTTATATGTGTTTGCTTTATAATGATAGTTTTACAAGTTTATCTTGATTTGAAATTACCAGATTATATGAGTGAAATGACATTATTAATACAGACAAATACAATTGTTTTAAGTGACATTTTAAATCTTGGAATTAAAATGATGGTTGTAGCTTTGGGAAGTTTAATGACATCAGTATTAATAGTATATTTTACATCTTATATAGCAGCGGATTTTTCATATAATGTTCGAAAGAAAATATTTGAAAAAGTTGAAAATTTTGGTATGAATGAAATTAGAAAATTTAAAACTAATAGTCTTATAACAAGAACTACTAATGATGTTACACAAGTAGAAGTATTTATTGTTATGGGACTTCAATTACTTATAAAATCCCCAATTATGGCAATATGGGCAATAAACAAAATATTGAATAAAAATTTACAATTAAGTTTATTAACTGGAGTTTGTGTAATAGTTTTATTAACAGTCGTGAGCATTTTGATAATTATAGTTATGCCTAGATTTGAAAAAGTTCAAAAATTAATAGATAAAATAAATGGTGTAACTAGAGAAAATTTAACAGGTATTAGAGTAATAAGAGCATTTAATGCTGAGGATTTCCAAGATGAAAGATTTAATAATGTAAATACTGATTTAACAAATATGCAAAAGTTTAATCAAAGATGTTTTGCTGTATTAAATCCAGTAATTAATTTAGTAATGCATGGATTGTCTTTAGGTATATATTTCATTGGTGCTTTTCTTATGTTAAATATGAATTTATTAGATAAAATAAGTTTATTTAGTAATATGGTAGTATTTACAAGTTATGGTTCGCAAGTAATCTTATCTTTTTTAATGCTTGCTTTAGTATTTATGATTTTACCAAGAGCAGAAGTATCTGCTAAGAGAATAAATGAAGTATTAGAAGAAGAAAATTCTATTAAAGATGGTAATTTTGATAAACTTGATACTGAAATCAAAGGAGAAATTGAATTTAAAAAGGTATCGTTTAAATATCCTGATGCTAAAGAATATGTTTTGAAAGACATATCATTTAAAGTAAAAAAAGGACAAACAATAGCATTTATTGGATCAACTGGTAGTGGAAAATCTACTTTAGTTAATTTAATTCCAAGATTTTATGATGTAAGTGAAGGAAGTATTTTAGTTGATGGAATAGATGTAAAAAAATATAAACAAGAAACATTAAATAATAAAATTGGATATGTTCCTCAAAAAGCTATTATTTTTACAGGAACTATTGATAGTAATGTTAGATATGGGGATAATGGAAAAAAAGAAATTAGTGAAGAAGAAGTAATTAAGGCACTTGATGTAGCACAAGCAACAGAATTTGTAACGAAAATGGAAGATGGTTATGAATCAAACATTGCTCGTGGGGGTACAAATGTAAGTGGTGGACAAAAACAAAGGATATCTATAGCAAGAGCAATAGCCAAAAATCCCGAAATATATATCTTTGATGATAGTTTTAGTGCACTTGATTATAAAACAGATTATGCTCTTAGAAGTGAATTAAAAAAATATACCAAAGATGCTACTTGTATAATAGTTGCTCAAAGAATTGGAACTATTATACATGCTGATAAAATAGTAGTTCTTGATAAAGGCAAAATTATTGGAATCGGAACACATGAACAATTACTTGAAAATTGCGATATATATAAAGAAATAGCCCTTTCACAATTAGGAGAGGAGGAGTTATTAAATGCCAAAGCCTAGAATAGTAGAAAAATCAAAAGATTTTAAAGGATCAATGTTAAGATTAATTAAAGGACTAAATAAATGGAAAGTTATAATGATAATAGCTTTATTATTGGGGTTTTCAAGTGCCATAATATCACTAATAACACCAAATAAATTATCTCAAATAACAGATACAATATCTTCTTCTTTATCTTTTGATAATGAAGTATTAACTGAGCTTGTAACTAAAATTAATTCAAATATTAAAAATGAGGACATAATAATTAATGATGTTGTTATTTCATATAATGAACAATTAGAATTTATGGGTGTTATTAAAAATATTAATATTGATAATGCAAATGAAATAATTATTAAAGTGGATACACTTCCTGAAAATATTAAATCTATATTAATTAATAAGTTGGATATCAAAAAAGTTGAAAAAATTGGATTAACTATGGCAATATTATTTATAATAAGTGCAGTTTTTGGATATATTCAATCATTCATATTAACAACTGTATCTAATAATTTTGCAAAAACTCTTAGAGATAAAATTAGTAAAAAAATAAATAAGCTTCCACTTAAATATTTTGATAAGCATGAAACAGGAGATATTTTATCTAGAATTACTAATGATGTTGATACAATAGCAACACAAATGAATAATAGTTTAGCTACCTTAATTACTAGTATTACTTTATTTATAGGATCAATAATAATGATGTTTATTACTAATGAAATAATGGCAATAACATCAATATTATCAAGCTTAATTGGTTTTGCATTTATGTTAGTTATAATAAAAAAATCTCAAAAATATTTTATAAAAAGGCAAATAGAACTTGGAAATATGAATGGATTTATAGAAGAGATGTATTCATCTCATACTATTGTTAAAGCATATAATGGATATAAGGATGCTAATAATCAATTTAATGAATTAAATAAAAGATTATATACTTGTAATAGGAAAGGTGCGTTTTTATCAGGTTTAATGCAACCATTTATGGTTTTTATAGGTAATCTTGGTTATTTGTGTGTTTGCGTTGTAGGTGTATTACTTACTATGAATAATGTAATTTCTTATGGTGTTATAATAGCCTTTATTATATATGTAAGACAATTTACTAATCCATTATCTCAAATAGCACAAGCAATGACTAATTTACAATCAACTGCAGCAGCTAGCGAAAGAGTGTATGAATTTTTAGATGAAAAAGAAATGAGCAGTGAAGAAAATTGTACATGTCATTTAGATAAATCTAAGGTAAAAGGAAATATTGAATTTAAAAATGTTAAATTTGGTTATAATAAAGATGATATTATTATTAAAAATTTTAGTGTTAAAGCAAATCCAGGAAATAAAATAGCGATTGTTGGTCCTACTGGGGCAGGTAAGACAACTATTGTTAATTTACTTATGAAATTTTATGAAGTTAATGATGGTGATATATTAATTGATGGAATTTCAATCAATAAAATGACTAGAAAAAATATACATGATTTATTTATTATGGTACTTCAAGATACTTGGCTATTTGATGGAAGTATAAAAGAAAATCTTGAATTTAATAAAGAAGAAGTTAGTGAGGAAGAAATCTATAATGTGTTAAGAGTCGTTGGTATAGATCATTTTGTAGATACTCTACCAGGTAATATTAATGCTAGTGTAAATGATAATGATACGATATCAAGTGGTCAAAAGCAACTTCTTACAATTGCAAGGGGTATGATAAAAGATGCACCATTTCTAATACTTGATGAAGCAACTAGTAATGTAGATACAAGAACTGAAGAATTAGTTGCAAAAGCCATGGATAAATTAACCAGTGGTAGAACATCATTTATTATAGCTCATAGATTATCTACAATTAAGAATGCTAACTTAATACTTGTTATGAATAATGGTAATGTTATTGAACAAGGTACACATGATGAACTTATAAAAAAGAATGGTTTTTATGCAGATTTATACAATTCACAATTTAAATTATAAAAGTAAGGTGAGTTTATGAGAATATTAATTGTAGAAGATGAATTTAATTTATCAGATGTAATTTCTACTAGATTAAAAAAAGAAAAATATACTGTAGATATTTCTTCTGATGGTGAAGATGGCTTATATAGAGCACTTAGTAATATTTATGATTTAATAATTTTAGATATAATGTTACCTAAATTAGATGGATTTGAAATATTGAAAGAAATTAGAGAAAATAATATAATGTCAAAAGTAATAATGTTAAGTGCTAAAAATACTTTAGACGATAAATTAGGAGGATTTTCTTATGGTGCAGATGATTATTTAACTAAACCATTTCATATGGAAGAATTAGTTGCTAGAGTAAATGTTCAATTAAGAAAAAATAATGATAAGTCAAAATTAGATATAATAGAATATGAAGATTTAGTTTTAAATTTAAGGACAGCTAAGTTAACATGTAAAACTACAAATGATACAATTAATATATCAGGTAAAGAGTTTTTAATATTAGAATATTTAATGAAAAATAAAGAGCAAGTAATATCAAAAGATGTATTATATGATAAAATATGGGGCCTTGATAGTGAAGTAGAGTCTAATAATTTGGAAGCATATATTTCATTTATAAGAAAGAAAATAAAAATTATTGATTCTAAAGTAAATATTAAAGCATTAAGGGGTCTTGGATATAAGTTAGAGGCTAGTGATGAAGAAACTTAGAAATAAAACATTTATATTATTATTTACAATAATGACTGTATTTATATTAATATTACTTTTTATCTTTAATTTTATTACTTACAATAGAGAAAAAAATAATGTGTTAGATATATTAAATACAATTTCAACTACTCACAACGATTTTGATTATATAATAAATAGACCAATTATATTAGGATCTCTTGCATATGTTGTTAATATTGATGATGATTATAATATTGTTAATATTATTAGTTATACAAATCAAAATATAGATAAAGACAAATTAATAAGAACAACACAAATGATAATAAAAGAAGATAAACAAATTAAAGTTGGAAACTTATATTTTAGTGAATATTCTTATTTGAAAAATGATAATACTATTATAATTGTTAATAATAGTGATTCTAAAGAAATTGTTATAAATTCATTTAAAGAATCATTTATCATATTTGTTTTATCATTGATTATAATTACTTATATAAGTATTATGCTTACGAAGTGGTTAGTAAAACCTGTTATTGAATCATTTGAAAAGCAAAAAGAATTTATATATGATGCATCTCATGAATTAAAAACACCTCTTGCTGTAATTCTTGCAAATGCTGAGATGTTAGAAAGTGAACCAAAAGAAAAAAAATGGTTAAATAATATTAAAAGTGAATCTGAAAGAATGAGTAAATTAGTGACTGATTTATTAGAATTATCAAGAACTGAAAAAGGAAATATTAAATTAAATTTTACAGAAGAAGATATTTCTAAAATATTTCTAAAAACAATCCTTACATTTGAAAGTTTAATATATGAAAATAATTTAAAAATAGATTATAAAATAAAAAATGACATAAAATTTAAATGCAATAGTGATAAAATGAAACAATTATTAACAATATTGCTGGATAACGCTATTAAGCATAGTTATAAAAGATCTACTATTAAAGTAAATTTATTTAAAGAAAAAGATAATATTATACTAGAAGTAATAAATAATGGAAAGGAAATCCCTAAATTTGAAAGAGATAAAATTTTTGAGAGATTTTATAAAGCAGATAAATCTAGAAATAGAGATGATAATAGATACGGTTTAGGTCTTGCTATCGCTAATAATATTGTTAAAAGCCATAATGGTAAAATAAGTGTTGATTGTAAAAATGGATATACAAAATTTAGTGTAAATTTTAAAAATAATAATTAATTTTTTGATTTTTAATGTTATTTTAATAATTCAATATTATAATTAGTATGTAGTTAGGAAGGATAAATGAAAGAAGGAATATAATATGAAAAATAGAAAGATTGAAGAAAATAAAAATAACGATGTAAATGAAATAAGAGTTGAAAAAGAAGTTGCTTATGTTAATAAAAGAAAAGATAGTAAAAATATTATTATATTTGTCTTAATGCTTATTATTATCTTTGGTAGTGTATATTTAGGGTATTCATTATATAGTAATAATCATTCTGATAATAAAACTTCTAGTATAAAATTAAATTATACTGAAACTACTGATAATAAAATTGAAGGAGTATATCTCGTAGATGTTTCAGATGTTGTAGAAAATGTTATGCCTAGTATCGTTTCTATAACTAGTAAAACATTAATAACTTCTGGAGTATTTGATTCAAATTTCTTTTTTGGAAATCAAGAAAGATACCAAGAAGGTGCAGGATCAGGAATAATTATTAGTAAAACTGATGATGAATTATTAATATTAACTAATAATCATGTTGTTAGTGGAGCAGAAGAATTAACCGTTAAATTTATAAATGATAAGAGTTTTGATGCTACTATTAAGGGAACAAGTGAAAGAAAAGATATCGCAGTTATATCTATTAAATTATCTTCTTTGGATGAAGATACATTAAATGAAATTAAACTTGCAACTATTGGTAATAGTGATGATTTAAAAGTTGGAAGTGGAGTAATTGCAATTGGAAATGCACTTGGTTATGGACAATCAGTTACTACTGGAGTGATTAGTGCATTAAATAGAGAAGTTACAATAGATAATTATACAAATAAAATGATACAAATAGATGCTGCTATTAATGGCGGAAATAGTGGAGGAGCATTATTAAATGCTAATGGAGAAGTTATAGGAATTAATTCTGCTAAATATTCATCAAATGGATCATATTCAGAAGCTAGTATAGAGGGTATGGGATTTGCTATTCCTATAACTGATGTTGATGCATTAATTACTTCGCTTATGAATGGAGAAGAAGAGACTAAACCTGTCCTTGGGGTAGAAGGATATATGACAAATGAATCATTTTATGGTCTACCTGAAGGGTTTTATATATCAAAAATTGTTAAAGGAGGTGGTGCAGATAAGGCTGGACTTGAAATAGGTAACATTATCACAGAAATAGAAGGAAATGAAGTGAAAACTTTTAGTGATTTAAGTGATGTTTTATATGAGAAAAAACCTGGTGATACGGTTGTACTAAAAATCAAGTATGTAAGCGGAAGAGAGTATAAAGAAAAAGAAGTTAAAGTAACTTTAACTGAAGAATAATAAATAATTTTTGGAGGGATGTGATATATAGGTTATTATAACCATTAAATAAGATGACTAGTCAATCCTTAATTAATATAAAGAAAGAGAAAATAAAAGACATTATACACACCTATGTCTTATAAATAAAATAAACTCTTTAATTTTAAAATTAAAGAGTTTTAAATTATGAAAATAAAGAATTTTTTATATAAATGTGATAAAATTATTTTTGAGGTGATTTTATGGATAATAGTACAAAATATCATACAATAGCTCATATAGCGCTTTGTGTATTACAAGAAATATATGGTAAAGAAGTTAAATGTATGGGTTGTAATTTATCTGAAGAAAGACTCAGATTTGATTTTTCTTTAGATAGAAAAATGACGGATGATGAGAAAAAAGATTTAGTTATTGGAATAAATAATTATATTGATCAAAAATTACCAGTGACTAAAGAAGAAATGACACTTGAACATGCTAGAACTATTGGTGCACATGGTGATTTTAATGATAAATATGGAGATTTAGTTTTTGTTTATCGTATTGGAAATATTTCTTGTGAGATATGTGGAGGACCACATGTTAGAAATACGGGTGAGTTAAGACATGTTAAATTAATAAAAGAGGAAAGTTCTTCACATGGTGTAAGAAGAATTAAGTTAATAATGGAAGAAGAATAGTATATAATTGTTCTTCTTTAATTATAATAGTGACTTTTTATTACAAATTTAGTAGAATTAATATAGGTAGGTGAAATTATGAAAAAAGTAATTAAAAAGAAGGCTAAAGTAACTGAATTTTTACCAAAATTAAAAAAAATAATGTTTAATAATAAAAAAAACATTGATTATTTAATTAAAGGAATTTATGCTGGTGTAATGATTGCAATTGGAGCAATAGTATATTTAAGTTCCTCTGATAAATTAATAGGATCATTTTTATTTTCTATAGGTTTATTAGTTGTATGTATGTATGGAATGAATTTATATACAGGTAAAATTGGATATGTTTTAGTTAATAAAATATCTTATTTATATGAAGTATTTTTAGGTTTATTAGGCAATTTTATTGGTGCTTTTATTGTAGGAAAGCTTATATTATTAACTAGATTTGAAACTATTTCTGCTATAAGTGCTGTACTTAGTGATATGAAATTAAATGATAATTTATTAAGTATTTTTATATTATCTATGTTTTGTGGAATTTTAATATATATAGCAGTTAATAATTATAAAAAAATAGATAATGAAATAGGTAAATATATATGTATATTTTTATGTGTAATAGTATTTATTACTTGTGGATTTGAACATTGTATTGCAAATATAGCATATTTTACTATCGGAAAAGTATGGTCATTTAAGGCTTTTATATATATAATTATAATGATTTTTGGTAATTCAATAGGATCTATTTTGATTGCGTATTTTTATAACTTATATTATAAAAACTAAAAATTAATTTAAAAAATTAATTTTTTTTTATAAAAAAGTAGTGTATGTATTATTTAAGGACAATTATATTAATGAAGGAGGTAAGGTATGAAAAAAATATTTAAATTCTTAATTTCATTAATATTAGTATTATGTGTATCTAGAGTTAATGCAGAAGAAATCACTTATAGTGATTGGTCAATATTATATCCTAGTGGACTTGATGATTCTTTTATACAAAGTGAAGATAGATATCACTTTTATAGAGTTGTTGATAACAAAATAGAATATACAGATGAGTATTATGTTAATCTTGATGGTTATATTAAAGATGAGAAATCTAAAAAAACATTTTATAGATATATAACTAATAAAATGTTAGTATTTAATAATAAAAATGAAATTGTTTTAGAAAATATTGATTATTGTAAAAAGAATTATTGTTATTTTAAATTATTTACTGAACCAACATTAGTGGACTTAAGTGAAAAAGAAGAAATTGATTATTCAGATTCACCAATGTTTGAAATTGTTCCAACAGTTGTACCTATGACTAATGATAATATAACAATATTTATAGTTATTTTTACAATTAGTATTTTTACATTAATTTTATTACTTGTCATAAAAAGAAGAAAAATGTCATACGAATAATATATCTAGTTTTGTCGAATTGCTTTTATTAAATAATTAATATTGTTAATATTAGTTTATGGATAAAGAAGATATTGATTTATTAAAAGAAAACGAAAATTTAGTATATAAGTTAGCATCAAAGTATAGTAATTATTATAATTTTGATGATTTATATCAAGCAGGAATGATTGGTATAATAAAAGCTAGTAAAAATTATAAAGAAAATACAAATACAAAATTTTCAACTTATGCATATAAATATATATTTGGTGAAATGTTAGATTATATAAAAAAAGATAGAAATATTATTATAAGCAGTGATACATTTAGTATTTATAAAAAATATTTAAAAGTTAAAGAACTTCTCTTTATCAAATTAGATAGAGAGCCAAAGTTAAATGAAATAAGTAAATTTATGAATTTAGATGAATCATATTTAGTAAATATTATTCAAAGTGTTGCGTTTACGATGACTCTTGAAAATGATAATAGTTATTATTCTGACAATTCAGAAAATGTTATCAATAAAATATTAATTGATAATGAAATGGAATTATTAAATGAAATGGAAAAATCAATTATTAATTATAGATATTATATGGGATTTACTCAAAGTGAAGTTGCTGATATATTGGGTGTTTCACAAGTGAAAGTTTCAAGACAAGAAAAATTAATTTTAAGTAAGATGAAGAATAATATTATAAATTAAAAAAGCAATTATGCTTTTTTAATTTGTTTATTTTTAAAATATATAATTACTAATATAAAGGTAATAATAATAACTATGATTATAATATATGGAATAGTATTTGCTTTTATAATACTATCTTTAATTTTAAGAGTATTTATAATATTGTGATAATCATTATTATATGAAATATCATTATCACTACTATATACAATTGTAGTAATATACTTATTAGTCGTTATTATGTTTCCTATTTGATAAGTATCATATCCTGTTGTTTCTTTTGTAGGCCAGTATATGTTATAACTTAATACATTATAATCATTGAGTTTAGTTTTTTTTATATTAGTCACAACTACTTCAATGTCAAATTCATCTAGTTCATTATTTATATTTTCCTCAATATATTTAATTTGATTATCAATATCTTGCTGTGTAAATTTGGATATATCATATTTTAAATTTTGATTATCAGATATTGTAATAGCTATATAATTATTATTATAAGACCATTTATAAGAATTATTTTCTTCTAACTCTAATTTATAATTATCAGGTATATCAATATTAAAATAATTATTTTCATATGCGTAAATATTATCAATATTTAAAACAAATAATATTAATACAAATATTTTTTTCATAAAATCACCTACATGTTATTATATAATAAAAAAAGATATATATCAAAAATATTTACTTTTTATTGCTGAAAAGATATAATTATATATAAGAATTGGAGTGTATATGAAGAAGTTTACGAAAATATTTATTGTTATGTTTATTTTATTCTTTGCTTGTGCATGTATAATTTATATAGATTATTTTATAGTTAAAAATAAAAATGCAATACCTAAATTATCAATTAAAGAAGAGTTAAGTGATAGTTTAGTAGTATATAATGCTGCATTTTATAGAGTCTGGTATTGTAAGACTAATGATACTTATACCATAGGCAATTATAAAGATAAAGATGCAACTTGTCCTGTTGAATATAAATTTGATAGTGATGGAATGTATGAAAATTCAAAGGGTATTAAAATTTCTAAACATGATTTAAAATTAATAAGTGATATCTATAGTAGTCAGGCAATTGAAAATATAAGAAATGTAAGTGAACTTGAAGATTTTATTTATGTTGCTAGTGAATATGGAAAAAGTAAATATCAAGTTGTTATGAAAAATGAAGTACCGATTAGAAGTGTTGATGGTAGTAATATAATATTGTTTCCAGAATTTAAATTAAATAATGATGAATATGAGTGGGTTTATGATAATAATATATACTATTGTATGAATGCGTATGGTGAAGTAGCACTATTTCGAAATAATATGTGTGGTCAATATACAAATATTAAAATGACTGATAAATGGTGTAACTTATATACTAATTCATTGTTAGTATATGATGATAAAGCAAATAAGTTATGTAAAAAGTAATGCCTTGTTAAATAAATTACATCATGGTATAATATATTATATAATTAATAGGAGGATTTATATGAAAAAAAGAGTTATAAGTGCGATTATTGCTTTAATTATAATTTTACCAATTATTTTTATAGGAGGATCATTATATTATGCAGCGCTAGGTATACTTTCAATAATTGCATACTATGAAATTATAAATATATATGAAAAAGAAAAAAAATTGCCAATTGTTATGAAATCAATGGCATTAATAACATATTTATTTATAGTTATGTCTGCAATTAAAAATAAAGATAGTTTTTATATAGATCATAGATTTTTAATATTAGATATATTTGTATGTTTATTGCCTTTAGTTATTTTAGATAATAAAAAATATAGTGTAGAAGATGCTATGTATTTATTAGCTATAACATTATTTTTATCTATATCATTTAATTATTTAATTATAATACGAAATATGAATATAGTATATTTATTGTATGTAATAATTGTTACTGTAATTACAGATACTTTTGCTCATTTTTGGGGTTCACAAATTGGAAAGATTAAATTGTGCCCAAAAGTTTCTCCAAATAAAACAGTAGAAGGCATGATTGGTGGTAGTATATTTGGAACATTTATGGGTAGTATATATTTTCTAACATTTATAAATGTAGATGCTAATATTTATTTAATAATAATAATGTCATTGTGCATGTCAATTATTGCTCAATTTGGAGATTTAGTATTTTCTTCTATTAAAAGACATTTTGATGTAAAAGATTATGGTAATATTATGCCTGGACATGGAGGAGTATTGGATAGACTTGATAGTGTGATTTTTGCTACATTAATATTTTCATATTTAGTTAGTTTTTTCTAGGAGGAAATTGTGAATTTTATTATAACTTTAATAATTTTAGTATTTATTTTAAGCTTAATAATTGGTATTCATGAATTTGGACATTTTATAGCAGCTAAGAAAAGTGGAGTATATGTTGAAGAATTTTCTATTGGAATGGGACCTTTAATAAAACAAATTAGACCTAAAAATAGTGAGACAACTTATTCAATTAGGGCACTACCTATAGGTGGATTTGTTGCAATGAGTGAAAAAGAGAATGATAATAAAAAAATAAAAAAAGATAAAGTTTTAGAAAATAAAAGTTATTTAAAACAGTTATGGGTTTTTTCTAATGGAGTCATTTTTAATTTTTTTCTTGCAGTTATTGTGTTTTTCTTTAGTGGTTTAATTTTTGGAAGACCAATAGAAAGTTCAATAGTAGCAGAAGTTCCTGAAGAGTATCCTGCATATGAATCAGGAATACAAGTAGGAGACGAAATAATTAAAGTTAATGGTAAAGAAATTGAAACTTACTATGATTTTAGTATTGAAGTTAATGCAAAAAAACCTCAAGATAAATATATTCTTACAGTTAAAAAAACTGATGGGACTATTAGAGATATAGAAATAGAACCAGTTGTTCAAATGGTAGACGATGTTGAAGTGAGAACATTTGGCGTTGGGTTTAAAACTAATTATGAAAAAGGATTAGTTAATGCATTAATATATAGTGTTGAGGGTGTAATTGATACTACAATAAAAATATGGGATACAATTGTAATGTTATTTACTGGTGAAGTTTCAGTTAATAATTTAAGTGGTCCAGTAGGTATGTATTCTATAATTGATAGTGCTAAAGCAAGTGGATTAATTAATATATTATATATAACTGCTTATTTAAGTATAAATGTAGGAATGATTAATTTATTTCCAATACCAGTATTTGATGGTGGAAGGATATTATTGTTAACAATAGAAAAAATAGTAAGAAAGAAAGCTTCTGAAAAGTTAGAAATAGGAATAAATTTGGCGGGATTTGCTATTATGCTATTACTTATGATATTAGTTACTTTCAATGATATTGCAAGATTGTTTGGTGGTTGATTTATGGAAAATGAATATTTAGATAATAAAATAATCTTGAATTATTGCAAAGATTATTATAGAATTATTAATGAGGAATTTACTGAATTAGATTATATGACTAGTAAAGTGATTCAAATATATCAAACGTATATATTTTCTATAAACGTTAAAAATAAAGTTGAAAGAAAAAAAATAACAGATCTTAATGATGCGGTTGTTAGATATTTTGATGATAGAGAATTTAAAAAGATATTAACAAATTTTTTGATTGCCTTAAAAGTATCTAAAAAAGAGAAAAATGTATTATCTTACATTGTAACCGCAATTATAAATGAACATGAGAAGTATATGGAGGGATTGACAAGAAATTTATATATTCCAAGATGGATATAGATTGCAATAATGAATATGAAAAAAGAAGATGAATATTATAATATATATCGTGAATTTAACGGTGTAAATAAATTTATGGAAATGAAAAATATAGTACATCATGGTAATAATAGATTGGATCATATTAATAGAGTAGCCAAACTAAGTTTTTTAATATCTAAAAAATTAAAGTTAGACTATATTTCATGTACAAGAGGTGCAATAATGCATGATTTTTTCACACTAAATGATATTAATAAAGATAGTACTAAAATGAAACTATTCTTAAAGAAACATCCATCTATTGCATTAGAAAATTCAAATCATTATTTTAATGTTAATCATGTTGAAGAAGATATTATTATATCTCATATGTATCCAATTACTAAAGAAAAACCAATATCTCGAGAAGCAAAAGTAGTTTGCATTTCAGATAAGCTAATAAGTGTTTATGAATTTTTTAGATATCAAGTAAAATTTTCATTAAATGTATATGTGATTTTTCTTTTTAAATTATTAAATTTATAAACCTTTTATTTTTATGTCCTTGTAGCTCAGCTGTATAGAGCACCTCCCTCCTAAGAGTGTG
>CASFKI010000009.1:0-3872 GCA_949295285.1 uncultured bacterium
CAAAGAGTTGCATTAATTAGAACTCTTGCAATTAACCCAGATATACTACTTCTTGATGAACCATATTCTGCTCTTGATTATCAAACTAGATTAAAAGTTGGAAATGATGTTTTTAATATTATAAAAGAAGAAAAAAAGACTGCAATAATTGTTACACATGATATAGAAGAAGCGATTTCGATGTGTTCCAAAATAATAGTATTAAGTAAAAAACCATCTAATATTAAAAATATTCATAATATTATTTTTGATAATATTTCTTCTCCAATTGAAAATAGAAAGGCGAAAGAATTTTCTTCTTATTACAATCTCATCTGGAAGGAAATTGATAATAATGTCCAGTGAACATAAAAAATATATTAAAAAAATAAAAATCAGAAATTTTATGATAAAATTTACCCAAGTATCAATATTAATATTATTTATAACTCTATGGCAAATACTAGCAAATAAAAATTACATTAATACATTTATTACAAGTAGTCCTATTAATATAATTAGAACAATTATAAATTTATATGAACAAAATAATTTAATTATACATATATTTACTACTATTAAAGAATGTATTATTGCATTTATATTTACTACTTTTTTATCTTTACTAATATCTATATTTTTATATAATTTTAAATTTATATCTGAAGTTATAGACCCATACTTAACAATGATAGGATCATTACCTAAAGTAGCACTTGGTCCAATATTGATAATATGGTTAGGTGCAAACACTAAAAGCATAATTGTTATGGCAATATTAATTTCTATTATTGTATCTATTCAATCAATATTGAATGGATTTAAAAATACTGATGTATTAAAAATAAAATTATTGAAAACTTTTAATGCATCTAAAATTGATATATTGTTGTATGTTGTTATTCCAGAAAATAAAAATGTTATATTAAATACATTAAAAATAAATATTTCTATGTGTTTAATTGGCCTAATGGGGGTATAAAGAAAAAACAACAGTTAAGATATCCTCAATCTAATATCAATTTCATTATCATTTACAATTATTTTATCAATAATATGTTCTATAATTATTCTTTTTTCTTCAAAAGCCATCATATTCCATGTAGACTGTAATGTTTGCAACATATTTAGTGATTTTGTTTTATTTTCAACATCTAATTTAGTTTTTAATAATTCATTTTCTAAAGTTTCCTTTTCAATTTCAAGAACTGATAATTTTTCTTTAGTTTGTTCTACTGTGACACCATATGATATAAAATTAATTAAATTTTCAATTTGTTTATTAATTTTTATCAATCGTGATTGATATTCGTTAATAACATTAATTTGTGTTAAATCATAATTATTTCTAAATAAGCTCTTATCAAGAGTCATAGAAAATAAAGTTTCATAAACTGCATCTTCTATTTCAAAAGAATTCCATTTTTTATTTTTACAATTTGGATCTTTAACAAATTTTGGTTTACTTTTTTGTTGTGAATAACAATAACAAAGCAATCTTTTTCCCCATTTTTGATACCTATATTTAGCACCACAATGTCCACAATAAATTTTTCCTGATAATAAGTAATGTCTTTCAGTTCTTGATTTACTACGTAGTTTATTAGTTTCAATTATTTTACTATATAATTCTTTAGTTACTACTGCTTTATGTTTTCCTTTAAATTCATTACCCTTATATGGAATTATTCCAAGATTAGTTCTGCTTAAAATTCTTTTTTCAACTAAACTTTCATCCATTCCTACAATTTTCCCTATTTTACCAAAACTCATTCCACTAATATACATAGAAATCATTTTATGAAGTAGTTCTACCTCTTCAGGATTAGGTACTAATATTCCTAACTCTTTATTATAAGAATATGGAAAAGGTATTTTTCCCCCTCCCCTCCAAAGTCCTTCTTCTGCTCTTTTTTGAATACCAATTCTAGTTCTTTCTAAAATCGTTTCTCTTTCTAATTGAGCAAAAACTGATAATATTCCTATCATAGCTTTTCCAAATGACGTTGTGGTATCAAAATTTTCTCGTATAGAAATAAAACCAACATTGTATTTATTAAACACATCTTCTATTAAATATAATGTATCTTTTTGACTTCTTGAAATTCTATCTAATTTAAAAACAAAAACACAATCTATCTTATTTTTTTTAACATCACTTATAAGTTTTTCAATAGCAGGTCTATTTAAATTTTTTCCACTATAACCTCCATCTATATAATATTCAAATTCATAATATCCTCTAGCTTTAGCATAATTTATTAAATACTCCTTTTGAGTATCAATAGAATATCCTTCTATTTGAATATCAGTAGAAACTCTAACATATAATCCTGCTTTTATGTTTATTCCTCCAATCTAAAATATAATTAATAAAAAGAGAGTTTACTCTCCTTTATTACTATATTTTTTTATTAAATTATATACAATTGGACTTTTTATTATAATATTTTTAGGTATAATAATTTTTCCGTTAGAATCATGATTTAAAATTTTAATTTTATTTATTATATTCACCTCTATATAATTTTATTTTTTATAATATTAATAATGATATTAATTTTCTTGAACTTTTTTATATAATTCAGATTCCTTAACATATCCTTCGTTAATTTTATACATTGCAATAGAATCTTTTATTATATTTTCAATTTCAAATTCTTCATCACATACATTTCTTAATATTTCTTGTGCATCACTATCATTATATATATTTCCTGTTAAATAAATTTTTTCGCCTATTTTGTATTTAAATGATGTTTCATTCAAATGATTTAATCCTTTATTCCTTATTATTGTTGGATAATCATAAAATGCTCTATCTCCATCTACTCTTGCATCTATACCAGATAATTCTTCATATGAAGTATTTTGCCACATTCCAGCTTTACCATTATATGTAAATTTATCATTCCACTCAGCAACCCACTTATCATAATTATCTAATTCATTTGAATTTAAATTACTATTAAATCTATTTAAACTTGAATAAATTCCAACATAATATCCCGCCTTTTCTATTTCTTCACAATAATATTTTACAATTTCTATTAACTTTTCTTTTGGTAATGACATTTGTTTTTTATCTTCAACATCTAGATATACAGGATATTCTAATTTTTTATCTTTTATTAATCTTAAAGTGTGTTGAACCTCACTTTTTGCCTCATCCAGTGTAGTTGCATAACTATACAAATAAACTCCAAAAGGAATATTATTTTCTTTACATAAGCTCACATTTCTTTCATAATAAACATCATCTTGACTACTAACATTATTACCATAACCACATCTTATTATTGCAAAATCAATATATGGTTTTACTTTTGTCCAATCTATTTTTCCTTGATAAGAGGAAACATCTATACCTTTTTTTATAAAATCATCTCCTAATATATAATATTTTTAAAATACAATAATAAATAGTTAAATTGTTTATTAAATGATTAAATGCAATAAAAATAGATATATTTTCTACATAACTATATTATTGGAATTATCACAGGAGAATTTTTAACTTCAAAAGCAGGAATTGGATATTTAATTATTTATGGTTCGCAGGTTTTTAACTTAAATTTAGTAATGAGTGGTATTTTTATATTAACTATCCTTTCTTACATCATGTATAAAATTATTATTTCAATAACTAAAAATTAATAATTTATATATTTTAAATGTACTAAAACAAAAAATATTAATATATTATAATAAGGAGGAAAATTAATGAATAATTGCAATAAAAAAATAAAAATTTATCCACCTACATATACATGTTATGGTCCTACTGGCCCTACTGGGCCTACTGGGCCTTCTGGGGGTCCTACTGGGGATATTGGACCTACTGGCCCTACTGGAGCTACTGGTGCTACTGGGCCTACTGGAGCTACCGGGCC
>CASFKI010000010.1:0-6756 GCA_949295285.1 uncultured bacterium
AATGGTGCCTAAGGCCGGACTTGAACCGGCACGGGTTTTAACACCCGCAGGATTTTAAGTCCTGTGCGTCTACCTATTCCGCCACTGAGGCACACCTGGTGTCTCGCTGGAGATTCGAACTCCAGACCCCTTGATTAAAAGTCAAGTGCTCTACCGACTGAGCTAGCGAGACGAATAATAATTAAAATGGTTGCCTCGGCTGGATTCGAACCAGCGGAATGCAAGAGTCAAAGTCTTGTGCCTTACCACTTGGCTACGAGGCAAAATTCAAGTGGTGGAGAGACATGGATTCGAACCATGGAACCCGAAGGAACAGATTTACAGTCTGCCGCGTTTAACCACTTCGCTATCTCTCCAAAACTGGTGCCGAAAACAGGAATCGAACCCGTAACCTACTGATTACAAGTCAGTTGCTCTACCAATTGAGCTATTTCGGCTAAAAAAAATAAAATTATGGTGGGCGATGAGAGACTCGAACTCCCGACCTCCTGCTTGTAAGGCAGATGCTCTAACCAACTGAGCTAATCGCCCATAATTTTTCTTGTTGCGCTTATAAATATACCATTTATAAGAAATGATGTCAATACAAAAAATTAATTTTCACTCAGATTTATCTAAATTTTTTAATTCATTTAACTTCTCATTAACCCATTTATCTAAATTTTCTCTTAATGGAGCAAATCCTCTACCCTCTTCTTTTATAGATTTTTTTCTATTTTTTTTATCATTAAATTCTTTAGTAGACAACCTAAGTTGTTTTTTTTCTTCATCAATTTCTATAACTTTTGCACTAATGATTTCTCCAATTACATATATTCTTTGAATATCATCAACAAATCTATCAGTAATTTGTGATATATGCAATAATCCAGTATAACCATTTTCAGCTTCAACAAAAAAACCATAACCAGTAATACCGGTTATTTTAGCATCAATAATTGATCCTACTTTTATATTAGTCATACACATCACAATACAATTCTATCAAATTTTTTAATAAAAATCTTTACTTTTTTAATCAATCCACCCAATTAATGGTAATAATTTACACTTTTTTAAATTTTGTTTGCAATAAGACAATAATTGCTCATATGATTCTATCTTATCAATAAATAATTTTAATTTTTCATCTAGTTCATTCCCATCAATAATTTTATTAACCACATCAAAATAATAATTTCTAAACAATAAACACGAAAACAAAAATGCTTGATCATATTCATCACTAATACTATGTAGAATATTATATAATTCATCATAATCAATAGTATTATTATAAAAATTATATTTAATATATAACGATATATCATAAAGCCTATTTAGTCTAATAAAATTAAATGGATTATTAAAACTATCAATATTGTAATTGTAAAAATTTATATTATGAGAAATATTAGTTGAACTCTTATATTTATATTCACTCATTAAAGTAATAGCATTTTCTGACATTCCAATAAAATAATTAATACTATTTTGTATAAACAAATGTTCTTTATTATATTCAACCAATTCATTTTCAATATTATCTATTATATTTTTCCAATAATTTATAATATCAAACTCTTCTATATTAATTACAAAATTTCTATATTTATTTAAGTAATTAAGACTAACATCATAGCTTCTATCATTTGCTTTTAATAAAATAATATATTCTTTTTCTTTTTTAGTATAAAACTTGTTATCTTTATTAAATATAAAAGTATTAACATATAATTGATGATTATACATTTCATTGGTGAGCATAAATAATTTTTCTAATTTTTCTTCACTTTCAAAAGTTTTATAAATGTATATTTTTTCATCTCCAACAAAAAAATAATTATTATAAATTTTATTAACTTTAAAGCCGTAATTTATATATATAAAATCTTTCATATTAAATTATATTTATAAAATAAAAAACTAATTACTAAGATTAGTTTTTATTATAATTTTGGTCCATTTTGAGTTGGAACAACAATATTATTAATTTGAGCCAATGCATCATTCATAACACTATTATCAATAGGTGGAATATTTTGGCTTGGTTCATTTACGTTAGTTGTTTGGTATTTTTCCTCAACTTCTTTCTTAATATACTCTCTTATCATAGAAGATATATTATTAAGTAATTTGTTTAATCTTTCCTCACTTAAATTATTAATATTTTCTTTTATTGATTTTGAAATATCTGAATTTTGAACATTTATATTTTGAAATTTAACTTGCTCAATTGCTGGTTCTTGTATAGTTTGTTGTGCATTTGGTTGCATTGCTTCTGTTTTTTCTTGTGTTGATTCTATAGTTGTTTGTGGCATTTGAATTGCTTCTTCTGAAGCCATTGAAGTATCTAATTGTTTTTTTGTTTCAACTGATTCATTGATGGTAGGAACTTCAAATAATTTTTCATTTACTTCAACTGGTTCTTGAGCTAATATTGTTTCTGGCATTTGTGGCATTTGAATGTCAATTGTTGAATTAGCAATATCATTAGTTGTAGGTGTATCTGACTTTTGTGCCAATTCACTTGGTGCACTTACACTTAAATTACTCAATTCTTTTGGACTATTAACCTCTAAAGGAACATCTACAGCTATATCACTAACTACTGGTGTTTTTAATTCAGAAACATTTGGATCCACAACAGTTTGTGGACTTGATGTTTGAGCAGATGTTTGATTGTTATCTGATAAATCCAAGGTTTCTACAGATGCTGATGCATTTTCTTTAAAGGTAAATGCATTTTGCTTAGAAAGTGGTGCAATACCATCATCCCCAGCAGTTAAATTGCTTTGTGATATTCCAATAATTTTTTTAGAAGTATCAAATTCAACAGTGCTTTCTACTCTTCCCTTTAAAATATTTTCAACTTCACTTATCATCATTTCACCTAACTTTCTACTATTTGTTTCATTGCCTCTTTGACTTTTTTCCATATATCATCATCTTTAATACCAATTAAGCTATAAACCCCAGGAGTGTTTTCTACAAATTCCGATATATAAATTTTACTCATACCTTCTCCAGCACTTTCTCCTTTTGACAAAATAACAAACCTTTTATCTAATTCATTAATTTTAAAAGCATTTATTAAGTCAACTTCTTCCATTGTGCCATCCATATTTTTAATAGATATTTTACTCATAAGCATCCTTCCTATCATAACAATAATATCATATAAATTATTTAATATCAATTAATAAATCATATTTTTATCGAAATATTTAAAATAAAGTTATCATGGAGTTGAAAATAAACTATATAAAAAATGACTAAATTAAATAGTCATATTTTTATTAATTCTTTTTCAAAATTTGATAATTTCCTTTAATCTCATCTATAAATTGATCAGTTAAATCTATACTTTCATCACTTACATAATGTTGCTTTTTATAAGCTTCATAACTATCTTTCAAATCCATTAATGATAATTTTTTTCCTAATTGTGTTTTTTCTTCTGGTGTAGTATATAACACTATTCTAACATCTGGATCACTATAAAATTCAGACAAATTACTAAAACTAGTAATTCTTTTTCCGTTTAAATCTATAAACTTATCATTAACAGGATCATAAGGTTTTCCATCTATCATTATCAATATCAATAAAAATCTATTTGTTATTTGCAAAGATAATGTAGATTCTAGTTTAGAAAGAGAATTTCTAAAATCTTCAAGTAAATTTGAATAATCTCCCATCAAATCAGAATCAGAAATAGAGTTATCATTTTTTTCTTCTATTTTTGTTTTTTCAAAAATTATTTCTGTTTTTTTCAAAAATGTTTCGCTTTTTTTTAATAATTCACTCATTCTATTTCTTACATAATCTAAAGACATAGGATTTATATCTTCTTCCAGCATAACAAAATAAACTTCACTCATTTTTTTTGATAAAAGAATTTTTTTTATTTCTTCTTTTGAATATGTTTTATCCATAAATATCCCCCTTAAAAATTAGTTGTATTATATCATATTTTAAATATAAAATCAATATTATTTATCACCAATTTTTTCTAACACAAAATATTTACATCCATAAGCACAATTTTCAATTATGTACTTATCTAAATTACTATAATCATTATATTTATTAAAATTTTTATTATCTTTTTTATTAAATCCCTTAAGTCTTAATTTAGAATATGCAATGTCACCAACTATATAATCATAATTTTCAAAATATGATGTATACCTTTGTTTAAATGATTCACCATCGTATGCATCTTTATAATTTTTAATTAATTTATATTTATTTTTTTCTACTTCTACTATCATAATTACCTTTCTTTCCAAATAATTATAGCAAATTTATATTAAAAAGTCATTATTCACTCTTATTATATCCGTAATTGCCATAATAATTTGGAATACTTCCTTGTATTATTTTACTATCTAATATTATTTGTTTATCTATATTTAAAGTTTCAGATATAAAAGGCAAAATAACTTGAACAGTAAGTTCTATATTTAATACAACTTCAACCACTACATTATTTATGCCATATTCTCTAACATTGATATTAGTTTCATTATTAACATCACCTAAAATATCTATTTTAAATGGTATTTTTGGCCCTATATTTACTAATATTGGTAATGAATATATAACACCACTTGGAACATAATAAATCATATTATTATTACTTTCTAGCTTTTTAATATTATTTAATATATTATTTGTAGATAAATATAATATATTATTAATACTAACATTATTAAAATTAAGAGAATTTATTTCATTTAAATCATTTTTATTTATTATAATTAAATCATCATAACTACCATTATCATACAAAATATTATATATAGAATCATTTATCAAATTACTAACAACATTAGTAGAATTTCTCTTAGCATAATTAATTAAAATACTTTCACTTTTATATGTAAATATCTTAATAAAAATATAAGTAACTATAAAAATAATTATTACTATAACAAGATATATATCACTTTTTTTCATATTAAATTATATTAAAAAAGAAGTAATAAATACTTCTATATTAAATTTAAATCAAACAAATAATTAACAATTATAAATATAGTTCCAAGTAATAATAATACTACTAATACAATTGCGATTCTAGTAAGTATACTATTCTTTTTGGCAGCATCTTCAAGTTCATCGAATCCTTCAAAATCAGATTTATCAAAAGATACTGAATTTGTATAAAACGAATTATCTTGATTTATACTATCTTCATTTTCTTTTTCTTTATCATTTTTTATTTTTTCTATTTCTTGATTAATTTCTTTAGTAAAATCACTATCAGGCGTTTTAATTTCTTCTAAATCGCGAGTAATATTAAGCAACGCTTGTTTTAATTCATTTTTTTCATTAGCACCCATAACAGCCGTTTCATCATCATCAGCCATTAAATCTTCAAATAAATTTTTCTTCTTACTATTTTTACTATTAGTTTGAATATTTTGTATTAAATTAACTATTGTTTTTTCTTCCGTATTTAACTCATCATTAATAGATTCATTTTTTCTTTTAAGTTCTTTAATCTTAATACTCTTCAATATATCTATTTGTGTATTATTTAATTTTCTATGTCTATTTTCTTCATAATCAGTCTCTTGGTTTTCTCTTGCCTTTTCTAATACAGAATTTATATCATAATCTTTTTCTTCTCTTTTAACTATAGTTATTTCTTCTGTTTTTGGTAGTTCTAATGAAACTCTTCTTTTATCTTCTTCTTCATTATCATTAAGATTATCTATATATTTTTTTATTTTTTCTAAATCTATAGTTTTCCCACCATCAGAAATAATACTAACATTATTATTAGTCTTTATTCTTGATAGTTCGCTCATATCTGTTGAATTATATATATGTTCATTTCTTTTCGTACGACTAAACTCTTCTTCAATATAACTTTTATCATATTTCTCCATTCTTGAACTCATATTATTCACCATAATTATAATATCATAAGAGGTTTTTTTTTTCAATAAAATTGGTTTTACAAAAATTAAATAATTATAGATTTTTATATATATATTATGTATAATTAATAAGTAAGGAGATATAATATGGAAAAATTAAGAGTAAAAGAAAAATGCATAGGATGTGGAATATGTGCAACTGAAAATTCAAAATATTTTGAAATTGGTGATGATGGATTTAGTAAAGTAATAAAAGAAGACGTTGATGCTGAAGATAAAAAAGAATTACTTAACATCATCGAATCTTGTCCTGCCGATGCAATAGTAATTGAAGAAGAAAAATAATAAAAAATGTAGAAATGCTACATTTTTTATTATTTTTTTATTCTTGTCAAAATAACTCGTTTTTTCTAGTATAATTTCAACATACACTACTCAGCATTTTTTATAAACCTTTTAAATTTATCTAATCGAATATCATCTATTAACCCGTATTTATAGTTGAATATACCATTTCTTTCTAATTCATAAATATCAAATATTATCAACTTAAAATTATTTCATTTTCAACAGCACTTATTAACCATTCATCAATAACTTTTTATATAATATTTTCTTCATTAATAAAACACTAAAAAATAAATAAACTTATTGAATTCATTTTATTTGAATATAATTTATAACCAAAATAAATATATCAACATACATATCATCTCAACTAATATCAATTAAAATATATTAATAATTACTTACCATATAATCCATACAATTCATCTAAACTACATTGTACTGTATTACAATCAGTATAACCAAGTTCATTATTATAATATGTTATATTAGCATGTGGTTTTACTAATCCTGATACTTGTATTGTCTTTTGTTC
>CASFKI010000011.1:0-14271 GCA_949295285.1 uncultured bacterium
CTACAAATTCTTCTTCATATTCTTCAATTGTTTCTTTTTCTTCCTCTTCTGTTTCTTCTTTAATTTCATCTTCTAATTCATCAGTTTCTTCTTTTTCATCTTCTATTTCTTCAGTTTCTTCTTTTTCATCTTCTACTTTACTATCATCTTTATCATTAGAAGATGGTTTTTTATTTGAATTATCTATTTCTAAAGGATCATTATACTTATTTGATGAAGACATATCACTTATATTAGAATCATCTTCTAAATTATCTTCGACTATAACTTCTTTAGCTACATCTTCAGTTACTTCTTCAGGAATATTTTCTTCCACATTAAAATCATCATTAGGTGTATTATCTACAACTAAATCTTCTTCTACTTCAATTATAGGTTTTGCATCAGCTTTTGTTTTATTTCCATTTGCTAGTTTATTTATTCCCGCAATTGAAAGACCGGCAGCTAAAACAGATCCACCAGCTAATGCTACATTCTTTTTATTTATAATTTGTTCTGTATCAACTTTATATCCACATTTAGGACATTCATTAGAATCACTATTTATTTCATAGCCACAATTAACACATTTCATATTTCACCTAACAATCTTTTTTTTCCTAACGTGGAGCTCTAGTACCCACTACGTATGAAGAAGTCCAATAAGCATATGTTGCTTTAGTTGCACCTTTACAAACTGCACATTCATAATCTGGCGGATTAATCTTTATTTCTTCTTGACTTGCTATATCTTCATCAATAGTAAGTAACATTCTATCTAATTCTTGTTTTCTTTCATCTAATTCATTTTCTATATTTTCAAAATTACTTATTTGAGTAGCTATGCTATTTTCATCAGAAAAATTTCCGCATTCAATGATTGACATACCGTTATTAACAATACAACCAGATTTTAAATCATTATATACTTGTTGCAATTTACCTCTTGCACAATCAATTACCCCTCTACAAGATTCTGTTCTATTTTGCTCAGACATTAATTCTTTTCTTTTTTCATTTAATTTTTTAATTTCGGCTTCTGCTTCTGCAATAGCTGCTCGTTTAGTATGTTCGCACATCTATCTCACCTCTTCTTATTTCATAAATAGAACAAGATTAATCATTCTACTTATGAAATAAGAAGTTTAAAAAACTTCTTATTTTTTACTATAAACCGTAATTTCTCAATGCTGTTTGAATACTTGATGATACTATTGATAATGTTTCTTTATATTGATTAGAACTACTTAAGAAAGCATCAAATGCATCAACTGCTTCTTGTCTTCCAATTCCAGCTTGCCAATTATCCATAATAGCAGTGTAATATTTTTTAACTTCTGAAATAAAGTTATCTATAGCACCATTAGCAGCATCAATTTTTAAACGACCATTATCAGCATCTGGTGTAATATTGATTGTATCTCTTGTATCACTATAATCTTCCATTACAGCTTTTTCTTCGCTTATAATAGTTCCAAAAACTTCCATACCAGCACCATTAGAATTTTGAATTTGTCTATAATTAGCTGCTATTTTAGATGCTTCAACGCAAAGATTACCTAATGTGTTTCTTATAGCTACCATTGCATTGTGTACTCTTACTATATTTTGAATTTGTACACCAGCATCTTTTCCTTCCCAACAACCTTTTAAAATTTGAATTCCACTTGATAGATTAGCAATAAGTGTTTCTGCACTATAATTAGCGCTTCCAATAACAACATTATTGTATAATCCATAAGCATCATCATGTAGTGCTTGTACACTATTTACTTTATGATTCATTTATCATTTACCTCCTATTGTAATTTTACAATGAATAAAGTATTATTGCAAGAAAAAAAGACTTTTTTTAAAAATAAAAAAGCCAAGTTTTACTTGACTTCATTTATTAATTTTACATTAATTGGAATTCCATTCTTAACAATAATAATATGTCCTTTATCAATTGATCCAAGTGTAACTCTTTGAATTGATGTTTTAAGTACGAATTGTTGATTAAATCCAGCTCCAACCCAAATACCATTATTACCATCAAAGCTGTTTTTATACCATTCATCAAATTCATACTTCTTAAATGAAATTGGTATATCAATAAACATAAAGTTAATCTTAGCATATTCTCTATTATCATTTAATATCTTCTTAAATTTATTCTTATGTTCATCATCTAACTTATTAAAGAATTTTTCAAATCCAATTACCATAATTAATGTGTTTTTATCATTTTGTACAGCTCTATAATTCATATTATTATCAGCAAGTTTCTTTTGTATTTCTTCATTTATAATGTTAATTTTATCAATAAATTCATTATAATTATTATTTATATACTCTATGTTATATTCAAAATTTTCATAATAATTAGATGCATCTATTACCCAAACATTAAATATATTATTATTCATTGATAAAACTTTAGTAATATTTTTTATAAATAATGTAGCATTTTCCATTTCTGAAACTCCAATAACATTAAAACATTTCTTTTTAAAGTCATAAAATATACTACTTAAAGTTTCTATTTCAATACCAAGAGGAACTGCATTAAGTCCAACATATTTATCCATAAATCTAGATATATTAATATCTTGTGGCATAACATGTATAGGCTGTGCTTTTTTATATCCTTTTGTATTTACTTCTTCAATTAGTTGTTTGATAATATTATATGTTGTATCTTCTTTTGTAATAAATGCTGTTTGAAATTCACAAACCACGTCTTTCTTGATAAGTCCTCTACCAAGATTTTGTGAAGGAACAAGACCTGAGGTTTTTCCTAATATATCTTTATATGATTGTTCATTATTCATTTGTAAGCATATATTATTTTTACAACTTTGAGTAACTTTCATTTTAATAGTACTTTGGTTTTCAGTAGTAAATATAAAATACATCCCATATTTATTTCCTTCCCTTATTATTGGGACAAATTTATCTATGCTATCCATATATAATTCATTCATTATTTCTATTGAATTTATAATTGAAATTATCTGTGGTAATGTTTTACCACTATGTTTTATATATGAATCATAATTACCACCATATTCAGTAAATAATTTCTTTCTTTTATTCATTTCTGTTTGTAATAATTTATGGAAATTATTTACTTTCTCATCTTCACCATTAATTACAACATCACCAACTTGAGGTGCATTTTTAAAATTAATTAATGTTTCAGCGCCAAAATCAGCAATATACATATTTAATTCTTCACTACTATAATCTTTAATTAATGAATAACATATTGTTTGTAATAACTCATCTTTTCCACTCTCATTAGTACCATAAATTACTGTATTTCCAAATGTATTAAAATCTAATGTAACCAATCCTTGATTTTGATTTGATGGATTATCATATTCACCAATAATGGGATTTAATTTAAACTTTTCAACACTATAATTGTATTTTTTAATCAAATCATCGATATATATATTTTTTGGTATTCTATCTAACCATAATTTATTAATTTTAAAATTACTTTCTTCTCCAATTTTAATTATATATTTTACTACATTTGTTAGTTCTTCACCATTTGATACTAAATTAACTTTAGAAAATGAATTATTTATTACTTTATTAATAGAACCAACGTTATCTATAAAATATAAATTTTTATCAACTGTTTTTTTATATTCATCATTAGGATAATATTGAGCTCCTGCCCAAGCGGCCTGTCCCATAGCAAAGTATTCATTATATCCAACTAATAAATAAAATCTACCAACATTTTTTAATTCTGCTGCTAAATCATTTTTTATCATTTCCATACTATCTTGTTTATCTTGAACTTTTAAACATACTTTGAATTTAGAGTTTGACCAAATTTGAGCATCTACTACTCCACTTGGCTTTTGTGTTGCAAGTATTAGATGTACTCCCAATGAACGACCAATACGAGCAGTACTAATTAAATCTTCCATAAACCCAGGTTGTTGATCTTTTAATTCAGCAAACTCATCAATGATAATTATTAAGTGTGGCATAGGTTCTATTAGCCTACCATCTCTATATAATCTTTGATATTTATATATATCAATAGTACCTTCTCCAGTGTTTTGTCTTACTTCATTAAATATCTTTTGTCTTCTTTGAAGTTCACTTTTTATACTTGCAAGCGCTCTATTAATTTCGGTTTTATCTAAATTAGTAATAGTACCGACAACATGAGGTAGTTTTTCACCAGTTTCACTATTAATAAAAGCACCAGTCAATCCTCCTCCTTTATAATCTATAAGAACAAAAGCAACTTCTTCTGGACTATAATTAACTGCCATTGATAATACATATGTAATAATAAATTCTGATTTTCCACTACCAGTCATACCAGCAACTAATCCATGAGGACCATGGGATTTCTCATGTAAGTCTAAAACAAAAGGCTCTCCAACTGTATTAATTCCAATTTGTGCTTTTAAAGATTTTGTTGGATTATTCTCCTTATATCTATTTAATATATTTAATTGTTCAATTTTACCAACACTAAATAGCTCTAAAAATGACATACTGGATGGTAATTGTTTTTCACTATCTTCTTGTCTAATAGGCAAATTAGAAACAACTTTAGAGCAAGCAATCATATCATAAGAAAAATTTATCTCTTCTATGAACTTAGTTTGATTATTATTAGTAGTATCTAATATTATAGAAGTTTTTTCACCAATAATTAAAAATTTTGATACTTCACTTGGTATCTTAGATAATTTTTCTTCAAGTACAATTAAACTAAATCCTAAATTAACACCTTTTTCTTTAAGTATATTATTTACAATATCAGTTTTTCTTGCTGAATCTATATCATCAATTAATATTACAAAATAACCCTCTGTAAATTCTGAAAATGATACTATTTTTTCTGAGCTTTTATTAAGCAATTTTCTTGATATATATATTTGTGATAAATACTCAGATACTTCTTGCATTTCATCTATATTAGTAGCAAAATATCTAATTTGCTTATCGTTTGAAAAACAGTAAGGTGTTTCCTTTAAATAATCCCATATTTGAGCATTTATTTTATCAGTAAAAATAACTATTTTTAGATTATCATAACTGTGAAATGCCATTATTTGTAATATTAAATTATTAGTAAATGTAATGTATTTTGGATATAAACCATTAATAGCTGTTAGTGGATTTTCAACAAAAGAGTAACTTACAGGTACATCAGTTATAAATTTATTATAATTGATTAACCTATTTAACATATCTTTTAAATTATCACTTTCCATTGAAAAATCTTCACTATGATAATCTATATTAATATTAAATTTAACATCCCCTTTTCCAACTCTCAAAGTTAGAAAATCATATTGATCATTTCTTCTAGACCATAAACTTCTTCTTCTATTAAGGATCATATCATAACATACATCTGTTGAAAGAATTGTTTCTTGTAATATTCTTTTTTGATTTTCATATTCAATTTCAAGATCTTTACTTTTTTTATCTATATATTTTTTATATGCTTCTTGTCTTTCTTCTTCTTTCTTAATTTTTTGTTTCTTTTGATAATTTTTAGTAATAAATGGCCATACTAACATAGTACACATCATACTTAAACAAATTATTAATGATGGTAATATTTGTAAAAATGTCCTCTCATTATTTGAATATGAAATAAGACTATTAGAAAGCATTATTAATGAACTTGCAGACATTGTAAGCATTGGCCCTAAAGTAATCCATAAAGGAACTTCAGGAGTATTATCTTTTCCTGGAGGTGAAGATATTTTCATATCATATGCGACAATATTTTTTAAAATACGTGGTGACTTTAAAAAATAATCTTCCTCCTTATACATATCTTCATCTTCAATTTCTTCATCGGTTATATTATCATCCATTAATATATCAATATGCTCTAATCCATTTAATATAATATTATTAAATGGATTATTAATAAATATATATCCACATGATAATAAAAATTTAACTCCATATACATTTATAACATCACCAAAATTACAATTAGTTATTTGATTTTTAATCTTTCTACCATTTAAATAGCAGACTGAATTTTCATTTATTTTTATGTTCCATTTCTTATTAGTATATGATAATTCAAAATGCTCATCATTCACACATGATAAAGGGATACAAACTTGATTATTAGGTGATTTTCCAACTTTAATAACAACATTATCATTTACTGTATAATTATTAAACGAATTATCATTTTCATAATCACTATACAACAAATATTTTTTACTATCTTTTTCAACTAAATAAAAAGTTTTATTAAATAATATTAAATTATTAGTATTATTATTAGAATCATATATTTTAGTTATCTTGCTTGGCTTAATATACCATCTATTATTCTCAGCTACTATATTAACTAAATTTCTATTTCTATCATCTTTTAACCAAAAGTTTCCAACTTTTTTCATAGGAAGTGTAAAAATTATTATTCTATCATCATCAAACAAATATAAATTCATAATTACCTCCTAGAAAAAAATCAATCTGCTATTATTTTTAATATCAGTATTTCTAATTAAATCATTATTTTTATAGCAAGATCCCGTATCAGCATTCATAAGGATACTATTAGCAGATAAATTAATTGAATCTATAAAAACACTTTTAAGTAATTTTATGATATTGCCTACTTTTTCATTCACAGGAATGAAAAGTTCAAAATTTTTGCCTAAAGATAATATATACATATTTATTAATATCTTATTTTCATACATAAAAATACTCCTCTTTATTCTATAATATTAGTATACTATAAATAAATTATTTTTTAAATAAAAAAGATTAATTTTCTTTAATTATAATTAATCCTTTATCAACTTCTTCAAGAGCTCTACCTATTTCTTTTTTTGATACATATTCATCTTCATTCAATTGAAAATGTTTATATTGCTTCATAACTTTTGCTCTATCTGCTGCTATGTGAACCAACTTATATTTAGAGTTTATTATATTTAATAATTTATCAATTGATGGATATATCACATTAATCATCTCCCTATCTTTATAATAATAATATACATTAATATGATTTACTTTACAATATAAATATACACTAATTTTACAATCATTTTAATCTTCTTCTATGAAATTTTTACCCTTATGTGGTTCATCAAATAGTAAATCTGCATAATTTTGTTGTCTTAATGCCTCATAAACCATAATTGCAACTGTATTTGATAAATTAAGAGTTCTTACATTATCACTCATAGGTATTCTGATACATTTATCTATATATGGTTTTAATATATCTCTTGGAATACCTGTTGATTCTTTACCAAATATAAAATAATAATTCTTATTTGGATTACTATAATCAAAACTACTTTGAGGTTTATGTCCATATCTTGTTAAAAAATAATATTCGCCTTTATTTTTTTCGAAAAACTCATTAATATTTTCATATACATCATATTTACATTTATCAATATAATTAACTCCACATCTTTTAATATACTTATCTTCCAAACTAAAACCTAATGGCTTAATTAAGTGTAAATGAGAGTTAGTTGCTACACAAGTTCTCATTATATTACCAGTATTAGCTGGAATTTCAGGTTCATATAAAACTATATTTATCATTATATATTTGCTCCCTTCCTTCTATAAAAATAATAAATTACTAACCACGATATTACACCGATACTATCAATTAAAACATCTAACATTTCTCCACTTCTACCATTTATAAATAATTGATGAAATTCATCTGTACAAGCATATAATACACATATAATAAAAGACATAATTATTATCTTATTAAGATTTATTTTATAACATTGTATATATAAACTTACTAATATAGATAATATAAAATATTCACTCAGATGTGCAAATTTTCTTATTGGAAAACTAAAATATTCAATTATTTTTTCTTCTTGAACAGTTGTTAAATCTTCACATATTATATTTATTATTTTTCTTATTGTAATATTGATCAATCCATCACTTTGAATTTGCGAAGTAGTACCATTTGCATTACTTAAATAAAAAATAAATCCCATCCATAATATTATTAAAATTAATAAAAATATTAATATCATTATGTTATTATTATACCGCAAATAAATACAATAAAAAAGAATTATTACATGAATAATTCTTTTTAATTATAATTTACAATTCATCATTTGCTTATAAACAGCTTTTATAACTTCTTTTTTATTATGATCCATTTCTAAAAAATTAATATGTAATTGATATCCTGAATCAAAACTAAATAACAACTCAACCTTACCTGGTTTAAAATTAATAGCACAAGACGATATAGATGTATAAGGAAACATATGTATTTTTTTATAATATACCGCTAATACATCTCTATCAAATAATATCATTTTTTTATTTGTAAAAACTGCATAATCTTTATTATTTTTATATCCTACTAATATTTTTTCTTTATCAGTAACATACTCTTTAGCATATTCTGGTAAGTCTTCTGGATCTATTTGATATTTGAAATCAAAATATTTTGATAATTCTTTAAATTTAATATAAGCCATATTATCAACCTTCTTTTTTTTATTTTATCACAAAATAATCTCAACATCAAATAAAATACGCTCGTCTGAGCGTACTTTATATATTTATTTGTTTTGTATGAACGCATATGAATTTTCAATTTGTGTCCATCGACTAGGATCACTAAATTCAAAACCATTTCCAAATTCATTACCTTCAGCATAAATCAAACTAGAAATGGTAATATTTGTACCAAGTTTTACCATACTAGCAGTTGGGTAACTACTATTTTGGGCATACATAATACCAATATTTCCCCATATACCACTTTGAATATTAGCATTATTAATTTCTACATTAGAACTTGCTATAGAAATACCTAATTTTTTTGTATTATTTACAACAATTCCATCAACTTTTGCATTTTTTACACCATGAATATTCAATCCAGATAATCCACCATTTATTTCAACATTTTTAAATGAATAATTTTCAATAAGAACTAATGAATCATTTTCATACTTTTCAGATGTTATTTTAATTGCATCTGACTTGTAATCATTAATACTTTCATCTTCAGACATATTTATAATGATATTTTCCATATTACCTGATTTTGCTATAAGTATAGCTCCACCCTCTTTACCACTTAAATTTGCTGGTGTACTAACATTAAATAATGTTTTTCCATCAGATGATCCAATTAAACTCAACTCTTTATTAACAAATAATGATTCTAAATTATATTCGCCAGATTCAAATAAAACAGTAGTTTTATTTGGTAGCATATTTAACATATCTTCCATATCATTTTCTAATTGATTTGAAACAGATATAGTAAGATTTATTGAATTAATTTTTGCATTATTTGGATTATATATAGCGAAATTTATCTCATCACTTGAATTTGCAAAATCAACATTTACATTATTAATATTTAATGTATTTGTTTCATCTGCTCCTGATAAACTAATTCTACCATACTCTAAATTTACATTTTCTAAAGTTGTTGTTGCGCCTTTAATATTAACATAAATTGAGCCTGAAAACTTATTTGATACATCCATTATATTAACATTCTTAATAACTGTATTATCAGCTAATATTTCTATTACCTTATTACAATCATTTTCATAATAAGTATTTATATTAGATTTTAAATTAACCTTTTCTATTGTTACATTATTACCCCAAATTGTAATGAAATTTTGATTATCCCAATTTCCATCATTAGCAATATGACTACTTGTAATAGTTACATTATCTACTCTCTCTGCTGTTGTAATTGTAAAATTACTTACGTAAATTGGAAAAGTAAAATCATTAGTATTTATATCAGTTGGAACAAAATATTGTCCAGTAGCACCATCGATAGTATTATTAATATCATATACGCCTTCAGATACAAATAACAATGTTTGACCATCCTTTTGATTCTTAATTGCCTCAATTAATTCATTTTGATTAGATATTGCTATTATATCTTCTTCCAATACAACAACATTTCTTTCTACAAAATTTTCATTTTCTGCAGCATCTTTTACAGAATATGTTATTTTATAATATCATGATTTATTTGTATCAATTTTATCAGTTTGTGTATATGTTCCATTTTCTGTTTGTGAATATGTAATTACTGTAGTGTATGTTCCTTCAGATACTACAACACCACTTTCATTATATTCATTTCCAAAATTTAAATAAATAGTTTCATCACCATTTAATTTGATTGTTGGTGCTGTTTTATAAACAGTAAAACTAATACTATCTGAATTAAAATTGCTATCAGTAACAAAAATTTCATATTTTCCTTCTTTTGTTAAAGGTTCATTAATATTATATAAAACTTGTTCTCCATTTAAAAATACTTTCATAACATAACTATTTTCTTCAGTTACAGTTAAAACGACATTTTTATTAGTAATACCATTTGTTGGATAACCAGTAATAACAGGTTTAGTATTGTCATCTAATACTGCCGAAATTTCTTTTAATGCATTTAATAATTCAGTTTTCTCTTTTCCATTAGGTAATGCATTAACTAAAGCAACAACTTTGCTTTCTTCACGATATTCTAAAGCTGATTTAGAGTCTTCAGAACTATTCATAGTATTAACTAAATTTTGTAGTTCTGCAACTAATTTTTTAGCATTTTCATATGCTTTATCATTTGAATCTACTACTTCAGATACATTTTCATCATTATTATTATTATTTGAAGATAAATTATTATCTAAAATAGTCTCTTCATTGTCTTCTATTACTTCATTAGTTTCATCATCTAATTGTTCATCATTGATAAAATCATTATCTTCATCAACATCAGTATTTTCATCATCCACAACATCAGGTAAATTTTCATCGTTTGAGTTATCAGGATTTGCAAATACAAAAGAACCTAAGCCAATTAAAAGTAATAAAATGACTGCGATAAGTATTATTTTTTTCTTATCCATAAACTACCTATCATTTTGACTTAATATTATAGCATGATTTTTTTAAAATGCAATAAAAATATAATTTTTTTATATAAAACCAAATCTAGTTATTGGCCAAATTCTAAATGATATTTTACCAATAATATCTGATTTTTTAATCAATCCTATTTCTCTACTATCTAAGGAATTCATTCTATTATCTCCAAGTACAAAATACATATCATTTGGTATTTTGTCATAACCTAATTTTTCAATAGAAAAATCATTAGTAATTACATCATCATTTAAATAAATTTCATCATAAATTCTTCCATTTATATATAATTTGTTATCTATAAATTCAACATTTTCTCCTGGAAGGCCTATAACTCTTTTAATTAAATACTTAGTATCTGTATAAGCAAATGATATTATATCACCTCTATTTACATCACTTATATGATATTTAAGTTTGTTTAAAACCAATACCTCTTCTTGTTTTAAAGTGGGACTCATAGAATTACCTACTACTTGTGTAATGGAAATAACATATAGAAATAAAATTAAGAAAATTGTTATTGCTATTATAAATTTAATAGAATCCAATAAAAATTCTCTAATATTTAACCAGTCCATATGCACACATCTCCATATTCTATCTATATATCAAGTATAACATGTATAATTTAAAACTTTCAATAATACCATTAAAGATAAAATCAAAAATTTACATAATTTTACACAAAAAAACTAAACTCCTAATTAAAGTTTAGTTTTAACTTTTTATTTATCTTCCTCCAGCAAAACCACCACCGCCAGAAAATCCACCAGAGAAGCCTCCTCCACCCCCACTAGAGAATCCTCTTCCACCAGATCTGTATCTAGTAGCAGCTTTCCTTCTTGCATCACTAGCGGAAATAACACTTCTTGAAGAAATTGTGTTAATATAAATAATTGTATCAAAATCATAATCTGCTTGTTTAATTACTTCTGGATACATGTTTTTAAGTTGTTTTGCTACTACATCTGCAATTCCAAATAAATATGCAAACATTAAATATTCATCCCATATATGAACATCCATAACTTCTTTTGTATCCATTTTAGAAAACTCTTCTAAATACAATTTAAGCCCATATAATTTCTTACTTTCTTCATAAAGAATATCATCCATAACATATTTTCTTTTACATTCATTTTTATTTTTCCTTTTGTATATACGTCCTTCGTTTTTTAATTTATCTATATACATATTAGAAATTTTATCAAATAAATTAAAGAATGCTTTATAGTTTTTCTTAGTCCATTTAGTAAACTCTTTAGTTTCTAATATTCCATCTTTTGATGCTTTATATATCATATTAAATAATTGTTGTTCTAATTCATTAGAAAAAGTTGGCTTAATTCTTAAATCTATTTTACTTGTTTCTTTATTAAATACTCCTTCTTTTTCATTTACGAAAGTAATTTTCTTTTCTTTTACCCACTTTAAAATTATTGCGCCTAATATATTTGTTTCTTTATAGTTTATTCCATTTAATTCAAGCAATGAATTAGCATAATATATATCTTTATTACATGGAATATCTCTAAACATTGGAAGATTTTTCATATCAATTTTCTTATTATTAATAAATCCATAATCATTTGTTTTTACCAACTTAATAATTGAAATAAAAATTGACAACATTACAACTAATATAATTATTTTCTGAATAAAAGTATTAATAAAGTTAAAAATATTTTCTACAAAATTTAATGATAAATTATTATTCCCATAATCATGTTCAAACGCCCCCTCTTGTGCCACTTGATATATATCATCAAATGTCTGATATCTGCTATCTGTATTAGTTGTATTAAATGTATTTAATGGAAATTTTACAAGTAATGAAATATATTCATCTCTTAAATCATCTTCTGTACTAAGTTTAATAGCACCATTTTCAACATAAGCATACCCTTTATATCCATATCCCCATACAGGTAAATCATCAGGAAATTCATAATAACCACTTACTTCAGCATAAAAATAATCAGCATTTGTTTTCGGAAATAATACCCAAGCTAATACTTGACTATCATTTGTATTAAATACATAATTTGAAAGTGTATAATTAAGAACAAATTTATGCCTTTTAAAATCACTTTTTCCAAAACATAATTCTATTCCATTTTCAGTATAATTAATTCCATAATATCCACTTTTTTCATTTATGTTTTCCGATATATCCCAATTTTCTTTAAATTTTAAGTCTACTCCATCCATTTTAACTGTAAAATTACTAAGATCAGAATTATTAAGCTCATACATATCTTTATACCATTCACTACCGCTATCAGCCTTAACAACCCAAACTTCAGTTATATTAGCACTTCCATCTTCTAATATATTTATCTTCATATCTATACTATATATAGTATCAGCTAGTATAGATATTGGCATCATAAACATCATTACAACAAATAGAATTATTTTATTTTTCATATTTAACTCCTTTTAAAAAAAAAGATTTCAAAAGTTAAATTAAAATTTAACTTTTGGGGTTTCTTTTTCTTTTTCTTCAATCTTAAAGTATTCAAATGTTTTAAATTTAAACATTCCTGCAACTATTTTAGATGGAAACATTTCTACTAGATTGTTAAAATTCATCGCAGAATCATTATAAAATTGTCTTGCATATGTAATTTTATCTTCACTTTCAGTAATATCTTTTTGTAATGAAATAAAATTTTCATTTGCTTTTAATTCAGGATATGATTCCGATAACATAATTAATCTACCTAATGCACTTGATAATTCGTTATTAGCATCTATTTTTTCATTTATTGACTTAGCACTAATTGCTTTATTTCTAGCTTCAACTACACTTGTTAATGTTTCATCTTCATGCTTTGCATAACCTTTTACAGTTTCAACTAAATTAGGTATCAAATCAGCTCTTCTTTTTAATTGTATATCTACTTGACTAAATTGATTTTCAACTTTATTCCTTGAATTAACCAATTTGTTATAAGTAGCTATTGCATAAATTAATAAAATAACTAATACTACAACTCCTATTATAATTGGTAACATATCTATCATCCTCCTAAAATAATTATATATGATTTTTTTATAATTTACTAGTAGTTTTTTATAAATTATTGTAAATAAAATCTATCTTTTTTAATGTCACCTTACTAGTAGAAAAATTTCATTTAAAGATATATTCATTAATATCACAAAAATTTTAATACTTATTATGCTCATATAATAACTTGTACATTTTAGTATTACAAAACCTTAGTTAATAATAATTTATTACACTATAATATAATCATTAAACTATCATTTAAAAATGTTACATTTCTAAAAATTGTTTCATATTAGCACATATTACAGCAAAAAAAGATTTAACATTATTGTTAAATCCATAAATTCAAA
>CASFKI010000012.1:0-26333 GCA_949295285.1 uncultured bacterium
GAACAAAAGACAATACAAGTATCAGGATTAGTAAAACCACATGCTAATATAACATATTATAATAATGAACTTGGTTATACTGATTGTGATACAGTACAATGTAGTTTAGATGAATTGTATGGATTATTAGAATATATACCATCAGCATCAAAATTTCTAATAGAAAAATCAAATCCTAGTACATTAATGTATTTTGATGCTACTACTATACAAAAAGGCGAAATGTGGGCATTCTCACAACCAGAAACTGACCAGTTGCCTGCAGCTACAGATTATAGATACATAGGAAGTAATCCAAATAACTATATAATATTTAATAATGAAATATGGAGAATTATTGGGGTATTCGACAATAAAATTAAAATTATTAAAGATGAATTCATTGGACAAATGTCATTTGATTATAAATCTACAGTAGGATCATCTATTAATAATTTAGGGTCAAATGATTGGACTGACTCACAAATTATGTATATGTTAAATCCAACAAATTTTAAATTAAAAGAAGGGTATAAAATAGATGGAAATTATATAAAAGATGCAAGTCATAATATAATATATCAATTAGGATGTCAGCCATCGGAAATTAGTGCTGGTGCTTCATCATATAATTGTGTCGCTAATACATGGGAATTAAATGAAACGGCATTATCTCAAACTAGTGAAGCAACTTTTTATTTAGGAGAAGTTATATTCAATTCAACTACAAATTATGGTACTGCAAAAGATATGTATTTATATGAAAGAAAAATAAATGCTTATAATGATTCAATTGACAATAATTGGAATGGCATAGTTGGTTTAATCTATCCATCAGATTATGTTTATACATATGCAAATGGCGTAAATGAAAGTTGTTATAATAATATATACACATGCAATCGTGATTTAATAGGCCCAAGTGTTTCGTGGCTATATAAAGATTATTACTTAATGATTTCTCCAAATACAACTAATGTTATGGTTGCATTTAATAACTGGGACTTTGTTATTGGAAGTCAAGCAGCATTTTATAAAGCTGGGATTAGACCAGTAATTTATTTAAAATCTGATATTAAAATAATAGGTTCGGGCACAAATGCTGACCCATATGTAATAGTAGAATAATTGTATTTCTTAAAGTATTGTTTTATAAAAACTTTTTGTTTAAAACATAATCATTAATTTGACAAACTTATAATAAAATATTATATTGTTAGTAGAGGTTTATTATGAAAAGATTATATATTGATTTTGATGGGGTTGTACTAGATACTATTCCATCTTTATATGCAGCTTTAGAAGCAAGTGGTACTGATATTTCTAATGAAAAAGAAACAGCTAGATTTTTTTCAACTTATGATTTTGATATGATTATTAATGATGATTATATATTAAATGATTCAATTAATTGTATTAATAAGTTAATTAAATCTAAAATGTTTGAAATTAGTTTTTTGACACATGTAAATTCATTACCAGAAGGTATTAGTAAAATAGAGTATTTAAGAAATAAATTTAAAAATATTACTATTATAATAGTTCCTAAAGAAATATCTAAAACTAAAATGGTTCATAGTGAGAATGCAATATTAGTTGATGATTATTCTGGAAATTTAATTGAATGGGAAAACACTGGTGGAATAGCAGTTAGATTTTCAAAAGAACTAGAGTCTAAAGGATTTAAAGTTATTAATAAATTAGATGCATTAATAACTATGTTTGATGGTGATGAAGAGTGTTAGATGTATTAAAAGTAGTAACAGGTTTTTTAGAAGAGAATTGTTATATTGTTAATAATGGAGTTGATGCATTAATTATTGATCCTGGAAGTGAAGCAAATAAAATAATAGATACAATTAAAAAACATAATTTAAATGTTATTGGAATATTAATTACTCATTATCATTTTGACCATGTTGGTGTTTTAGATGAAATAAAAAAAGAATATCCAAATGCAAAACTAGTTGATTATAAAAATAAAGGCAATAATGTGATTGGACCTTTTAATTTTAAAGTTATACAAACTTTTGGACATACATTAGATAGTGCAAGTTATTATTTTGATGAAAATGAAATGTTATTTAGTGGTGATTTTATATTTAAAGGAACTATTGGTAATTTTGATGAAGATAATGAAGATATAATGATTAATAGTTTAAGTACATTTAAATATATGCCATTAAATGTTGAAATATATCCTGGTCATGGTGAAAAAACAAATGTTGAAGAAGAAAAAAATAATAATCCATTTTTAAGAGGTATTTAGTGCTTGCAAGTGTTATTGTAGAATATTCAGTTAAATCATTAAATAAAGTATTTGATTATATTATACCAAATAACATTAAAGATATTATTAGAATTGGTCATAAAGTTATTGTTCCTTTTGCTTCTAAAGAAGTGGAAGGTTTTGTTTTAAAAATTCATAATAATGTAGATAATAATATAGAATACAAAAGTATAATTAAGATACAAGATAGTGATTTTTATTTAAATGATGAATTACTCAAATTAGGTAGTTATATGAGTAATTCTTTGTTGTGTAATTTAATATCTTGTTATCAAGTTATGTTGCCAAAAGCATTAAAAGCATCAATTAAAACAAATATTAATAAAAAATATGATACTTATGTATATTTAAATACTAGTGTTGATATTGAAGACTATATTTATAATCACAAAAAAGCATATAAAGAAATAGAAATAATTAATTTATTAAAAGATAAAGAAATGCTTAGAAAAGATATAAATTCTCCTCAATTAAGAAAATTAATAAGTAATAATATTGTATTAACAAAGAATGTATTGGTTAATAGGGAAGTATCTATTATGCAAAGCAATAATCAGGATATTATATTAACTGACATGCAAAATAAATGTGTTAGTGAAATATTAAATAATAAAGATATTAATTATTTATTATATGGTGTTACTGGTAGTGGTAAGACTGAAGTTTATATTGAATTGATAAAAAATATGATTAAGAATAGTAAAACGTCAATAGTATTAGTACCTGAAATATCTTTAACCCCACAAATAGTATCAAGATTTAAGAATGTATTTGGAAATAAGGTTGCTGTTTTTCATAGTTCTTTATCTGAAGGTGAAAAGTATGATGAATATAGAAGAATTATGAATGATGAAGTTGATTTAGTAGTAGGGGCTCGTAGTGCTATATTTTCTCCACTTAAAAATATTGGATTAATTATAATAGATGAGTGTCAAAGTTCAACATATAAGCAAGAGAATACACCTAAGTACGATACAATTACTATTGCTCAAAAAAGAGCGCAATATAATAACGCTAAAGTAGTTATGGGAAGTGCAACTCCATCACTTGAACAATATACAAGAGCAAAGAGGGGGATATATAATTTAATAAGTTTAGATAGTAGAATAAGTGGTAAATTTCCATATATAAAACTTATTGATATGGAAAAAGAAGCAAAGAAACATAATTATATTATTAGTGAAGAGTTAAATGATGAAATTAAAAAGAGTTTAAGTGAAAATCATCAAGTAATATTATTATTAAATAGAAGAGGTTATTCAACATTTCTTAGTTGTAGTAATTGTGGATATGTTTATGTATGTCCTAATTGTGATATATCATTAATTTATCATAAATCATCTAATTCCTTTTGTTGTCATTACTGTGGATATAGGTGTAATAAAAGCAATATATGTCCTAAATGTAAACATGATGCAATTAAAGATTTAGGTTTAGGAACTGAAAAATTAGAAAGTATAATTAGACAAAAATATAATGTAAATGTTCTTAGAATGGATGCTGATACTACTAAACTTAAAAATTCTCATCAAAAGTTAATAAGTGAGTTTGAAAGTGGAAAATATAAAATTTTAATAGGAACTCAAATGATATCAAAAGGGCTTAATTTTAGAAATGTTAGTTTGGTTGGAATAATAAACCCTGATAGTTCTCTTGCTATACCTAATTTTAGAAGTGGAGAAAAAACTTTTGAATTATTAAGTCAAACATCAGGAAGAGTAGGAAGATTTAATTTGCCTGGTAAAGTAATAATACAAACATATAATCCAACTAATTATGTATATACAAATATAGTTAAAAATAGTTTCGAAAATTATTATAAGGAAGAAATGAAAATAAGAAATAAATTAAATTATCCTCCTTATTATTATATTTGTAGTTTAACTATTATAAGTAATGATTATCATAAATGTAATAATTATGCTAATAAAATAAAAAAATATTTAGATAATAATTTAGATGATAATTATATTATTTTAGGACCTAGCATATCAAGTATTGTAAAACTTAAAAATAAATATAGATTTAATATAATGATTAAATATAAAGAATCTAAGAAACTATATAAAGTATTAAATGAACTTAATAGTATTAATATTAAAGATGTAAATATTGATATTAATATAAATATTTAATATAATTTATTATGAAAAGAGGTTATATATGAAGGATAAAAGAGTTGTATTTATGGGGACTCCTGAGTTTAGTGTACCAGTATTAGAAATGTTAATAGAAAATACTAATGTTGTTTTAGTAGTTAGTCAACCTGATAGTTATGTAGGAAGACATCATGAATTAAGGATGTCTCCAGTCAAACAAATGGCGTTAAAGAATAATATTGAAGTATTTCAACCTGAAAAAATAAAAGATAATTATAGATATATATTAGATAAGAATCCTGATATAATAATAACCTGTGCTTATGGTCAAATAATACCAGAAGAATTATTGTTTACACCAGAATATAAAGCCATAAATGTTCATGCTTCATTATTACCAAAATTAAGAGGGGGTAGTCCATTACATAGGGCAATAATAAATGGGTATAATAAAACTGGTATTACCATTATGTATATGGCTAAAGGAATGGATGATGGAGATATTATTAAACAAGAAAGTATAAATATTAATGAAGAGGATAATGTTGGTATTATACATGATAAATTAAGTATATTAGGACGAGATCTTCTTTTAAAAACATTACCTAGTATATTTAATAAAACAAATGATAGAATAGCTCAAAATCCAAATGAAGTTACATTTGCTTATAATATTAAAAGAGAAGAAGAGAAAATAGATTTTAGTAAAAAAGCTAAGGAAGTTCATAATTTAATTAGAGGTTTATATCCGTTTCCTGGAGCTTATGCTATATTAAATAACGAGATAATAAAAATATCATCTTCTATTGTTGGAAATAAAACAAATGCTCCATATGGAACAATTACTAATATATATTCAGATGGTATAGGTGTTGCTTGTAGTGATAATGAAATAATTATTAAAAAATTAAAACCAGCAGGTAAGAAAGAAATGTCTGCTTTAGATTTTGTAAATGGAAGAAAGAAAGAAAATTTATTGGGTGAAAAGTTATGTTAAAAGATATTAAACAAAAAGTAACTTTAGCATGTGGAATAATAGTTATTGTAATGATGGTTGTAGTAATTTTTTCTAGTAATAATGAACATGTAAAAAAAGAACCTCAAGTAAATAGTGAAAAAATAATATCTTTGTTAAATAAAATTAATAATAATTATACTTTAAATATAGAAGAAAATATTAATAATACAATAACTAAGTATATATATTATAATGATTCAAAATTGGAATTATATGAAAGAGAAAATGATACTGTTGGATATATAAAATATAATAATAATATATATAGCATAAATCCAGATGATAGAAAATTAAATAAAGTTAATGAATTACCATTTATAGAAGATAGATATTATAATGTAAATTTTTTAAAAAAAATTATTTCTATGTGTGATTTTAAGTTTAAAAGTATAAATAATGTAAGTTGTAAAATAGATAGAAATGATTATTTTACAAAACTAAATGAAACTTATAATACAACTTATGGTAATGATAGTAGTGATATTATAAATATAAATATAAATTATAACAATACTTTAATTAATGGAATTAAAATAGATTATTCATTAAATAATAATATAAAAATATATTATTTAGAATTTGTTAATGTTGGAACAACAGATTTTAGTATAATTTATGATCAATATAAGAATATTTTGGATTAATATATCTAGTTATGTCGAATGTAATGAAAGTTAAATTTAAATGAGTTATTATTTATTTGGAGGTGGGAAAAACCAAAAATATAAATAAGATTTATAAAGATTTAGATTTAATGATTAATGATTGTATTTTAGATTTATATTGTATTAAAAAAACTTCATTTTATAATTTAAATGAAGTTTTTTAAATACCAAATTATATTATAAAATATCACTAAAAAGTTTAAAATGGAAATAAATAGTGAATTACACATGACATTATGTTGTATTAAGTTATCTCTTGTTTATCACTTAAACAAATATTCAAAGATTTATTTTTTGTTATGATGGTTTAAAATTATAGTACCTTTTCATATTGAAAAAGAGGCGTGGTAGCAACTTTTAGAATTAGTTAAGATTTTATTAAATTTAAAATAATAAATAAATATAAAATTATATATTTTTATTAAATTTGGTCAAAATACATTTATTGACAAAATATGTCTTTTTGATGTAAAATTGTATTTGGAAGAGAGGCTAAAATGATGTATGAGGAGAAACAATCTCTAACTGCGAGGGAAATATTAGAAAAAGAATTTAAAATTGATGCTAGAGGATATAGACCTCAAGAAGTTGATCAATTTTTAGATTTAATAATTAAAGATTATGTTGAATTTGATGCACTAAAAAAGAGATTAATAAATGAAATTAATTCTTTAGAAAATGAGAATTCTAGATTAAAAGCTGAAGTTAGAAATTTAAAAGCTTCATTAGACATAGCCGGCTCTAAGGGTGTAACTAATGTTGATTTGTTAAAAAGAATTAGTGATTTAGAAAAAGTAGTATATGGAGAATAATTTTTTAGACATACGCTGCATATAATATATGTAGAGGAAAGTCCATGCTCACTCATGCTGGAATGCATGAAAATGTTCGTGCTAAGGGAAAAAATAACCTTAGGTAGTATATTTTTATACTAACGGCGTTGAAATAATCAAGTTCTGATTAAAGTAAACATAAAGTGCCACAGAGACGATTTTACTAGGAATAGTAAAGTGAAACGATGGTAAACCCCACGAGTGAGAAACCCAAATTTGGTAGGGGAACTCTTACAAATGAATAATAAAAGAGTAAGGGAAAGAGAAATCTTTAGATAGATGTATGTCACCTTTTTAGGTACAGAACATGGCTTATTAAAAATTATTATATATATATATATATTATATAGGAGAATGAATGTGAAGGAAATAGGAGATGCTTTTAAAGAAGCAAGAGGAACTATTGGTATTTCAAAAGAAGAAGTTGTTAAAGATTTGAATATAACTGAAAGTCAACTTGAAAATTTAGAAGATGGGAATATTAATGCATTTAAAGATGTATTTTTTCTTAAAGATTTGATTAAAAAGTATGCTAAATATTTAAATTTAGATGAAGATGAAATAATAGACAAATTCAATGATTTTATATTTGGTTATACATCAAAGATACCATTAGATGAAATATTAGAACAAACTAGAGAAATAAATATATTGGAACTTAAAAATAAAGAAAATAAAGTGGTTTCACCTTATACAAATCCGACTAAGACAAATAATAATTTTAAATATATATTAATATATGGTGTTTCTGTTATGATTCTTATAATATTAGTTGTATTAATTGTTAGGTTTGTTAGTAATGAAGAAGTAGTAGCAACTAGTAGTATTTTTACTAATTGGAGGTAAGTTTATGAATGTTCCTAATAAAATTACAATTTGTAGAATGATTTTATCTATATTATTGATGTTATTAATGATATTTCCTGTTGAAAAAATAGGTATATCATTTCCAGAAATAATGATAAATTCTAATCTTATTATAGATAGTAAATATTTAATATGTGGTGTTATATTTTTAATAGCATCTTTAACTGATTTTGTTGATGGTTTCCTTGCAAGAAAATATAATTTAGTTACTGACATGGGCAAAGTAATAGACGCTATCGCAGATAAAATATTAGTAAATAGTGTTTTAATAATATTTGCTGTTAATGGAAGTTTGAGTGTAATTATTCCTGTTATAATTATATGTAGAGATATAGCAGTTGATTCTATAAAAATGGTAGCAGGTAGTAAAAGTGGTGCGGTTGCTGCATCTAAAACTGGTAAATTAAAAACAGTATGTATGATGTTTGGACTTACTTTATTATTCTTTTATAACTTACCATTTTCGTTATTTGGTATAAATAAAGTAGCAGAGGTACTTATTATGATAGCTTGTATTTTATCGGTAATAAGTGGTGTTGAATATTTTAATAAAAATAAAAAATATATATTAAATTCTAAGTAACATTTGTTACTTTTTTAATTATAACAAAATGCAATTATTGTTTAATAAAACTTAATTTTATAAATATATAATTACTTTTTTTATTGTATTTTTTTTAAAATAATTTAATTATTAATAAATAAATTTTCTTATTTTTTAATTATAGCAAATATTTGTTCGTAAAAAAATATTGACAAAGATATATAATTGTTTTAAAATTAAGGTAATAAAGGAGAAAATTATGAAAAAAGATAGTGATAAAGCTCTTGAACAAGTATTAGCAGATATTGAAAAGCAATTTGGCAAGGGCGCTATTATGAAATTAGGAGAAAAAGGTGTTAATAATATAGATGTGATATCAAGTGGATCAATAGCTCTTGATCAAGCACTTGGCGTTGGAGGTTATCCAAAAGGAAGAATAATTGAAATATTTGGACCCGAATCAAGCGGAAAAACTACCATAGCTCTTCACGCAATTGCCGAGGTACAAAAGAAAGGTGGAAGAGCTGCTTTTATTGATGCAGAACATGCATTAGATCCTGTATATGCTAAAAAATTAGGCGTTGACACTGATGAATTATTGTTAAGCCAACCTGATACAGGAGAACAAGCATTAGAAATAGTAGAAGCTTTAGTTAGAAGCGGAATAATGAGTATTATTGTAATTGATTCAGTTGCAGCTTTGGTTCCACAAGCTGAAATTGAAGGAGAGATGGGAGATTCTCATGTTGGGTTACAAGCAAGACTTATGAGTCAAGCATTGAGAAAACTGGGTGGTGTTATTAATAAAACAAACACTATATGTATTTTTATTAATCAGCTAAGAGAGAAAGTTGGAGTTATGTTTGGAAATCCTGAGACAACTCCTGGAGGAAGAGCATTAAAATTTTATTCATCTGTAAGATTAGATGTTAGAAGAGCAGAACAAATTAAAGTTAATGGTGAAGTTATTGGAAATAAAACCGTTATTAAAGTAGTTAAAAATAAAGTTGCTCCACCATTTAAAACAGCAGAAGTTGAAATTATGTATGGTGAAGGAATTTCTAAAATAGGAGAAGTTATTGATATTGCAAGTAATCTTGGAATAATAGATAAGAGTGGTTCTTGGTTTAGTTATAAAGGTGAAAAGATTGGGCAAGGTAAAGAAAATGTTAAGCTTGTTTTAAAGAAAAATTTTGAACTATATAAAGAAATTGAAAATCAAGTAAGAAATTCTTTATTTAATAATGAAATAGAAGCAAAAAAAGAGGAATAATAGAATAAAATAAGATAGAATAAAAGAAAAAAATATGGTAGAATCATTATGAAAGAGGTGTTGGGCATATGTCACTTATAGTTTATAATACAATTGGTCATAAAAAAGAAGAATTTATCCCATTACATGGGAATAATGTAGGTATGTATGTCTGCGGACCTACAGTTTATGGTTTTCCACATTTAGGTCATGCAAAGAGTTATATCAGTTTTGATACTATATATAGATATCTTAAATATAAAGGATATAATGTCAAATATGTTCAAAATATTACTGATGTTGGACATTTAGTTGGTGATAGTGATGAGGGAGAAAGTAAAATAGAAAAACAGGCTAAAATAGAACAAGTAGACCCTTATCAAATTGCATACAAATATGAATTATCTTATTTTGATTGTATGGAAAAATTAAATGTATTAAAACCAGATATTTCTTGTAGAGCTACTGGTCATATTATAGAAATAATTGATATGATTAAAACACTAGTTGATAAAGGTTATGCTTATGTTACCGAAAACAATAATGTTTATTTTGATGTATCTAAGTTTAAAGAGTATGGTAAATTATCAAATAGAACAATAGACAATACAATGAGTGGAAAGAGGATAACATTAGCAGATGACAAAAAAAGACCTGAAGACTTTGCATTATGGAAAAATGCTGATAACAATCATTTAATGAAATGGCCAAGCCCTTGGGGAGATGGATATCCTGGGTGGCATATTGAATGTTCTGTTATGTCTAAAAAATATTTAGGTGATACTTTTGATATTCATGGTGGAGGTATGGATAATATATTTCCACATCATGAATGTGAAATTGCTCAATCTACATGTGCTAATGAATGTAAATTCGTTAATTATTTTATTCATAACAATTTAGTAACAGTTAATGGTCAAAAAATGGGAAAATCTCTTGGTAATTTTATTACTTTACCTGATTTATTTAAAAAATATAATCCAATAGTAATTAGGTTCTATACATTATTATCTCACTATAGAAAACCAACTGATTTTGATGATAATAAATTAATAGAAGCTAATAAGAACTATAATTCTATTGTAAATGCACTTATTAAGGCTAGGAGTAATATTGTAAAAAATTATACTATTGATGAAGAAATATTTAAAATTAAAAATAATTTCTTAGAAGCAATGGATGATGATTTTAATACTGCACTTGCTATAAGTTATTTGTATGAATTAGTTAAAATAATTAATAAAACTGATGATAAGAATAAATTAACTAATATTGTAAAATTTTTTGATGAAGAGGTTAATCAAATACTAGGGCTATCATTTAATAATACAACAGATAATAGTAAAGAAGACTCTCTAATTAAGTTTATTATCGAGCTTAGAGACCAAGCTAGAAGTGAAAAGAGATATGATTTATCTGATAAGATTAGAGATGAATTAAATAATATAGGAATAGTACTTAAAGATTCTAAAGAAGGTACTACTTATGAGAAAAAAGTCTTATTTTAATAAGTCTTTTTTAATGGACTTTGTATCATTATTTTGATAAAATAAATATAGTAATTGGAGGACTTTTTATGAGTAAAATAGTTGATATTAAAGCAAGAGAAATTTTGGATTCAAGAGGTATTCCAACTATCGAGGTCAAAGTATTAACAGAAAGTGGTTTTTTTGGAGTATCTAGTATTCCAAGTGGAGATACTATAGGAAACAAAGAAGCGTTTGAGTTAAGAGATAATAATGAAAGATATTTTGGTAAAGGTGTTTTAATGGCTGTAAATACTATTAATACAAAAATTAAAGATGCAATAATTGACATAAATGTAGTCAATCAGACTGAAATAGATAATAAATTAATAGAACTTGATGGAAGTGAAAATAAAAGTAATTTAGGGGCAAATAGTATTCTTGCTGTAAGTCAAGCTTGTTTAAAAGCAGCTGCTCATGAAAAAGGTAAACCATTATATGAATATTTAAATAGTAGAGAAAAGAAAATACCAAGATTAATGTTTGACTTAATTAATGGAGGGAAAAATAATCTAAATATAAAAAAATTTATGATAGTTCCTAAAAAAGATAGTTTTAAAGAAAGCCTTAGATGTGCTAGTGAAATATATCATGCTTTAAAAGAACTATTAGAATCTGAAGGATATAATACATCGCTTTCAGATGATGGTGGATTTATGCCTGATTTAAGTAGTGATGAGACTGCTTTGAACTTTATTATTAAAGCTTCTGAAATAGCCGGTTATAAGCCATCAAAAGATGTATTTATTGCTTTAGATATATCTGCTAATAGAATATATAATGAACAAAATAAAACATATAAAATTTCTAATGATTTTTATGATAGTAAACAATTATTAGAATATTATCTAAAGTTATTAAGAAATTACCCAATAATATCACTTGAAGATCCATATGCTGAAAATGATTATGACGGATTTAAATTAATAACTAAAGAGCTCGGCAGAGAAATAAATATAGTAGGCGATGATTTATTTGCAACAAATAAAAAAGAACTACAAAAAGGAATAGATAATAATTTATGCAATTCAATAATCATCAAACCAAGTCAAATTGGTACTTTTTTAGAAACTTTACAGACAGTAGTACTTGCTAAAAAAAATAATTATACTTGTATTATGTCAAATAGAACTTCTGAGACAAATGATACTTTTATAATAGATGTATCTATTGCATTAAATATACCATTTATAAAAATAGGATCTTTATCAGGAGGGCAGAGAACTTGTAAATTTAATAGACTATTAGAAATTGAGGAGGAAATATTAAATGGAAAATAAATCAAAAAATTTATTAATTAAAAGTATATTAATAATTTCAGCAGTAATATTTTTAGTAATAATAATTTATTTCTATATCAGCTTTAAAAAAACTAAAGAAGAAACTAATAGAGAAAGAGTGTTTACTTATTTAACAACAACATATAAAAATGATACTTTAAGTAGTAAATCTCCATTACTTGGACTACTTAATTATAATTTTGAAGAAGTGCCTAATACTTTGAGCATAGATGCATTAATAAAATCTAATTTAATGGCGAGTAGTAAAATGAATGAAATTGGTGTTGATAATATTTATAATGATATTTGTGGTATGAGTAAAAATGAATATATGAATAAATCAAATTATTTATTGAATGGAAATACTAATTGTTATTATAGAAAAAATGTGTTGAATGAAAATATTAATTGTGATAATATTTGTTCTATGTCTACAAGTGATATAATGGTTCAAATAAATAAAATATTACAATGGGATAATGTTTTACCAGAAGATACTAAAAAATTTTGTATTAAAAATGCTATATATCCAATTGAAGGTAATGGGTATTTTGTTAGTTTAAATGATATGAAAAGTGTATTTAAAAATCTTACTAATAAAGAATTGGTATTAAATAGTGAAATTGTTAATAATAAATATTATAGTTATAATGCATATTTGGTAACATCTATTAGTAGACTTGATGATAATATTAAAAATATAATAAGTATAGATAATATAAAAAATAAAGGAAATATATATATAGCTGAGTATACAGCATTAACTGATAAATTAAAAGAATTAAAAGGCGAAATAACATTAAGTGAAGAAAATAATAAGTTTTATATAATTTCTAATACTATAGATACTAATTATTCGTTAAAATAATTGCAAAAGATATTAAAATATAGTAAAATATACAAGCGAGGGATGAAGATGGAAAAAATTTTAATTGTTATATCAATATTGTTAATAGTTATAGTTTTATTACAAGGTAGTAAAGCAAGTGATGCGGGTCAAATAATTACTGGTGGTAATTCAATTTTACTTGGACATACAAAAGAAAGAGGAGCAGAAAAATTTATTACTAGATTAACTTATGCTCTTGGATTTGCATTTATAATAATATCATTTATATTATCTTTATAAAAATACTATTCAAATAGTATTTTTTTGTGTTAAAATTAAGCTGAAGGAGAATTTATGAAAAATTATGATGAAATAATAAATTCTATTACTAAAAAAGAGAATTTAAAAGATAAAATATTAGAAATAATAAAAAAAGAAAATAGAAAATTAAATCCTATCGATATCATTAGAAAAATAAAAGATGATTATTCTGCAGATGAAATAAGAGAAGTAATTGATAATTTAGAAAGTTTATGTAAAGATGGAATACTTAGGAATGCAAGCGGAAATACATATAAACTTAATAATGATTTAATAGGAAGAGTTGATTTGCACGAAAAAGGAAATGCTCATGTAATTATTGAAGGACATGATGATGTATTTATTCCAAGAGATAAAATGAAAGGTGCTTGTGATAAAGATTTAGTTAGTATAGAGATAGATAAAAAGAGATATGATGAAGGAAGAATCACTAAAATATTAAAAAGATCTCTTGGAAGTGCGATTGCAGAAGTAAAAGAAATAGAAGGTAAAATTACTTTTGAAATGTTTGGAAATGATGAATTACCATACACTGTTGAAATAAAAGAAACAGATATGAATTTAGTAGATGGGATGTTAGTTCATTTAGAATATGATAAAGATTTAGACAAAAATAGAGTGCTTGCTAAAATTGATAAAGTGCTAGGACATAAAAATGCATTATTAAATGAAGGACAAGTCCCAACTGAAGTATCTGGTGAAATAGCTAAAATTGCATGTGAGTATTCTCTTAGATTAGAGTTTCCTGAAGAAGTTTTAGAAGAAGCAAGAAAATTACCCAAAACCATAACTGATGAAATGATAGAAGAAGGACTTAAAGATAATAGGGAAGATTTTAGAGGCGATGTTGTAGTTACAATTGATGGCAAAGATACAAAAGATATAGATGATGCAGTGGGTGTTAAAATACTTCCTAATGGAAACTATTTACTTAGTGTACATATTGCAGATGTTTCACATTATGTAAAACCAGGATCTTCTATTTGGAAAGAAGCAGAGATAAGATCAACATCTAATTATTTAGGAAATAAAGTATTACCAATGTTACCTGTTGAATTATCAAATGGCATATGTTCTTTAAATCCAAATGTAGATAGATTTTCATTAAGTTGTATAATGGAAATAAATCATAGTGGAGAAGTTGTTAATTCAAAAATAACTAAAGGTATCATACACTCTAAGAAAAAAATGAATTATGATGCCATACAAGATGTAATTGATGGTGTTGAAAGCGAAGATACTAAGGATTATAATACTTTAGAATACAATACCATGAAAGAAGAAACTTTATCTGATATAGCATTTGCTTATGCTGTTACTGTAGATGAATTGTTAGAATTAAATCCTGATTTAAAAGGAAAAACTATATTGGAAAAAGGAACTAGTATTAAAGTCCCATGCAAACAAATTATTAAATTGATGAGTGAATTATCAAAAAAAATATCTGCTAATAAGCAAAGAAGAGGAGAATTAAGATTTTCTAGTGATGAAACTAAAATACATCAAGATGAAAGTGATGAACCTATAGATATAAAAGCAAGAAATCAAAGACCTGCTGAGAGAATAATTGAAGATTTTATGGTGGCAGCAAATGAACAAACAGCAAGATATTTAGATGAATTTAGAATTGCAACATTTAGGATTCATGATAAACCATCTTCAAAGAGTATGAAAGAATATATGGATTTTTTAAAACTAGTTGGAGTGCATTATCCACATTATATAGATTTTGAAGATATAACAACTAAAGATTGCCAAAAATTATTGGAATTTTTGAGAAATGAAAGCAATTTTGAAATTCTCAATAAAAAGTTATTAAGAAGTATGCAAAAAGCAAGATATTCTATTGAAAATATTGGACATTTTGCACTTGCTAGTGAAAAATATACACATTTTACTAGTCCTATTAGAAGATTTGATGATTTATTAAATCATACTAGTTTAAGTTATATATTAGACGATTACTCATTAAGTGAGACATTTATAAATAGTTGGAAAAATTATTTAAGCACAATGTGTGATTATATCTCTGAACAAGAAAAAAATAGTGATGAATGTGAATATGCTGTTGATGATATGTTAAAAGCACGTTTTATGGAAAAACATATTGGTGATGAATACGAAGCAACTATAGACTCACTTATGCAATCATTCTTTTTTGTACAAACTGATAATTATATAGATGGTAGAGTTGATTTACTAGAAAAATCAGAAAATGATTATCAGTCAATAGGTTCAACATATAATTATAATGAAAAGATGATGTCTTACACTAAAAATGGAAAGGTTGAATTAAAATATGGAGATAGAGTAAAAGTTAGATGTATAGCTGCTGATCATAAAAAAAGACAAGTTGATTTTGCTCTAATAAGGAAATTGTAATTATGGAAATAATAAATAGAAGAGCATCTTATGATTATTTTATTAAAGAAAAATATGAAGCAGGAATACAATTAGTTGGAACAGAAATAAAAAGTATAAGAAAAGGACAAGTAAGTATTAATGATAGTTATGCTAGAATTAAAGATAATGAAATGTATTTAATAAATATGTATATATCAAAATATGAAGAAGGAAATATATTTAATCATGATGAAAGAAGAGAAAGGAAATTATTGTTACATAAGAAAGAAATAATAAAAATTAATCATGAAATTACTACTAAAGGCTATACTCTAATTCCATTAAAAATATACTTTGTTAGAAATAAGATTAAAGTGAGTATTGGATTGTGTCAAGGCAAAAAACTTTATGATAAAAGACAATCTATAAAAGAAAAAGAAATGAAAAAAAAAAGCATATTTGAATATGTAAAATAATATAGTATTTTAGGATGGTAAATATGCAAAAGAAAATACCTTTAATATATGCTCCTAAAATAAATAAGAAAATAAGCAATAATAAAGAAGTTTATTATTCTTATTTAGACAATAAAGAAAGTATTTATGAAGATAAAGTATTATCTGAATATGAAATGCAGCAAAAAATAAATCAATTATTCAAATCAAGTGATTTTGTATATAAAAAAAAGTTTATAATTAAAACTAAGGATGAAGAAAAAGAATATACAATAATATCAAAAAGCTATGATTATTTGCTCACTATTGAGGGGAAGAGAATAATGATTAAAGATATACTACAAATAAAATAATATTTGTAGTTTTTATTTATAAATAAATATATTTGTGCTAATATAATTTATATGGAAAAGTTCATAATTGGAAATATTAAAAAAATTATATTTGAAAGTAACAGTGGTCCATATAAAGTTGGTCTTTTTAAAGTAAAAGAAACTAATGATGAAGACTATGAAATATATATTAATAAGATTATTGGTTTTACTGGAGACTTTATAGATTTAAATTATGATAGTGATTATATTTTATATGGAAAAATGATTAATCATCCAAAATATGGAATTCAATTTAGTGCATCAGGTTATGAAATAAAAACTCCTACTGATAAAGAAAGTTTAATATTATATTTAAGTAGTGGATTATTTCGGGGAATTGGCATTAAAACAGCTAAAAAAATAGTTGAAAAATTTGGAACTAATACTATTGATATTATTAAAAATAATTATGAATTATTAACGACAGTTGATTCAATAAATTTAAATAAAGCTAAAATGATGTATAATAAAATAATAGATAGTCAATCTAATCAAGATGCAATTATTAAGTTAAATAGTTATGGTTTTAGTGTTAAAGAATCTATTAATTTAATTAGTAAATATGGTATTGATTTAATGAATATCGTAAGCGAAAATATATATATGTTAGATAAAGATGTATCATTTAACAAATTGGATTTGATATTTTTAAACACTCATGATGATAATCATCCATATAGAATTAAAGCATTAATTAAATATAATATTTACAATATGTGTTATGAAAGTGGAGATACTTTAATACAAAAAGAAGATTTATTTATTAGAATGAAAAAATGTTTTAATAAAAAATTTGATAGTGAAATGTTTATTACTTACGTTGATGAATCATTAAGGGAAAATGTAATTGTGGAAATTGATAAATATTTAATGCTGTATGATTTTTATATTGCTGAGAAGTATATTAAAACTAATATTAATAGAATAAATAATATAAGAGAAATGAAAAAAACAAAAGAAGTTAAGGAATATATAAAATATTATGAAAATAAAAATAAAATTCTATTTGATGATACACAGAAAAAAGCAATAATTGGTGCATTAAATAATAATTTGTATATTATAACTGGAGGTCCTGGAACCGGAAAAACTACAATTATTAAAACTATTGTACAAATATTAGAAAATAAAAATAAAATAAATAAAGATGATATAGTATTACTTGCGCCTACTGGAAGAAGTGCTAAAAAAATGCAAGATAGTGTTGGATATAAAGCATATACAATTCATAAATTTTTAAAATGGAATAAAGAATTAGAAACATTTCAAATAGATGAATATAATAAAGCAAAAGAAAAAGTTGTAATAGTTGATGAAGCAAGTATGATTGATATATTTTTATTTTCTTCATTATTAAAAGGATTAAGATTGAATGTAAAATTAATATTGGTTGGGGATGTTAATCAATTACCATCTATCGCACCTGGGGATGTTTTAAGAGATTTATTGTGTCAAAATAACATTAAAAATACTTATTTAAATAAAATATATAGAGTTAATGAAGAGAGTTATATATCAGATATAGCATTAGATATAAAAAATCAAAAAGAATTTAATAATATTGACGATTATAATGATTTTAAATTTATTAAAAGTAGTGATGAGGACATTAAAAGCTATTTAATACAAATATGTAATTATGTTAAATCAAAGAAAATCTCACTTGATAATTTTCAAGTATTGGTGCCAATGTATAAAGGTGTTAATGGAATAGATAATTTAAATATTTTAATGGCAGATATATTTAATTCTAAAAACAAGAAATATCAAATAGGTGATAAATTTTATAGAATTGATGATAAAGTTATACAACTTGTTAATGATGTAGATAATAATGTATACAACGGAGATATTGGTTATATTAAGGACATTAATATTATAAATAAGAAAACCATTGTTGAAATAGAATTTGGAAACAATAAAGTAATATATACAAATGGTGATTTTGACAAATTTTCTCTTGCTTATGCTATTAGTATTCATAAATCTCAAGGCAGTGAGTATGATCATGTGGTCATAATTCTTGCTAATAGTTTTGTAAGAATGTTTTATAATAAACTTATATATACGGCTGTTACACGAGCTAAATCGTCTTTGACAATAATTGGAAGTTTACAAGCATTTAATACATGTATTAAAACTTTATATGCTAATAATAGGAAAACTTATATAAATCATGTATAATAAGTTTGATTTTTTCCATAATAGTAACAAAGGAGCGTGGAGAAAATAAGAACTTTAGAAAAAATGATGGCTTTTGCTGGTGGAATTGGAGTGGGAGTCATGTTTAAAAAATATGAGCGACAAATTAGCAGTTATATGAAAAAACAAGTAAAAAAAATGAATAAATAGTTCTGTTTGAACTATTTTTTTTAAATAAAATATGTTATGATGTATATATAAAGAGAATATAGTGTATTAACAATACAATAATAATATTGAAGAAAGGTGATTCTCATGAATGATGATATTAATTCTAAAAAAATCAATCAATTGCTAACAATTGGTAATAAAATTTTAAAAATATTATTTGTATTATTTATAATTTTGTTAATTTATGTATTAACATTAATAATAAGGGAGTGGAAAATTCTTACAATAATTGGAAAGATTTTATCAATTATTTCACCATTATTTTTTGGATGGTTTATTGCATGGCTACTTCATCCATTTGTTAATAAGCTAACAGAGAAAGGCGTAAAAAGAGGATTGAGTGTAACTATTATATATCTTATTATGCTGATAGTAGTGGGTGCAATTTTATTTTTTACAATTTCATCACTTGGAACACAAATAGCAGATTTAGTTAGTGCTCTTCCGGGAATTGCTAGTGATATAACTGATAAAATTAATAATGTATTTGCTACTTTATCTGATTTAAGTTTAAAAAATTTAGATAATATAAAAGCAGAATTTATGATAAAAATAGAAACATATATTAATGATTTACAAACAGGGCTTCCATCGATGGCAATGAATGTTGTTACTGGACTTGCAAGTGGTATTGGAAATATATTATTGAGTTTAATATTGGGATTTTACATATTGTATGATTTTGATAAAGTTTCTAAAGGATTTATTGATTGGTTTCCTAAAAAAGCAAAATCTGAAGTTAAATATTTACTTATAAAAATAAATGAGGCTTTATATTCATTTGTAAGTGGTACTTTATGGTTGTCATTATTATTATTCGTCGTTTCTGTAATAGGATTTTCAATTATAGGATTAAATGGCTCAGTGTTAGTATCGTTTGTATGTGTAGTTACAAATTTAATACCATATATTGGGCCATATATGGGAGCTGCGGTAGCTGGAATACTTGGATTTGCTCAAAGTTCAACTGTTGGTATATTAACTTTAATATTTATATTTGTAGTACAAACTTTGGAGGGAAATATATTACAGCCACTTGTTATGAGTAAAAAAATGAATTTAAGTCCTATAACAATAATAATTTCTTTATTAATATTCGAATATTTATTTGGGATATTAGGTATGATAATTGCAACACCAGCAGTAGCATTGCTTAAAATAATTTATGTATTTTTTGATGAAAAGTTTGATATATTTGGTTTTGCAGATAAAAACAATTCAAAGGAGTAAAGATAATGAAAAATATTATTAGTAAAAAAGTTAGATTAATTGTTGATGTAATAATGTATAGTGTAATTCTTGTTATTGGTTACATGTTTCTTGCAATTAGTGATTTAAATTCTTATATAAATTCACCTGTGTATGTATATTCAGCATTATATATTCTTGCATTTTTATCTTTAATAGCTTATTTTTTAGTAAAAAAAGATACAAAGTTAAATTATTTGTTATTATCTTTGATAAGCGTTATTTTTGCAACGACAACTTTAATTAATTATGATGCTACAAAATTTAATTTTTATAATACAACATTTGCTTTAATTGTAATAGCATATACAATATTTTTTGGTATATTTGATACAATTGAAATTAAAAAATTAAATAGAAATAAATTGTTTGTTAAAGTGCCAATAGCATTATTATTATTAGTAATAGGTTCAATAATAGCAATATCTATATATACTAGAAAATATTTATCATTATATATTATGTCTTATTATTTTATAGCTCTTGGTTTATTTAAAATATTAGAAACTTGTATGTATATATTATTAGAAGGGCCAACATTTAAACAAAGATTTAATAAAGATAGTGAGGAAAATGTCAAGAAAAAAAATCCAAAAAAACCAAAAGAGTTAAAAAAAAGAAGGCCAAAATTATTAAAGAAGTAAAGCTTCACTTGAAGCTTTTTATTTTGCAAAAATTGTTTAAAAAAGTAGTGTTCTTTAAATAAATGGTTAATTATATTAATAGGAGGGTTAGAATGGATAAAAAATTAATCATTAGGCAAAATGGTTTTAAAGATTGTGGTCCTTCATGTTTATTATCTATAATGAAATATTATGGATGTGAGGCCTCACATGAGGAAGTAACATATATCTTAAAGACTGATATTGATGGAACAAATGCTTATAATATAATTAACGGTGCAAGGAGTTTTGGTTTTGATGGATATGGAATTCATTATACTTATGAGAATATAATTAATAGAGAAATATCATTTCCTATAATATGTCATGTTCTTAAAAATGGTATGTATCATTTTATCGTTATTTATGGAGTAAAAAAAGATTACTTAATAGTTATGGATCCATCTAGTGATATTACTAAATTAAGTATTGAAGAATTTAAAAAAATATATTTAAATACATCTATAGTTATATATCCAGTTAAAAAATTTGAAAAAATTAATAATCATAAAAGTTTATTTAATTTTATAAGTGATTACATTAAATTAGAAAAAAATAGTGCAATAAAAATAATAATATTATCACTAATAACTTTATTTATAGCAACTATTGGAAATTATTATATGCTTATTTGCATTGATTTAATTTTGCCTAATTATAGATTTGATTTTTTAGTTATAGTTTCTATATTATTTTTAATATCATATTTTATTAAAAATATATTTGATTATTATAAGAATAAATATATCTTTAATATTGAAATGAATATTTCAATTAAATTAAATAATGATGTTATAAGAAAATATTTTAACCTTCCATATCAATTTTTTAAAAATAAATCCACAGGTGAAAGCATAAGTAGATTAAATGATTTAAAAATATTTAAAGATATTTTAAGCAGTATAGTATTAAATGTATCTACTAATATTATATTAGTAATTATTAGCTTATTTATACTTCTAACTATTAATATAAAACTATTTTTACTTACTTGTTTAGAATTAGGCTTATATTATTTGACTGTAGTGATATTTAAAAGTTCTTTTAATAAGAAAAGTGAAGATGTACTAATTAATGAAGGAAATTACAATAAGACTTTAAATGAAAGTATTAATGGGTATGAAATAAATAAAAATTTGAATTTAAATGATGAAACAATAAAAAAAATAGAAATAAATTATATAATTTTTTTGAATAAAATAAAATTATACCAAGAGTCAATTAATAAACAATTAATGTTAAAAAATAGTATTAATGGCGTATTTAATATATTGTATGTTTTTGTAAGTGTTATCTTTATTAGTAAGAATATTATTTCATTAGGAGAATTTGTGCTTTTTAATTCAATAATGTATTATTTTAAAGAACCTTTTAAAGAGATAATGGATTTATTTCCAAATGTGAATTATATTAAGAATATTTATAATAGAATTAATGATTTATTAATTATAAAGTCAAATAGTTATGAATTTAGTAAGAAAAAGATAAAAGAAGATATTAGAATTGAAAATTTATCTTATAGTTATGATGGAATTAATAATATATTTGAAAATGTTAATATAAATATAAAATATGGAAGTAAGTTTTTGATATATTCAAATAGTGGTTATGGAAAAAGTACTATTATCAAAATATTGTTAAAATATTTTGAGGATTACAAAGGAAAAGTGTATATAGGGAGTATTAATTTGAAAGATATAGCCCCAAGTATTATTTCAGACAATATGACTTATGTATCACAAAATAGTTTTATCGAAAATGATACTTTAATGAATAATATTATTTATGGAAGAAAAGTAAGTGAGGAGGAATATGAAAGAGTATTAGATGTATGTAATCTAAAAAAATTAAGAGATTCTAAATTAATGAGAAATAATTTTATAATTGAAGATAATGGATTTAATATATCAGGAGGAGAAAGACAAAAGGTAGTATTAGCAAGAAGTATTTTAAAAGATTGTAATTATTTAATATTAGATGAGGCTTTAAGTGAAGTGGATTTAGAAGAAGAAATTGAAATTTTGAATAAAATATTTGATATTTTTAAAGATAAAACAGTTATATGTATATCTCATAAAAAAGAAATGATTAATATGTTTAATTTAAAATACAAATTAGAAAGGAGTGAGGTCTTATGTTAGCACAAAAAGAGTTAATCAATGTAAAAGGTGGCGCAATTAATTGGATAACAATAGGAATTGGGCTTGGAGCAGTTGCAACATTCTTAATAGGTGTTATTGACGGATATTTAAGGCCGTTATCATGTAATGACTAATTATGAATTAATACAAATAAAAGGAGGTGGGCTTAGCGCTACTGCATTAAATGCAATAATTAGAGCATTTGATTTGGCTTTAGAGTTAGGCAGAATGGTTGGATCTGCTATTAAAAGAAAAATTAGTGGAAGCTATTTATGTTAAAAAATGTCTTACAATGTCTTATAAGACATTTTTTAATTTACTTTATATTAATAAAATGATATAATTATTATGAAAGTAGGTAATAAAATGTCAAATAATACAGATGCTTTAAATAATCTTAAAACTCAATTAGAACAAGAATTTGGAAATGTTGAAATTGTTGATAAGGGGAATGATATATATTCTTTTACTATAGATGGAAAAACAGAAATATATGCAAATACAAATACATTGTTATCTAATAATGTTAACATATATAGTTATATACCTGGCTCAGGCGGAAGTATGAATGATGCTGCTTTAATTAGAAACGCTGTTAATAATGGAACTTTAAATGACGGCATATATACTATTGGATATGGATGCGGTGATGAAGGAAATAGTCCAGATATAGCAATGAGGTTTACTGAATGTTTAAATAAAAAAGTTGAACAATTAAATACTTATGGGTTTAGTGCCGGAGCTCAAGCCACTATGCAAAATACAAGTATAATTGCCGAAAAGTATCCTGATTTAGATATTTCTATGTATTTAATAGACGGATTTAGTGTTGATGATAGTCAACTTAGCAAATTTGATTTATCTAGCTTAAGAAATGATAATATTAAGATTTATGCTGTTGGTCCAAATGAAAGTGGAGTTAATTTTAATAGAATTATGGGTCAAGATGCAAATATTCAAGAGCAAATAAAAAGATTACAAGATAAGTATGGATTAGATGTTAAATTTTATGAAGAATTAAATAGTCAGGCACAACATCAAAATATTAATGAAGATGCAATTATGGAATTTCTTTTAAAAGCTACTGATGAGGGTGGATTTAAACTTCTATTATATTATGAAGATGAAGACAAATTTAAGTTAGTTAGCATACCAGGTGAATTTAATATTGTATTAAATGATAGTAAAAATAATGAAAATAGTCAAATTTTATCTGATATAAATGTAGTAATGGATAAAGTTAATGCAATTTCATCAGCAATGAAAAATAATGATGGGCTTTTTTTTCCGAAAACTCAAGAAATAACAAGTACTGCAAGTATAATAAATGGAGTAGTTAGTGCCCAAAATGTATTTTTAAGTGTTTCTAATGATCTGCATCATCGAGTAAGAGATGAATTATTATTAATTAATAAGATAGCACAAAATTATTATGATATGGATGGTGATTTATCATCTCTTGCTAGTAATTTATCTACAGCAAACACTATTAGTTTTGATAATGATAGAGCATATACAAATTTAAATGAATTAGTTGGTTTAGAATATAATAATAGTGTTAATTTTTTTAAAAATTTTCAAATACCCATTGCTAATGATGTAACTAAAATAGGTTGCGTTAATATAAGTGATATTGAAAATATTATGAGCCCATCTGGTTCAATAATGTCTAATTTACAAAGTGAGATAGATTGTGCAAAATCTACTAAAAGCGAGATAGAAAATTTATCAAATGTTATAGGAACTAATCTGAAAGGGCCTGTTTGGAACACTGTTAAAGATAATTTATTTGTTTTGTCTGATTTGCAAGATAAAAGATTAAATTCTTGTCAAAAATTAATGTTAACAATCAATGAAGCAATGAAAAAAATAAAAGAATATATGTATCCAGATACTAGTTTAGATACGACAAGGATTCCAGAGTTAAGAAATCAAGTAACAAATTTAAAATTAGATATAGAAGAATTGCAAGATAAAATAGATGCACAGCATCAAGTTACTAAGAGCAGCGAAGGTGTAGATTCACTTACTGGAAAATATATTAAATCTGAATATAAAGTATGGGAATATGTGTATAGTGATACTGAAAGAGAAGCTTTTAGGGAAGAAATAACAAACATACAAAAAATGATAGAAACATTAGAGGCTGAAATTTATAAATTGGAGGGATTTGAAGAAATTATTAAAGATGCCACTAATATGATAAATAATGAAATTCAAAATATATATAATGATTATGGAACACAAGTTAGTAATTATGTAACTGGAAGAGTTAATTCTTATACCCCTTCATTTAGTGGAAATACTGCTAATTTTGATTATTTAAGTTTTGCAAATACAGTTCCTAATGCTTTAGGTATTCCATATATAAATCAAGATGATTATGATGGTACAATGAGTATAAGAGGCTGTGGATGGGCTACTCTTGCTATGATAGTTTCTGGATTATCAGGTAATTATATAACTGCAGATCAAATTTATCAAATTCAAACTGGAACAAGTGGTGGAATAGTTAATATTTCAACTGCTCAAAGAGAAGATTTTGGTGTATCAAGTGGAGCTGGAGATCCTAATAGTAATCAAATGGAAATATTTAATAAATATGGAATTACTCCTGAAAGTTTATCAATACGTAATAATCCAAATTCAAGTAGTGTAATAGCTTCTTCGGTAGATAGTGGAAAAGCAGTTGCTATATGTACTGATACACATTATTCATTAATTGCTCCTGGTGAAAATGGCGGATATGTATACATGTCTTCTAGTAAACCATCATTAAATAAAGAATATAGTAGTGTTGAAGAAATATTTAAAGCAGCTGGGATTAATAATGGAAATATTAATTATGGAGTTGCATATTCAACTAATAATGTTTCTAATGCTATTAGTGTACCCACTTATCAATATTCAACTACTGATAAAAATTATATGACTCCAGTTGTATCATTACCTGATAATGTAACTAGTGATTCTTCAATGAATCAACACATAGTATCTATTTCAAATGAAAATAATTATATGGAACATAATATAAGTTCAAATATACCTGTTAATAACAACATAAGTCAAGAAATTATAAATGATAATTTGGCATTTACGACTAATCAAACAACCAATAATACTAATACGCCATCAATAACAACCCCTAGTGAAACTCCAATTATTAATAATGATACATCATCAGTAACAACCCCAAGTGAAACTCCAATTATTAATAATGATACATCATCAGTA
>CASFKI010000013.1:0-21648 GCA_949295285.1 uncultured bacterium
AATAATTATTTTATTATACTATATTTATCAATAAACGGAAGTTTTTTTGCTTTTCCGACTATTGAATAATATATTCCAAGAATACATAACAATATAATTACTATGTTTAATAATTCAATAAAAATATTAATCATAACATAACCAAAACTTAACTTTTTTACTATTAATAATATAGTTTCAAAAAGAAATAAATTAATTCCTTGTTTGGCATGAAATTTACTAAACTCATTATTGATACAAAAATATACAATGATTGATATAAAACTAAAATAAGAAAAAATAGAAAATAATTTACCTAGTTCTATTTCTTCTTTATTAAATTTATTTGTAAAATCTTTTGTATTATTTATAAACCTTTTTATTTTATTTAAATTCATATTATATTTTATGCTAATAATACTATTATTTAACCATATTTAAAAATTCTTCTTCACTGATAATTTTTATTCCTAATTGTTTAGCTTTATTATTTTTAGTTGAATTTGAAGTTATATCATTATTTATTAAATAATCTACTTTAGAAGAAATACTACTAAGCGTTTTTCCACCAAAACTTTCTATATATTCGACTAATTCATCCCTATTATTAAAATGATTAATATTACCAGTAATAACAAAAGACATATCTTTTAATTTCAAATTATTTGTTTTTTCATCTATAAAATTAATTTCTTTTAATAATTTATCAAATTCTACAATAAAATCATCATTATTAAATGTATCAATCCATTCTTGTGCAATTACTTCACCTACTCCAACTATTTTACTTAACTCTTCATAAGAGGCACTCCTAATTTTATTAATATCATTATCACAACTAGAACATATTAATTTAGCTCTTGCTAATCCAATATCTGGAATTCCTAAAGAATAAATAAAGTTCGCTATCTTAACGTTTCTAGATTTTTCTATATTATGTATCATATTATTATATGATTTTTCACCAAAACCATCTTTATTTATAATTTCATTTTTATATTTATATAAATAATATATATCACTATAATTGTTTAAAAATCCATCTTTAATAAATGAAGATAATATTTGTTCTGATACTCCTTCTATATTCATAGCATTCCTACTAGTGAACAAACTTAATCTTTTAATTAATTTAGCAGGACAATATTCATTTTTACAAACCAAATATTTACTTTTATTATTAACCTCTATGCATGTTTTATGGTTACATTTAGGACAAAATTTAGGAATTTCTACATTATTTGATTTAGTTAAATTGTTAGCAACTTGTGGAATAATCATATTAGCTTTAAATACTTCAATTCTATCTCCAACGCCAAGTTTTAATTTATTCATTATTGATATATTATGAAGTGATGCTCTACTAATAATTGTTCCTTCAATTTCAATTGGTTCAAATACTGCTACTGGATTTATTAGTCCTGTCCTTGAAGTAATCCAATCAACATATAATAATTTTGTTTCCACAGTTTCATCTTTCCATTTAAATGCAATTGAATGCTTTGGATACTTAGCAGTTGTTCCAAGTGATTCGCAATATTTTGAATCATTATATGTTAATACCAATCCATCAGATGGAATATCATATGTTTTTATTTTTTCTTTATACTCATAAACACAATTTCTGATATTATCTTTATTTACTTTAATTTTACCAACAGTTTCAAACCCAAGACTATCTAACCAATCAAATTGCAAACTTTTTAGATTTGAAATTTCATCTTCACATTCAATTAAATCAAAAATAACCATATTAACATTTCTAGAAGCAGTTATATTACTATCTAATTGTCTTACTGAACCAGAGCATAAATTTCTTGGATTTTTATATTGAATACCACTATCATTAAATATATTATCATTCATTTTGTTAAAATCAGAATATTTAATTACTGCCTCTCCTCTTATGACTAATCTACCATTATATTTTATTTTAAGAGGAATATTTTTAAATCGCTTTACATTATTAGTTACATCTTCACCTATAATTCCATTTCCCCTTGTAACGCCACTCATTAGTTCACCATTTTTATATGTAAGAACTATTGTGAGTCCATCTAATTTCCATGACAATAATCCCTCTTTATCACCAATAAAATTGACTAAATCATCTATATTTTTAGTTTTTGATAAAGATAACATAGGCTTTGGATGTTCAACTTTTTGTAAATTTTCTGATATTTCAGTTTCTACATGTATACTTGGACTATCATCAAATACAATTTTAGTTTTATTTTCCAACTCAATAAGCTCATCGTATAATTTATCATATTCATAATCAGTCATTATTGGCGAACTATATTGATAATAATATTTTGATGCCTCATTTAATTTATCAACAAGAACTCTCATTCTATTTAATTCATCTTTCATGTAATCGACCTCATAAATATTTTAACACATTGTAAATTTGTAAAGAAGAATTTTTTATTTTTTATTGTAAAAAAGTTAAAAAACTGATATTATTGACTAAAGGAAGTAGTATATGAAATTAGAAAAAAAAGAAAATATTTTATTTTTAGATTATGATGGAGTTATAAACATTGATCCTGATAATTTTAGTGGTTATTTTGAAAATCCAGAAGCAATATATTACATAAATAAACTATGTTTAGACTATAATTTTAAAATAGTTGTTACAAGTTCTTGGAAAACTCATCCTCATTATGTGAAATTCTTACATGATGCTGGTCTTGATGAAGATGTAGATATTGTTGGATGTACTGATACTACTTTCAAGGGTAGAGAATATGAAATAAAGCAATTTTTAAATGATCATCTTGGTATAGATAAATATTTAATTATTGATGATGCTGATTTTTCTCCTGAATTAAATAGTCATTTAGTACAAACTTATTTTAAAACTGGATTTAACAAAACTAAATATAATGAAGCTGTTAAAAAAATTGAACAAATGAATACTTCAAATAAATAACTCATCAGAATAAAAGTAAATTATTCCACATTATTATAATGTGGATTTTTTTATTTCAACTATTAAATTTGATATGATATAATATTACGGGATGTGAAAAAAATGTTCAAATATGAAAATGATTCAAGAAAAATAAAACAAGGTCAAACATTTATAGCGATTAAAGGACTATCTGTTGATGGTCATAATTATATTGATAAAGCAATTGAAAACGGAGCGACAGAAATAATATGCGAAAAAGATTTAGATATAAATATACCTTATATAAAAGTTAATGATTCATTAAAATATGAAAAAGAATTACTATATAATGAATATGGAAATATTATAAATAAACTTACTTTAATTGGTGTTACTGGTACAAATGGTAAAACAACTAGTTGTTATTTAATATATCAAATGTTAAAAAATCTTGGAATAGATGTGGCGTATATTGGTACTTTAGGATATTACTATAAAGATGAATATATTCCATTAAATAATACTACTCCGGATGTGTTAACACTTTATCAACTTCTTGTAAATTCTCAAAGCAAAGGTTGTAAAGTTGCTGTTATTGAAGTTAGTTCACAAGCATTGGCTTATGATAGATTATATGGTATAAATTTTTCGATAGTTGGATTTACAAATTTTACTGAAGATCATTTAGATTATCATAAAACTATGGAAAATTATTTAAATGCTAAATTATTAATACTTAATCATTTAAAAAAAGATGCTATTATAGTAGCTAATTCTGATGATGAAAAGCATACGAAATTTAAAAAAGATGGATATAAGTTTATAACATTTGGTAATAATGGAAATTATAAAATAATAAAATATGTTAATAATTCAACAAATTCTAATTTAACTTTTTCATTTAACAATAGAACTTATAATGTAACTATTCCTCTAAACAATATATTTAATATCTATAACTATTTAACTATGCTTAGTATATTAAATCAATATGGTATATATATTCAAACCATTATTAAAAATACAAATATATTAAAAGCGCCCAAAGGAAGATGCGAATCATATAAAATAAATGGAGCTTATGCTATAATAGACTATGCGCACACACCAGATGCAGTTGAAAAAGTTATTAATGAATATACTAAAATAAAGAAAAAAAGAATAATTACTATAATTGGTTGTGGTGGTGATAGAGATGCAAAAAAAAGACCTATTATTGGGAATATTACAACTACATTGAGTGACTTTGTTATTTTTACAAACGATAACCCAAGAACAGAAGATGAAAACAAAATTATTACAGATATTTTAAGTGGCGTTAAAAAAGATAATTTTAAAGTTATTCTAGATAGAAAAGAAGCTATTAAGTATGGTATTGAAATGTTAGAAAAAGATGATTTTTTGCTTGTACTTGGTAAAGGTCATGAAAATTATCAAATAATAGGAAAGAAAAAGATCTCTTTGGATGATGCTCAAGAGATATTAAAATATATAAATAAAAAGAATTGATAATTCCAATTCTTTTTTTAATCTTCCCATTTCCAATTTTTTATTTCCGGTAAATCTTCTCCATATTCATTAATATATTCTTTATGTTCAATTAATTTATTTTTACACCATTCAATTAAATTTGCTCTTTTATCACCCAATTGTGGTAAATATTTCAATGCATCCATAACCAAATGGAATCTATCTAATTTATTTTGAACTTTCATATCAAATGTAGTTGTAATTGTTCCTTCTTCAATATAACCATGAACATGAACATTTTTATTTGCTCTTTTATAAGATAATTGATGAATCAAATGTGGATAACCATGAAATGCAAATATAACTGGTTTCTTTATAGTAAATAAACTATTAAATTCTTCATCTTCTAATCCATGAGGATGATTATCTGGACTTTGTAATTTCATTAAATCAACTACATTAACTACTCTAATTTTTAATTCTGGAAAATTTTTTCTTAATATTTTTGTAGCAGCCAGTGTCTCTATAGTTGGAGTTTCGCCAGCACATGCCATAACAAGATCTGGTTCAACACCATCATCGTTACTTGCGAATTTCCAAATTCCTAATCCTTTAGTACAATGTTTAATTGCTTCATCCATACTTAACCATTGTGGTCTTGGATGTTTAGATGCAATTATAACATTTATATAACCCTTAGATCTAATACAATGATCAAAACAAGAAATCAATGTATTAGTATCTGGTGGTAAATAAATACGAGTTGTATCTGCTTTTTTAGTTACCATATGATTAATAAATCCTGGATCTTGATGTGTAAAACCATTATGATCTTGTTGCCATACATATGAAGATAGCAAATAATTTAATGATGCTATGTCTCTTCTCCAAGGTAATTCTTTTGTAACTTTTAACCATTTAGCATGTTGTGAGGCCATTGAGTCAATTATTCTAATAAATGCTTCATAACTATGGAAAAATCCATGTCTACCTGTTAATAAATATCCTTCAAGTAAACCTTCACATACATGTTCTGATAATACTGAGTCAATTACTCTACCATATTGACTTAAATATTCATCATTATCATAAGTAATTGCATTCCATTGTCTATATGTAGATTCAAATACATGATTTAATCTATTTGATAGTGTTTCATCTGGACCAAATATTCTAAAATTCTTTTTATGTTCATTTAAATTTATAATATCCCTAATAAATTTACCAAGTTCCATCATATCTTGAGCGATAACTTCACCTGGTTTTTTAATATCCAAACCATAATCTCTAAAATTTGGAATAACTAACTCTTCTAATAGTTTCCCTCCATTAGTTATAGGATTCATTCCCATTCTAGCATTACCAATTGGCGCTAGTGCTTTTAATTCAGGTATTAATTTACCATTTTCATCAAATAATTCTTCTGGCTTATAGCTTCTAAGCCATGCTTCTAAATATTCCAAATTATCTATATGATTTTTATCAACAACCATCGGAATTTGATGTGCTCTAAAGCTACCTTCTACTATTTTATTATCAATTTTCTTAGGTCCAGTCCATCCTTTAGGCGTTTTTAATATAATCATAGGATATACTGGTCTTTTACTTATTCTCTTTTTTGATTTTATATTACTTATTTCAGCAATACACTTATCTAAAGTTTCAGCCATTATTTCATGCATTTTCATGGTATTATCTGATTGTACTATATATGGATGATAACCACAACCTTCAAAATATTTAATAAGTTCGTCTTCTGGAATTCTTGCTAATATTGTTGGATTTGCTATTTTATATCCATTTAAATGTAATATAGGTAATACTATTCCATCTGTTAATGGATTAATTATTTTATTTAAATGCCAAGACGCAGCTAAAGGTCCTGTTTCTGCTTCTCCATCACCAATAACACAAGCTGCTACCAAAGTAGGATTATCAAGAACAGCTCCATAAGCATGAGCAAGTGAATAACCTAATTCTCCTCCTTCGTTAATACTGCCTGGTGTTTCAGGGGCTACATGAGAACTTACCCCACCTGGAAAACTAAATTGTTTAAATAATTTTTTTAATCCTTCTTCATCTTCGGTTATATTAGGATAAACTTCACTATAACTTCCCTCTAAATATGTATTAGCAACCATAGCTTGTCCTCCATGGCCAGGTCCTGATATATATATCATATTTAAATTATATTTTTTTATAATTCTATTTAAATGCACATAAACAAAGTTTTGTCCAGGAGCAGTTCCCCAATGTCCAACTACATTAGGTTTTATTTGATCAATAGTTAATTCACTTTTTAATAATGGATTATCTTTTAAATATAATTGACCTAATGATAAGTAATTAGTGGCTCTAAAATATGCATCTATTTTACTTAACTCATCTTTATCAATTGATTTCATAAATCCTCCTTTTATTCTTATTCTATTAAAATAATATCATAAGTATAAAATTTTGTAAATAAAAAGAGTCTATAAAACTCTTTCACATAAATCCTCATATTTATTACCATGAGGTGTAATAACAAATTGTCTAACATTCTCTCCAATTATTCTAATTTTGATATCTAATCTATTCTTAGGTAATATATCTTCAATTAAGTCAGACCACTCTATTATGCATACACCTTTTTTAGTAAAATACTCCTCTATTCCTATATCTTGTTTAACATCACTTAAACGATAAACATCCATATGAAATAATTTCATTTCGCCATCATATTCTTTAATAATGTTAAATGTTGGTGATGTAATATTTTCAGTTATTCCCATAGCCAAAGCAAAAGCTTTTGCAAAAACTGTTTTGCCACTACCTAAATCTCCTTCTAAACATATTACCATATTAGCAAATTTTTCTGATTCTATATTTTGAGCTAATTCAATAGTCTCTTCCTCATCATACGCTGTTATTTTATATTGCATATCATATCGAGTAGACAATTACTCGACCTTCACCTCTCTTTTATATTGTCTTATATATCTATCAACACTTTTATTGTATCATTAATATAATTTTATATACAAGTATTTTTGTATAATTTACATTTTTTATAGATTTGTATACACACCATAGCTATATTTTTTCATAATATAATTTAGGAAGGTGAAATAATGTATTTTACAGAAGAAAATAATTTTTTTAATTTTAATAATTATGATGATATTGATTTTAATGTAGCAAGTATAAATTACAATAATAAATCCAAACTTTATAATATTGATGAAGGATTTAACAAAGGTAATATGTTTAGAAACTTATATTCTAAATATAAAAATCATGTATATGTATTAAAAATAAATAATGAAAAAGATAAATTGCTATTTGATTTACAATCATATATATTTGCTTTAAAAGATATTAATTTATATTTAGATGTACATCCAGATGATAAAGAAATGTTAAAAAAATTTTCTGAAGTACTAGAAAAGTTAAATAAGTTAAAAGAACAATATATAAACAAATATGGGCCACTATGTATAAGTGATGTTAAATCTACTAATAAATGGACTTGGATAAATAATCCTTGGCCTTGGGATAAAGGGGGAAATTAATATGTTTAAATATGAGAAAGTATTAGAATATCCAATTAATATTAAAACCAAAGATTTAAAAATGGCAAAATTATTAGTAGAACAAGTTGGCGGTCCAGCTGGAGAACTTGGTGCTGCACTTAGATATTTAATGCAAAGGTTTACTATGTATGACGAAAGAGGAAAAGCATTACTTTCAGATATAGGTAGTGAAGAACTTGGACATGTTGAAATGTTATGTACAATGATTAGTCAACTAGTTAAAGATGCATCTGTAGATGAAATTAAAAAATATGGATTAGAATCTTGGTATGCTGCTCATAAAAAAGGAATATTCCCAATGGATGCTAATGGGGTTCCATTTACAACTGCATATCTTGCATCATCTGGAAATCCAATAGTCGATTTACAAGAGGACCTAGCAGCGGAAGAAAAAGCAAGAGCCGTATATGAAAATTTGATGGACTTAACTCAAGATGAAAGTATACTTGCTCCTCTTAGTTTTTTAAGGCAAAGAGAAGTTGTACATTATGCTAGATTTAAAGAATTATTAGACTACTATAAAGAAAAAGGATATTAATTTTTAATATCTTTTTTTATAAATATAAAATTTCCAATAATATAAAATATAACTGAATAAACAATATTAATTATTATTCCATTTCTAATACTTAAATTAACATTAAATTCAAAATTTATACTATTAATAACTGACATATCATCAAATATAGAAAAATCAAAATAAGGTAAAAAAGTATATTCAACATATGTAAAATTTAATCCAAATAATATTTGTGAAACTGCTATTCCAAATATTAACAAAAATATATTAATCCCAACGCATATAGATGTATTTTTTATTATAGTTGAGTTAAATACTATCAAACTACTTGTCAATATACTAGGGATAGAATAAATAATATATTTTTCTATGTTAATATCTATATATAATATTGACGATAATAACAATATAGTTAATAAAATAATAATATTAAATATTAATATAAATATACATTTAGATAAATATACTTTCCATCTTTTATATGGTTTAGTTAAATAATATCTAAATGTTCCATTATCTATTTCACTATTAATAGAACCTGAAAAAAATATAGAAGAAATTATAGATACAAAAGGTATATATTTATAAATAATACTAACATCATAATCAAATTTATAAAATAATATAGCGATAAAAATAAATAATATTTGTATTAATATAATTTTAATAAAACCAAATTTAATTATTTCATTTTTAATTAATTTTATCATGATTCACCATCTCAAAAAATTGTTCTTCTAATGATTTATTATTTTCATATATTCTATATACTTTTATATTATTGTTTATTAATTCTTTGTTTATCGTACTAATTGTTTCATCTGTTTCATATATTTCTAATTCTTCATTAATACAATATTCATTCATAAGTAATCTTGCTTTTGAAAAATCATCAACTTCGAATATAATATTTTTCTTTTTAACATCTTCATTTAATTGTTTAGTTTTAACTATTCTTCCTTCATTTATAAATATTATCTTATCACATATTCCTTGTATCTCACTTAACATATGAGATGAAATTAAAATCGTTGTATCTTTCATATTTTTCAATATATCAAATATATTTTTTATTCCAATTGGATCTAAACCATTAGTTGGTTCATCTAATATAAGTATTTTAGGTTTATTAATTAAAGAATTAGCTATTGATAATCTTTCTTTCATTCCAAGAGAATATGTTTTAAACTTTTTACCCAAACATTTTTCTATTTCTAATATATTAACAATTTCTTTAACAGTATTTTCATCTATACTTTTAAACATATTTTTAAATATTTTTAAATTTTCTTTTCCATTTAAATTTTTATATAAGTCAGGGCTTTCTATAATAGTACCAATTATTGACATTGCTTTTTCAAAATTACTTTTTAAACTATATTCATAATAATATACCTCTCCATTTTCTATAGAATATAACCCTGTCATTATTTTTAATAAAGTACTCTTACCTGCTCCATTTGGCCCCACTAATCCAACTATTTCATTCTCATAAACATCAAAACTAATATCTTTTAATATTTCTTTTCCATTTATTTTTTTATTTAAATTTCTTACTTTTATTGCTTTTTTCATATATTTTTTCCTTTCTGTAAAAAAGTATATAAAATAACTATCAGCTGTTCAAATTACAATAATTTAATTATTAATAAAAAATTGTATATTTAAAATTAATTATCTTTAAATAATAATTTAATTATTAAAGTTATATTATTCTTGATTATTAAAATTTATACAAAAAAATAAAAAATGTAAATATTTTGAATATCTACATTTAATTTAATGAATCTAAATCCAAGTTTTCTTCTACTATTAATTCTTTAAAGATCTCTTTGAATTTAGCTATTTCTTTTACTTTAGAATCTTCATATATAACTTTAGTTCTTTTTATTGCTTTATAAAAATGCTTTAATTTGACTTCAACTTCATTTTCATATAATGCCATTGAAAAAGCACTCATAACAATTGTTAATGCTATATCGGGGTATCTATTACCTATTTCATAAATTCTTTTATATTCATCAGTCATTTCAACTATAAATTTAAATATCTTTTCTTTCAAAAAATCAGTATAACCCATTTTTATGCCTGTTCTTTTTTCATATTTTGGATAAGTCCCCATTAATATTTGTACACATTGTTCCTGAGTTGGTTCTGCTACATCAACTTTTAAAAATCTACGTAAAAACGCTCTATCTCTTAATATATATGCTTCATATTCTTCATATGTTGTAGCACCAATCATTTTAATGTCACCACGATCTAATCCTGGCTTTAACATATTAGCAAAGTCTATACTCATATTACTTGTATTTCTATTAACAAGTAGATGTACTTCATCTATGAATAATATAACATTCTTTTTAGTCTTTAGCTCATCTACAAGTAATTGTAATCTATTTTCATTATGACCCTCACTTATAGTTTCACCAAGTAAACTAGAAATATTAACTTTAATTAATTCATACGGTTTCAATGCATTTGGAATAGTGCCATTTACCATTTTATACCCTATACCTTCGACAATAGCAGTTTTACCTACACCTGCTTTACCAACAAGTAATGCACTCTTTTCTGGCGTTAATAATATTTCTATTGCTTGTTCAATTTCATGTTCTCTTCCAATAGCAGGATTAGTAACATATTCTTTCTTACTTAAATTTTCACCATAAGTTTCCAATATACTAACTTTTTGTAAATTTTTATCAACAACAGAATTACTTTCATGAATAGGCATATCATCTTTTTGCTGATCAATATTATTAAATTCTACAATTTCTAATTCATTATTCATATAATTATTCCTCTTACTTAATAATTTTAACAATTTAATAATAAAATGTCTATATTTTTATTGACAAAAGCAAATACTTAGCATATAATATTTCATGTAATGCCCAATTAGCTCAGTCGGTAGAGCGCACGGCTGTTAACCGTTAGGTCGCAGGTTCGAGTCCTGCATTGGGCGCCATAAAAAAATAAACTCAAGGATGCTTGAGTTTTTTATATATTACAATAATTTATATAAAATAAATAAAAATTAACAAAAATGACAAATCTCTCATTAAAGAATGATATAACTATGATTTTATCTTATTTAAATATTATGATACTTTAAATAAAATCAATTATAAAAAGAGTTTTATAAGAAATATAAAAATTTTAGAAATGATTATTTATATATTTAGATAATATAGCATGATATTTACAAATTTAACAAAATATTCGACTCATTTTTTACTTCATTTATACACATCATTATGAAATTGGTATAATTATTATGACGAAAAAATTTTGTATAGTTTTTATTTAATTATGATTAGTGCTTTTCTTATTAAATATGAAAATGATAAGTATTTTAAAGATGAAATAGAAATTTGCTATCACAAAACTTAATTCCACATCAATAATATAATAATTTATAAATTAAATCTTCTTTTTTAAGAAGCTTTTTTCTTTACATAAAAAGATTAGTTTTGTATAACTAATCTTGAAAAATCCTTTTTATTAATTTTTATTTTTACTATATATCTTTTAATTTCATCTCTATTAAATATTTTGCCATCTTTGATATCATTTATATAAACACTTAATCTATTTCTAAAATTTTTACTTAATGAAACATATACCTCATTATTCGATTTTTTTGTATAATAATCATAATATTCTTCAAAATATTTAACTTCTATTTTAAATTTATCATCTAAACTATTATCATATACTACAATATATTGAGTATCATATTCACTATTAAATAATATATTCATTTTAGTACCATTCTTAGGTAAACTAATTGTTTCTATTTTAGTTCTCATAGTGTATTTTTCACTAACATCATTTATATATTCTAATTTATTTATATCTCTTATAGTTAAAGAAATTCCAATAGCAATTATAAAAATAGCTAAGATTATAACAAATAAATTAATCTTATAATTATCTTTAACTCTAAATACAGCATTATTTAATATAATTACAAGTTTTATAATTAATAAAACTAAACCAAATAATCCAATACTAATACCAATTAATTTAACACCATCTAAATATGCAAATATACTTGAAATAAATACAACTACTACAAAGCACCAAGCAACAAGTAATATTGTTGTCAATATCACACCAAGAATTCTTAAAATAAATTGTGTTTTAGTTAAACTCTTTTCTTTATATTTCATTTCATAAAGAACTTCTTCTTTAAATTCAATAATCTCTTCTCTTTTATTATTATTATCTTCTTTTAAAATTTTATCTTTTTTATCATTAATTTTAATCTTTATATTATTTTTAATTTTATTAAATTTATCTTTTATAATATTAACAATTCTAATAAATTTACTTTTTAATTTTAATTTTTTTAAATTTTTTGTTAATCTTAAACAATAAGATTTTAAATTAATTTTTTTCTTCTTTTTCTTTTTTACTCTAGCAACTTCTTTAATCTCAATTAATTTGTTTTTTTCATTATCACTATTTGTAATATCATATTCTCTTATTACTTCTATTTTAATAATTTTATTTTTTTTCTTCCTACTTTTACCTTCTTTTAATAATTCTTTTTCTCTTTGAGCTATATCTTTAACATCACCTAAATTATTTAAAATTTTATTAATCCCTTTTTTATTATTCAATTCTTCATCTATTAAATTGTTATATTTTAAAACAATATTATTTCTATTTTTTCTTCTAATATCTTTCAGTTCATTTTCTAATTCTAATAAAAATTTTGTTTTTTTCCTCATATATATAGCTCCCAATTTACTAGTTATATTAATTCATTATAAGATAAAAGTCAACTTAAAAAGAAAAAAATACTATAATTATAGTATTAAAATAATTCGTCCATTTTATTAGTATATTTTTTTAATGATTGCTCTATTTTAGTTTCCTCTTCACTCTCTAAAGTGTACCAACCATTTATATACATAAGGTTAAAAATATCTCTAGCTAATTCTTTCGTATCTTCAAATATACTCATAACTTTCTTATACAATTTCGAATTACTCATTTCATTAATAGCTATACTATAATTATTAGAAATATTTTTTTCACATAACATAACATCATTTAAAATATCTTCTTCTGTTAAAAACTCACACATAATAATCCTCCTTATTCTAATATATTTAATAATTCTTTGTAATGTTTTTTATGCATTTTTTTTGCACTATTTAGAATTTCCTTAGCTTCATCACTATCCACACATTCTAAATATTCTTTAATTTTCTTATTCATCACCAAATTCCAATTTAACATGTCTTCAATATATAACAAATCCTTTGATGTAATTATATTAGGTGTTTCTTTCATAAAATAACCTACCTTTCCATAATTATATTATTTACAAATATGGATATAATATAAATGTTAAAAAATTCCAAAATAATTAGCACTTTCTATTGACAAGTGCTAATTATTGAGTATAATTATAAATGTAAGGAGATGATAATAATGAGTTTATTACCAGGAAAATTTTATTTAGATGATTTTTTCGATGATTTAGTACCAATGTCAAAAGTTTCAAGAATGGATTTTATGAAATGTGATGTATATGAAAAGGATGGTAATATAAACATTGAAATGGATATTCCAGGATACAATAAAGAGGATATTTCAATCAATGTAGAAGATGGAATTCTTACAATTGAAGCTTCACGTGATGAAGTAAAAGAAGATGATTCTAAAAATTATTACAGAAAAGAAAGAGTTTTTGGTTCATTCAAAAGACAATTTACTGTTGGTAACATTGAGGAAGATAAAATTAATGCTAAATTTAATAATGGAGTATTAACTGTTTGTTTCCCTAAAGAAGAAGAAAAAGAAACAAAAAAATACATCGAAATAAAATAAATAATAAAAACTTCCTATTGGAAGTTTTTATTTTGTAACATTAAATCTAAAATAGCATATATCTCCATCTTGCATTATATAATCTCTACCCTCAAGTCTAACTCTACCAGCTTCTTTAACTTTAATTTCGCTACCATAATTTATTAAATCATCATAACTCATTATCTCAGCTTTAATAAATCCCTTTTCAAAATCAGTATGTATAATACCTGCACATTCAGGAGCTTTCATGCCATCTTTAAAAGTCCACGCTCTAACTTCATCACGACCAACTGTAAAAAATGTTTTAAGCCCTAAGATATGATATGTAATATGAATCAATTGATCTAATCCGCTATTACTTATTCCCAGATCTTTTAAAAATTCTTTTTTACTATCCTCATCTAATTCAGCTAGTTCACTTTCAATTTTAGCACACATCATTACAACTGATGAATGTTCTTTGCTCGCAATTTCTCTTACTATATCTACATATTTATTACCATCATTTAATAATTCATCTTCAGAAACATTTGCTAAATATATAAAAGGTTTATTAGTGATTAAATTATATGTTTTAAGTAACTTAACTTCATTTAAATCAAAATCTACTAATCTTAACATAGTACCTTGACTTAAATACTCTTTTGCTTTCTTTAGTACTTCTACCTCAAATAGACCATTTTTATCATTAGTAGTAATTGCTTTCTTTTCTATCTTTTGTAATCTATTTTCAACTATTTCTAAATCACTAAGTATTAATTCATAATTAATTATTTCTATGTCTCTTTTAGGATCAATATCTCCTTCAACATGTATAATATTTTTATCTTCAAAACATCTAACCACTTCAACAATTGCATCTACTTCTCTAATATTAGCAAGAAATTTATTTCCAAGACCTTCTCCAGTAGATGCCCCTTTTACAAGGCCTGCAATATCAATAAATTCATACTGAGTTCCTATTAATCTTTCTGGTATATATAAATCATTTAATGTTTCTAATCTTTTATCTGGAACACTCACTACCCCTATATTAGGATCTATAGTTGCAAATGGATAATTTGCAGCTAAAATATTCTTTTTTGTAATAGCATTAAATAATGTACTTTTACCAACATTTGGGAGCCCTATAATACCTGCTTTAAGCGCCATAGACAACACCAGGCAATGAACCTATTCCAATTGGAACTCCTAACATATACCAACCGATTAATACAACTAGCCATATAATAAATATTGATATGCTATATGGAACCATATATCCAATAGCATTTCTCATACTTACCATATCTGAAGTATTAAATTTATCTAAAAATGCAAGATATACAACAAAATATGTAAATATTGGCGTAATTCCATTTGTTATAGAATCACCAGCTGCAAAAATAATTTGTGAATACTCTGGGCTTATACTAGCATTTAATAATAATGGTACTACTGTGGCTACTAATATACTCCATTTAGTTATTGGGTTTGGACAAAAAATATTAGCAATTGCAACTAATACAAATACTATTATTATTAATGGAATACCTGTAAATTGAATTCCACTTATCAGTGATGCAAAAAAAGCAGTTATTACATTACCAATATTACTTTGTATTAATATGTTTATGAATATAGATGCAAAAAATAATAAAACTAATATACTTCCAATACCATCTAATGAATATGATAAACTTTCTGATGCGTCTTTACTATTCTTGATAGATTTAGTCATAAGCCCATAACCAAATCCAATTATAATAAATAATATAGTTATAATAAATATAAATCCTTTATTAAATAAAGAGTTTGCTCCAAATAACTTGTTAATGTAAATATCAGCATTATTATCAAGTAATCCACCTGATAATGGTAATCCAGGAATTATCATATATATTATTAATAGTATATACAATATTCCACCAGCAAGGCCAATGATAAGTCCTCTTAATTCTTTATTTGTAATTACAACCTCTTCATTACTATCCTCTACCCTTGGTAACTTTGACATAATTTTCTTTTCAGTTATATTGGTAAATACAATAGCAACAACTATTAACACTAATAACATAATAAATAATGAAAAAAATACTCCAATAGTATAATTTGAATCAATTATATTAGCTGCATCCAAAGTTAATGTTAATAAAGAACTATCTAAAGATGATAAAAATATATTTATACCACTACCAAAAGATAATGCTGAAAATGTTGCAATTATTCCTCCAAGTGGATTTCTTCTACCATATTTAAAAATTAATGCACCTATAGGCAACATAACAACAAAACCAATATCACCTAACAATGAAAATAATAAACAAACAAATATTAATGTAAAAGTTACAGTGAATTTTTTAGTATTTTTTGTCATTAATGTTATAGCAGTTTTTGTAAAACCACTTTTTTCTAAAACGCCAATACCTATTAAAATTATTATTAGTGTTGATAATGGAGTAAAACTAACAAAATTACTAGTAGCCGATGTAACTATATGCTTAAGACCACTAATACTAAATAAATTTTTGACCTCAATTACATTATTTACCAGTTCTCCAGTAACAGTATTAACTGTAGAATACTCTGCTTGAATATTTAACAAATGAAGAAATGCACTTAATATTATAACTATAAGACTTAATAATATAAATGACATTATTGGTGTAATTTTTTTTCTTTTCTTAAACATTAATACACCTCAACTTTCTTTAATTTTTTATTAAATTCCACTCTATCCATCATAATACTTCTATTACAATGTATGCATTTAATTTTAATATCTACACCTACTCTAGTAACTTCCCATAAATTGGTTTTACATGGGTGAGGCTTTTTCATAATAACTTTACTTCCAATTCTATATTCTTTGTTCATATTAATCAACTTTCACTTCAATTTTTAAAATATCAAGTATTCTTTCTAAATCTTTTTCACTATTAAAAGGGATAATGATTTTTTTATTCTTAATTCTTACCCTGTTTCCAATTAAATCAGTCATACAATCTTCTAAATAATTATATTTATTATCATCCTTATCTTTTATTTTAACAATAGGATTTTTTCTTTTATAATTTGGATTAGCTACTATTTCTTCTAATTCACGAACAGAAATATGTTCATTTTTAATTTTGTTAGATAAATCAAATATAACATTTTCATTTTCTAATTTACTTAAAATTTTAGCATGTCCCATACTAATTAAACCATTTAATATATCATTTTTAACTGATTCCGGTAATTTTAACAAACCCAAAAGATTAGTAATGTAACTTCTGCTTTTACCAATTCTTTTAGACAGTTCATCTTGTGTAATATTTAAAACTTTTAATAAATTAAATATTGCTTCAGCTTCTTCAATAGGAGTTAGATTTTCTCTTTGAATATTTTCTAATAATGCTATTTGCATCATATCTTCATCCGTAAAATCTTTAATAATCGCAGGTATTTGTTCTATACCAACAAGTTCGCATGCCTTTGTTCTTCTTTCTCCGGCTACTATTTCATATCCTTTTATACTCTTTTTAATTATAATAGGCTCTAAAACACCGAATTCTTTTATAGAATTTGCTAATTCCACAAGTTTTTCTTGGTCAAATGTACGTCTTGGTTGATATGGATTACTTCTAAGTTCATTAACATTAACCATAACTATATCTTCTTTTGAAGAAGACTTTTCTATTTCTTCAATAGTTTCAAGTGGATTTACATATAATGATTCATTACTAAATAATTGCTCTAAACCTTTACCTAAGGCCTTTCTTTTATTGGTTTCCATTTCTATCTATCACCTCTTTAGCTAAATTTAAATAAGCAAGAGCTCCTTTGCTTTTAGGATCATATTCTATTATTGGTTTACCATGTGATGGAGCTTCTACTAATTTAACCAATCTTGGTATTATAGTACTAAATACTTTTTCATTAAAGAACTTTCTTACATCCTCTACAACCTCAAGACCCAATAATGTTCTACCATCTAACATAGTAAGAAGAACCCCCTCTATATCTAAATTAGAATTTACTTTTTGCTGTATTCTTAAAATAGTATGCAATAATTGATTAACTCCTTCTAAGCTATAATACTCACATTGAATTGGTATTAATACCGAGTCAGATGCTGCAAGCGCATTAGTTGTTAATATACCTAAATTTGGTGGACAATCTATAATAATAAAATCATATCTTTCTTTTATTGTTTCTAATTGTTTTTTTAATTGTTCTGTTATTATGAATTCTTTATCTTGAACACTTATTTGAATAAGTTCTATATCAACACCAGCCAAATCTATCATAGCTGGTATAATGCTTAAATTCTTAAAAGGAGTTTTAATAATAGCATCCTTTATTTCACATTCATCCATTATTACATTATATATACTTTTTTTTATTTTACCTCTATCTATTCCAAGTCCCGTTGTGCTATTGCTTTGTGGATCTAAGTCAATTAGTAAAACTTTTTTTCCTAAATGCCCTAATGAACTAGATAAATTTATACTAGTTGTTGTTTTTCCAACACCACCCTTTTGATTTACTAATGATATTATTTTTCCCACGATAGTTACCTCTCTTATCTACAAATTATTTTATCATATAAGATAATTTTTTTAAATAAAAATTATCTTATAATTAAAAATAATCACAAATTATGATTATTTCTTTACATATTATTTTTTATTTTCTAATTTTTTATATGCAACTTTACCAACTAATGTTTTTGGTAACTCATCTATAAATTCATACTCAGCTGGTAATGAATATTTAGAAAGATTTATTTCACAATGTTTTTTTATATCTTTTAATAATTCTTTTGATGGTTTGTATCCATCATTCAAAACTATAAAAGCTTTTGCAACTTGTACTTTATATTGATGCGGAATTCCAATAACAGTACTAGTTAAAACACTAGGATGTTGATTTAATACATTTTCAATATAAGTAGGGTACAAATTATATCCATTAGATACAATTAATCTCTTAAGTCTTTGCTTATAATATACATAACCATTTTCATCCATGCATCCTATATCACCTGTATGTAACCATATCTTTCCGTCTTCATGTTTTCTTAATGCTTTTAATGTCTCACTAGGATTATTAATATAGCCAATCATAACCGTAGGACCACTTATACATATTTCGCCATCTTCATTGTATGGTAGTTCTTCATGTGTATCTATTTTAACTATTTTATAATTCATATCAGGAAAAGGAATTCCAACAGATCCCTCTTTATATTTACCAGTTGGTGATAAGCATGTCGCTGCACATGCTTCAGTTAAACCATAACCAATTCTAACCTCTGCATTAGAACCATTGTCTTTTAAAAATTTATCAACTTTATCTTTTAATGATTTACTCATAAAATCTCCACCAGATATAAACACATCAATAAAAGAAAGTGAATTTTTTCCTATTTTTCCATATTTTAACAACGATTCAAATAACGATGGAACACCACATATAATATTGGGCTTTTTTTGTTTTAATATCATTAAAAATTTCTTTGGATTAAAATCTGGAATTAATATAACTTTCATTCCAAAACACAATGGAGCATGTATACATACACCAAGCCCAAAGCCATGAAATATTGGAAGTATTGCAAGTATAGATTTCCCCTTTTTACATTGTTCTACCATTAAAGCGCTTTGAGTAGCAAGTGAATTAAAATTTATATTAGACAATAATATTCCCTTAGGATTACCAGTTGTACCTCCACTATATAAAATTACCGCTGGATCTTCAGGATTTCTTAATGCCATTATTTCGCCTTCATAATCATAACCATAATTTAAAAATTCACTATATGTCATAATATCATCATTCAATTCAATTTTAGGAACTTTACCACGTGAATTATATTTATATATTATCTTTTTTAATGTTTTTAAGTTATCTCCAACACTACCAACTACAACTTTATTAACACTTGTTGTATCTATTATATTTCTAACCTTTTCATATACTAAATCTAATACAAATAAAATTGTACTTTCAGATTGATTTAAATAATTTTCAATTTCATTTTCTGCTGATAATGGATGTACCATAGATGCAATAGCACCAACCATATTAATGGCATAAAACATAATAATAGCACTGGGAGTATTTGGCATACATATAGTAACTTTATCTCCCTCTTTTACACCTAGTGCTTTTAATCCCCTTGCTGCTTCTTTAATTTTTGAATATAATTCTCTATATGTACATGTATAGCCATAAAACTCATATGCTATTTCAGTTGGATATTTTGAAACAGTTTCCAAAAGATAACCTACCATTGATGCATCGGTATATTTTATATTTGAACTAACTCCTTCATTATAAAATTTTATCCACGGAGTATTATTGTTATTCTTTGATTTTAATCTTTTCACTTGCACTATTCTCCAGTAGTTTTGGATTATTAAATATATATTGTAGTAATTGCAATGATTTTACAAAATAATACCCATCAGCTATTCTTTCATCTAAATTAATACCAAAATCACAAACTTTTCTTATTTCTTTCTTTCCATTTATAATAATCTCTTTTTCTTTAATTTCTCCAATTGTCGCAAGCCCTGAAGAATTTCCAAAATCAGAAATATTATGCAATATCGCACCGCAATGTAGTGTTCCTAAATTAGATAATATAATACTACTATAATATAAATTATCTTCTACTAAAAATCCAGGTAATAAACCTTTCTTATCTAAAAATTTAAATATTCCAACAATAGGAACTCTAATTATATTAGGCAATTTTCCTAATGTATCAATAGCAAAATTAGCACCCTTCTTTTTAATTAATTTATTTTTACGAATTAAATCCACTTTATTTTTAATTTTCTTACTAATACTAAAAATGTTATCATCTTCATCTACTTTAACCAAAATCATTATCTCTTCCGCTTTATCTTCAAATGCAACTTTAGCTACAAACGAAATAACTATATCATTATGTTCAAACATATGCCTATTTGATACAAATCTATTTAAATATGGTCTATTATATAATAATTTTCCTGTTGCTAAAAGTACAGCATGAAAAAATGTTAAATCTTTGTTTGTTTTTTTTGTATTTTCAATATATTTACATAAATTTGTTACATCAAATTCTTGATTAATATAAACATCGCTTACACTTCTATTAGGTTTTAAATCAATTAAAATTTGACTCATTCCTGATATATCTTTTACGCGTCTAGCATTATTTCTATCTAAAAAATGTTTTTTCATAATTCACCTCTTTTATACAAATAATTATAAAAAATATAATAAAATAATGCAAGATTTTACACTTATACATTTTTATCAATTTATTTTAATATTATTTATTCTTATGAAATTCTAAAAATTGAAGATGTCTCATGAAAATTAAATATTATATTATCACAATCGATTTCGCAGAGGTA
>CASFKI010000014.1:0-8956 GCA_949295285.1 uncultured bacterium
ATAAACTAAAAACTACACCAATTAATTATCGATGTAGTCATAGTTAGAACTTTTTATTTCGTGTATAAATTTATTAAATCAGTTCTGTACGCAGGTTTTTTATTCATTTAATTCTTTAATTATTTTTTCTATTTTTTGACCATGTTCTATAGATTCATCATATATAAATCTAAGTTCTGGTGTATGTCTTAATATTAATCTATCCGCAAGTAAACTTCTAAAGAATCCAGAGGCATTGTTTAAGTCTTTTTCTACCTTATTTTTATCATCAAAAGTAGTAAAATATACTCTAGCAAAACTTAAATCATTTGATACTTCACAAGCTGTTATTGTTACACTTTTAAAATCTTCATCTCTAGCATCTTCTAATAATATTGTACCAAGTTCTCTTTGAATTTCTGATGCAGCTCTTTCACCTTTAACTCTTACCATTATTTCTTCACTTCCTTATTTTCAAACGCTTCTATTATATCTCCTTGTTTAATATCAGAAAAATTTTCAACTACTATTCCACAATCATATCCACTTTTAACCTCATGAACTTGATTTTTTTCTCTTTGAAGTGAAGCAATCTTAGATGTAACAACGATAATACCATCCCTAATTACTCTACACAAATTATTTGATTTAATTGTACCACTAGTTACATGACACCCAGCAATTGTACCAATTTTAGAGAAATGAAATAATTGTCTTACTTCAACTTCAGCATTAATAACTTCTTCATATTCAGGATCTAACATACCTTTCATAGCTGATTCTATTTCTTCTACTAATTTGTATATAATATTATATAATCTTATATCCACACCATAACTTTTAGCAGTTTCTTTTGATGATTTTGGTGGTACTACATTAAATCCAATAATAATTGCATTAGATGCATGAGCAAGAACTACATCACTTTCAGTAATTGTTCCAACACCACTTCTAATAACATTTATTTTAACGCCTTCAACATTTATCTTAAGAAGAGCATTCTTAACTGCCTCTTCACTACCCTTAACATCTGTTTTAAGAACAACATTTATTTCTTTTTTACCTTCTTTAATAGAATCAAATAATTCATCTAGACTTAATGCTTTACGTATAAATTTCTTACTTTTTTCTACTTCTTTTCTCTTTAAAGCAACACTTCTTGCTTCTTTTTCACTTTCAAAGGCCATAAATTTATCCCCAGAAACTGGAACATCTTCAAGACCTGTAACTTCAACAGGCTTTGATGGACCCGCTGATATAATTTCTCTTCCAGTATCATCTCTTAAAGTACGAACTTTGCCATGATTAGTTCCAACAACAATTGGATCTCCTAATCTTAGTGTGCCATTTTGAATTAATAATGTTACAACTGGACCTTTATTTTTATCTAATTTAGCTTCAATTACACTTCCAGATGCATATCTATTTGGATTAGCCTTTAATTCCAACACTTCAGATAACACATTAATATTATCAAGCAATTCATCAACACCTAAACCAGTTTTAGCACTGATTTTTACACATATAGTATCTCCTCCCCATTCTTCAGGAGTAAGACCTATTTCTGATAATTCACTCATCACTTTATCAATATTAATATTAGGCTTATCAATTTTATTTATAGCAACTATTATTGGTACATTAGCTGCTTTTGCATGATCAATAGCTTCTTGTGTTTGAGGCATTACCCCATCATCAGCAGAAACAATAATTATTACAATATCTGTAACACTAGCACCTCTTGCTCTCATTTCAGTAAATGCTGCATGTCCTGGAGTATCAATAAATGTTATCTTTTTACCATTTTTTTCAACTTGATATGCACCAATTGCCTGCGTTATTCCACCAGCTTCGCCACTAACTACATTAGTATTTCTTATGTAATCTAATAAAGTAGTTTTTCCATGATCAACATGTCCCATAATAGTAACAATCGCAGGTCGTAATTCTAAATCTTCCTCTTTGTCATTTATAATATATTCTTCAAAATTACTTATATCAGTTGTTTCTTCTTTAACAAGTTCCTTATTATATTCAAGAACTACAATACTAGCATCATCATAAGAAATAGCTTGATTTGACGATATCATTAATCCCATGCTAATTAATTTTTTTACTAAATCACTGACATTAACTTTAAGCTCATTTGCTAAATCACTAACACTCATGCCTTCTTTATATAAAACAACATTACTTTCAACTTCTTCTTTATTACTCTGAAGTTTAGTTTTATTTTTATATATATTTTTCTTTTTAATAGATAGGTCTTCTTCTTTATTTCTATTACTATCTCTTTTCTTTATTTTTTCTTTTCTAGTTGTCTTATCAAATTCTATATTATAAGCACTCGCAGCTTCTTCAGCTCTATCTTCAAGTTCGAACTTATCTGCCAATTCTTCTGTAAGTTTATTTTCCTTTAAAGTTAAATTAGCATTATCAAGTAATATAATTGCTTCATCATCTAAAATTTCACTCTCATTATTATAATTAAATCCTAATTCTTTTAATTTATTTATTACAATACTACTATCTATTCCTAATTCTAAAGCATAATCTTCTATACTCATAAACAATTCCTCCTTTTCTTAATATTTAGGTTATCATTTTATATTTTACTTAATAAAATATCATATATTTCATCATTAATTTCTACTTCTAAATATTTTTGTAAAATTTTGGTTTTTTTTGCTTTTTCAATAACATCCTTATCTTTCTTTAAATAAGCACCTCTTCCATTCAACTTACCACTTTCATCAACAATAACTTTACCATTTGGATCTCTAACGACTCTTATTAATTGTCTTTTTTCACACTTTTCATGTGTCACTACACATGTTCTCATAGGTATCTTTTTTTGCTTCATTTTATCACCTACATATTTATTTGTTTATTAATATCCTCTAAAGTTTTAATATTAATATTATATTTCGTTAATTTACTAGCAAGTTTAATGTTTATACCTTTTTTACCAATAGCTAAACTTAAATTTTCATCATCAGCAATTACTAAAGCTTCTTTCTTCTTTTCATCAGTAACACTAACATTTAAGTTCTTAGCAGGACTTAGTGCATTTGATATAAATTCTTCTATATCTTTACTATATGCTATTAAATCAACCTTTTCTCCATTTAATTCATTAATTATATTAGCAATTCTTCTTCCTTTTTCACCAATACAACTACCAATAGGATCAACATTAGGATTAGTTGATGCAACACAAACCTTACTTCTAATACCAGCCTCTCTTGCAACTCCTCTTAACTCTAATGTTCCATCTTGAAATTCTGGTATTTCATGTTCAAACAATCTCTTAACAAATCCAGTATTTTTTCTTGATAATAAAATTAGTGGCCCTTTTGGAGTAGCTTCTATTTTAGTAATATATACTTTAATGCTATCTCCCATAGTTAGCTTTTCACCAGGTATAAGTTCACCCTTAGGTAAAATACCTCTTGCTTTTCCAAGATCAACATAATAATTTTTAACATCTTCCATAGCTAAAAATCCAACCATTAATTCATCTTCTTTATCAATAAACTCACTCATTATTTTTTCGCGTTCAGCTTCTCTAATCTTTTGTAGTACAACTTGCTTAGCAACAGAAATTGCTACTCTACCAAAATCCTTTGGAGTTATTTCTTCTAATATTTCATCTCCTACTTGATAATCTTTATTTTTTTCCCTTGCCTCACTTATTGTAAGTTCATTTAAATAATCATGAGCAACTTTTTCTTCACCAGTTTCTGGATCAATATCATCATCATCATCATTATAATCAGCAACAATTTTAGTTACTTTAAAAACTTTTATTTCACCAGTATTTTTATCAATTAGTACTCTTGAAGTATAATCAGCTTTTTCGTTTTTTCTAAATGCCGTTGATAGTGCTGTTTGCATTGCTTCAATAACTACATCTTCATCAATTCCTTTTTCTTTAACTATATAATCTAATGCTTTTTTAAACTCTTCAGCTTTCATTTCATTAGTTTCTTCTTTTTTCTTACTTCTCATCAGTATCTACTCCTTTACTTCCAACATCTAATATATAATCTTCTATTTCTAAATTCAAACTATCAATTATTGGATCAACTATATGCGTTGCTTCCACACATAAATCAATATCAACACCACCATCTTTATCGATAGTAACAAATAAAGTTTTTTGACCATCTTCATATCCAAAATGAACACCAACTAATTTTATCCCTTTTTTTTCAAGAGCATCTTTTATTGCAATACTAATTCTATCTTCCAAAAAAATCCCTCCTTTAAAATAAAGAGTGGCATATTTAAGCCACTCTCTTTCAGTCATATGTATTATAACATAAGAATATTTATTTTTCAACAATAAATATTATAATTTAATCAAAATATTATTAATCATTTAATTCTAATTTAAATTTTATTTAAACTTTAAATTATTAAATTTACCACTATTCATTTGCTTAATCATTAATTTCATTTGTTCAAACTGTTTTAATAATTTATTAACATCTTCTACTTTTTGCCCACATCCTTTTGCTATTCTTTGTTTACGACTAGCTTTTATAATATCAGGATTTCTTCTCTCACTAGGTGTCATTGATAATATTATTGCTTCAGTTCTTGCCATTATTTTAGGATCGATTTCAACATTATTAAGCCCTAACTTAGATGCACCTGGTATTAATTTTAAAATATTTTCTAATGGACCCAATTTTTTAATTTGTTTTGTCGTTTTTAAAAAGTCTTCTAAATCAAATTTTCCTTTTTGCATTTTCTTAGCAGTACTCATCATTTCTTCAGTATCTAATTTTTCTTCAGTTTTTTCTATTATCGATAATAAATCGCCCATACCAAGTATTCTATTTGCTACTCTATCTGGATAAAATTCACCAATTCCATCTAATTTTTCTGAATCACCTACTAATTTAATTGGAATATTTGTTAAATGTCTTAATGATAATGCAACTCCACCTTTAGTATCTCCATCCATTTTAGTAAGCACACAACCAGTAAGATGCAATTTCTCATTAAAACCTGTTATAACATTTATTGCATCTTGTCCCATCATAGCATCTATAACTAATAATTCTTCATTTGGTTTTATAATGCTTTCTATATTAACTAATTCATCCATCAATTTTTTATCAATTTGCAATCTACCTGCAGTATCAAATAAAATATAATCATAATTATTATCTTTTGCATATTCTAAAGCATTTTTTGCAATTTGCAATGGATCTGATTTGCCTTGCTCATATACTTCTATATTAAGCTGTTTGCCTATAGATTTTAATTGATCAATAGCCGCTGGCCTATAAACATCACATGCGACAAATAAAGGTTTTTTATGATATTTTTTTCTAACTAAATTTCCTATTTTTCCAACAGTTGTAGTTTTTCCACCTCCTTGAAGTCCAACAATCATAACAATAGTTGGATTTTTACTTACTTCTAAAGGAGTATTGTCACCACCAAGTAATGAAACAAGCTCATCTTTAAGTATTTTTACAAACATATCACCAGGCTTTATACTTTTTCTAACTTCCTCACCCAATGCTTTTTCTTTAACCTTATCAATAAACTCTCTTACTATTTTTAAATTAACATCTGCTTCCAACAAACATAATCTAATTTCCCTAACTATATCACTAATATTATCTTCATTGATAACACCTTTAGATTTAATATTACTTACTACTTTTTGTAATCTTTCACTTAAACTTTCAAACATAAATATCACCTATATATAATTATATCAAAAAATAAATTTTAATCAAAATAAAAGAAATGTTTAAACATTTCTTTATTTTTTAAAAAATAAGTTAATTACTCTATCTAATTCTTTTATATCAATTGGTTTTGCTATATATTCATCAAAACCTTTTTTCAAATATTCTTCTCTTACACCGCTTAATACATTTGCACTAAGTGCTACAATTGGAGGTACATCATATTGTTTATTTAAATATCTAAGTACACTTAATACTTTTTCACCATTCAATTCACCTAACATTAAATCTAAAAAAATTATATCATACTTATTATTATCTTTTATTTTATTTATGCAATCTTGACCATTATAAACATAATCTATTTTAAATCCATATCTTTTTAATAATCTAATAGTAACATTAATATTAATTTTATTATCATCGACTATTAAAGCAGTATAATTTGAACAATCTAATAATTCTCTATTATTAATATTTTGTTCATTCTTATATTCATTTAATGAAATATTGTTGCATATTTTTTGTGGTACATCAACATAAAAAGTTGTTCCTGCTCCATATGTACTATCAAACCAAATTTTACCACCCAACATTTCAACATTTTTTTTAGTATTTACAATTCCAAGACCAGTTCCCTCTATTTTTTGTGTAGTTGCATCTTTAAGTCTTGCATATTCACTAAATACTTTTGATTTATCCTCCTCTTTTATACCAAATCCAGTATCACTCACTTTAATATGTAACATTATATTACTTTCATCAATTTTACTACCAGTAATTGTTAATATTATTTTTCCAACCTCAGTATATTTAGCTGAATTAGATAAAATATTCATTAAAATTCTATATATCTTAGCTGAATTACCGGTTAATAATTGTGGCAATGATTTGTCTATATTTATTTCTAATTTTATAGGTTTATTTCCAATTCTATTTATAGTTATATTTTTTAAATCTTCAACTATATCAACTATATTATATGTATCTAATCCCTCATGTTGATTTTTTCCAGACATTTCCAATATATCATCTAGTATATTAAGTAAATTTTTTCCAGCAACTAATATATTGTTAACATTATCTACTATTATTTCTTTATTTTCTTCTTCTATCATTGCAAGCTCAGCGCTATAGTTTACTATAGCATTCATAGGTGATCTTATATCATGGGACATATTTAATATTATATTTGTCTTTGCATTGCTAGAAGCATTTATTTTTTCATTTAATTTTTTTAAATTTTTAACCATTTCTAAATCAGGATTTTCGCTAGTTGAATACAAGAAATACATAACCGCTGCAAATGCAATTCCATAAAATGAAACTTCTGTTATAGAAAATTGAAAAAATAAAAATATTGAAAAAATTAATGTAAATCCAGTAACAACTGTTTTATCTAATTTATTTTCAGTATTATTATTAAACCATTTATAATATACTATCATCATAATAATTATAGACGACATAGTAATTTGTACAAATATTCCAAGACTTCCTGGTATATAATTATATGCGATACCATTTCTTAAATCTGCAGGAATAAAGAAAGAAATTATAAATAATAATAATATTATAATAGTAGTTATTGTTGCATATTTGCTACTTTTACATACATCTATTATACTATTACCATCTACATTTGATACAAATGCTATAATATATAAATAAAATAATAGTGATAATATAATTATAAAATGCCAGTGCATCTTCATTAAAATATCAGCAATATTTGTATGAAAATTATATTTAACCATTGGCTCAGATACAACAACTAAAATAGATAAAATAAATACCAAAATTAACATATATTTATATAAGTCACTTTTTGCACTTCTAAATTTTAGTTTACTATTAAAAATAGAATATAAACTAATTATATATAATATAGCAGCAAGAGTACATACAAAACTAACTATCATTATTCATTCTCACCACCTTTATTATATAATAAATTTTTAAGCAACTTATCAAGTTTATTAGGATCTATTGGTTTTGCTAAATAATCAGAAAAACCATTTTTCACATATTCATCTTTTAATCCATCATAGGAATTTGCTGTTAATGCAATTACTTTAGGTAATTTTAATTCTAGTTTTTGCAATTCTCCTAATGTTTGTATTCCACTAAGACCAGGCATCATATCATCTAAAAAAATTATATCATAATTATTTTGCTGTACTTTTTTAATACATTCTTGACCTGAAATTGCTTCCTCAATATTAATATTGTATTTTTTTAATAATCTTTTTGCTATATTAATATTCATTTGACTATCATCTACTATTAATATTTTTTTATCAGAATAATCAATAGATATTTTATCTTCTTTAAAAGATGATTGAGCAATTTTTTCAATTATATTTTCAAGCTTTCTATCGCTAATAACTTTTTGTACAATTTCTAAACTACATATTATATTATTATCAGAATCTTGTATATATTTTATTTTAGAATTTAGTAGTTTATTATATGAATCTATAATTTGTTTTTCTAATTCTAATTTTTTTTGTCTTAATGTAACATCTATTCCAACATTCGATAAATTAAAAGTTATTATTTCTTTAATATTTTGATTTCCTATAGCAACATATTCAAAATTTAATAATAAACTTCTCCCTATTCTATCTTTAAATATATATTCACAAACTAATTCTATTAATTTTTCTACTTTTAATTTATCTCCATACAAATCTCTAGGATAATTATCCATAAATTTATATGTAATTTTTACATCTTTATAATTATTCAATAAATCATTATTTAAATCCAAAATTAATTCTTCTTGAGAATAGTCCACTTCATTTAATTCTTCTTTTCCAGCTTCAAACCTTGATAGATCTAATATATTATTAATTATGTTAAGTAAATTCAATGCTTCTTTATGAATTTCTTTACCATCATTTTTAACATTTTCTATTTGCATGTTATCCTTATTTAACATAATTAAATTTGAAAATCCAACTATATTACTCATTGGTGTTCTTATTTCCTTTGAAAGATTAGCAATAAATTCATCTCTTTCTTTATTTTTTGCATCTAATTCTATTTTTATTTTTTCATACTCATCAAGCAAAGCATATTCTTGACTCTCCGTATTATAAAATTGATATACACAAATAAAAGTTAAAAACGCTGAAAAGATATTCATATAATCTCCAGTTGATGTTTGATATAAGTATAAAATTATTAAGTAAAAACAAGCTACTACATAAGGAATACCAGATATATTTTTAAATTTAATTACTTTTAAACCTATAAGC
>CASFKI010000015.1:0-17559 GCA_949295285.1 uncultured bacterium
GGCAAGAGTTATTATAACTCAAAAATATAATAGAAAGAAAATAATCAATCTATAGGATTTCTCCTAAGATTGATTATACGAGGATGTTGCTTATGCAAAGTTGTTTAGTTATCGATGTAGCTAAATCTAAAAGTATGGTAACTTTAGTTAGTTCTTGTGGTGAAACTCTAATTGAACCGTACGAAATCAATCATTCTATTAATGATTTATTTAATTTACTTAATAGAATTATTAAATTTAAACTAGACAATATTTCTGTAATAATGGAATCAACTGGTGTTTATCATAGACCTGTTGAAAGGTTCTTTTTAGAACAAAGCTTTAAAGTATTATTTATGGAAAAATGCATAAAAAGAATCTTAGAAAAACTAAAACTGACAAAGAAGATTGTTTTAATTTAGTTAATTTATTTTTAACTAACTCATTTAAAGAATATATAAAACCTGATCAATTATATTTAGATTTAAATGCTTTATCTAGACAATACTTTGCTTTAGATGAATTATGTGTGGATCTTAAAAATAGATATAAAAATTTAGTTTATTTATGTTTTCCAGAATATGAATTAATATTTAAAAATAATACTATATATTCAAATATTGATTTAAAATTTATAGAAAAATATCCTCATGTTGACATTATTTCTAATACTAGAATAGATAGTTTACAAAATTTCTTTAAAAAACATAACCTTAAATATTGGAAATCAAAACCAATAAAAATTAAAGAATATGCATCTAACTCTTATCCATGAATGATGAATTAGTATCTAATCTATCTCAAATCGCTGGATTAATTAATGAATATCAAAATGCAATTGAAATTATAAAATATAAGATAATTTTTCTTGCAAAAAGGACTAAACATTTTAAGTCTATTAATTCTATTTATGGTATTGGTGAATTTACTACTTCTATTATTATTGCTGAACTTGGAGATATTAATAGATTTAATAATATTAAAGAATTAACTGCTTATTGTGGATTAGATCCATCTATTAAACAATCTGGAAAATCAATTAATGTTCATGGTCCTATTTCTAAATTTGGTAATAAATAAATGAGAAAAAATTTTATATATTGCAGTTTCAAATATAAGTAGATTAACTGCTATTAGTAAATTTGAAAATGATATTGAAAATTATTACAGAAAAAAACGTAATGAAGGAAAACATCATTACGCATCAATTATTGCTTGCACAACTAAACTACTTCGCAAAACTTTAGCATTGTGTAAACAATTAGATAGGTAGTTATCACCACATAACTACACTTATATTATATACCAAATAAACATGTTATTTCTATTTTTTTAAATTTAGAAATTTCGTATCTTTTCAGTATGTCTATAATATCATAAAAATTTACTATTGACAAAACTTAGAATGTCATGAAAATTAAATTATTATTAAAAAATATTATATAATTTTAAAAAAGAATATATTTATGATTGATATAAAAAAGTCAGATAATTAATTGATAGTAATTTTGAAAATCGTAGAAAATTAATTTTAATTTAATATACTCTAAATAGTTAGTAGTTTCAAAGTATTAATAAACAGAGAAAAATGATTTGCAATTTAGCATATGAAACAATGAATAAATTAAGAATTACTTGCTGTAAAAGAATGAAAAAAGTATATACTTAATAATTAGCTAAAATAAATAATTTTAAATTAGCGATTATAGATGATTTAAAAAAATTAAACAACTAAAAACAATATGAACTCCAAAAATTGGTTATTATGTTATATTTTAAGAAACTCTAATCGGATATTAGTGACTTTTAATTAAAATATCATTTACTATTATTTTTTTCATTAGCAAAATTTCTATATAATTATTGTTTAATTTGTATGATTAAAAATTAAATGTTATAAATTAATATCACTTTAGATTATATAAATTTTATTATTGTAAATTTCCGTTATTATACAAAAACTACATTTAAAATCTAGCAGTATTTTAAAATTTATCATTATATATTTATTACTCTCGAATTTGTAAAAGTTCGAGTTATTATCAATTTGGTGACCCATATGGGATTTGAACCCATGAATGTCGCCTTGAGAGGGCGATGTGTTAACCATTTCACCAATGGGCCATTTAAAATCAAAATTATTTTATCATATTTTTTTTTGATTTACAATCTTTTCGTGTATTAATAAGTTTAAATTGGTTAAAAATATAAATGGTGAAACAATGAATAATGAAAAATATGATGAAATAATAAAAAAAGTTATTAAGAAAGAAGATATATCAAAAAATATATTAATTGCATTTTTGAGTGGTGGGGTAATGGGGGTTATTGGAGAGGTTCTAGCAAATTTTTTTGATAATTATATGAGTACTAGCGATTCATATTTATATGTATTTGTAGTATTTGTAGTACTTGGCTCTATTTTCACTGGTCTTGGTTTTTTTGATAAAATTTTAAGCATTTTCAAATGTGGATTAATAGTACCATCAACTGGATTTGCAAATAGTATGACTAGTGCTGCGATGGATAATAATAGAGAAGGATTTATTAAAGGAATAGGTGGAAATATATTTAAATTAACTGGAAGTATTATTTTATATGGAGTAGTGTTTGGAATAATATTTGGATATATAAGGAGTGTAATATGACATACTATTTTAATAATGTTTATATAAAAGATAAATATTCTTTATTAGCAAGTGATAAGTTTAATCCTATTATTTTAAATAATGTTGATTGGTTTGCTAATGATTATTATGCGGGTCAAAAAAGTGTAGAATTAGCTGAAGCAAAGTATCAAGAAATTGTTATTGATAAATTATTAGAAAAAACAAAAATTACGAATAATAAGATAGATATATTGATAAATGGAGATTTACAAAATCAATTATTAGCATCAACTTTAGCATCTAGTTCTTTTGGTATCGCTACTCTTGGAGTGTATTCTGCATGTGCATCATTTGTAGAGGGAATGTTAATTGGAAGTATGTTTATTAATAACAAAAACAATTCTAATATTATAGTTTCGTCATCGTCACATAACTTAGTTAGTGAAAAACAATTTAGATTTCCTGTAGAATATGGAGCAATTAGAAAAAGAACTAATACATGTACTGCATCTGGCAGTATAGCAATACTATTAAATAATAGTAAATCTAAATATAAAATAGAATCAGCAACTATTGGAAAGGTTGTAACAACAAATCATAAAGATGCTAATGATATGGGTTCTGCAATGGCGAGTGCTTGTAGTGAAACATTAATTAAACATTTAAAAGACACTAAAAGAAAAAGTGATTATTATGATTTAATATTAACTGGAGATCTTGGAATATATGGAGTTGATATTGTAAAAGAATATTATAATGATGTTACCAAAGAAAATTTAAATAATATTATAGATGCGGGTAGTATTTTTTATAGTGAAGATAATATTTTTGCTGGTGCAAGTGGTCCTGTATGTTTACCATTAATATTATTTGATTATATCTTACAACAGTCTCAGTATAAAAAAATACTAATTATAGCTACTGGTTCACTTCATTCTGTTTCAAGTACAAATCTTAAATTGCCAATTCCATCTATTGCTCATGCAATTAGTTTGGAGGTACTACAATGAGTTACTTATTATCATATTTATATTGCGGAAGTGTATGTGCAATATCTCAATATGTTTTAGAAAAAACTAAATTTACTCCAGGACATGTTAACACTTTATTAGTTATTATTGGATGTGTTTTATCTGGATTTAAAGTATATGATAAAGTAATTGATATTTTTCATGCTGGATCATGTGTTCCAATATTAAATTTTGGCCATTTACTAGTTAGTGGTGCTAGTGATGGATATATACAATCTGGATTTATGGGATTGTTTAAAGGAGTATTAACTAATGCATCAGCAGGAATTAGTATAGCTATTTTTTCTGCTTTTATTGTTACATTATTTTTTAGAATAAAGCATTAAGATATATAAAGATTGATACATTTTAGTATCATCTTTTATTTTTATAAAAAAAATGATATATTATAAAAGGTGATGATATGAAAAAGAGTTATATAATTGATGGGAATGAAGCTTGTGCTAGAGCTGCTTATTTATTTAGTGAACTATGTGGAATTTATCCAATAACTCCAGCTAGTCCAATGGCAACTTTAGTTGATAAATGGAGTAGTGAAGGTAAAAGAAATATTTTTAATGATACAGTAAAAGTAGTAGAAATGCAAAGTGAAGCGGGCGCTGCAGCATTAACTCATGGTTCATTGCAAGCTGGTAGTTTGACAACTACATTTACAGCATCACAAGGCTTGTTATTAATGATACCAACAATGTATAAAATTGCAGGTGAGATGTTACCATGTGTTATTCATGTTGCTGCAAGAAGTTTAGCTACTCATGCATTATCAATATTTGGAGATCATCAAGATATTTATGCTACAAGATCTACAGGCTTTTGTATGCTTGCATCAACTTCAGTTGAAGATGCGTACTATATGGCAATAGTTGCTCATTTGTCTTCGATTGAGGGTAGTTTGCCTTTTTTACATTTTTTTGACGGTTTTAGAACTAGTCATGAAATAAATAAAGTAAATTTACTTGATGATAATGATATATTATCAATGGTTAATTTTGATAAAATTTATAAATTTAAAAATAGAGCATTAAATATTGGAAAAGAAATAACTCGTGGCACTTCTCAAACAGGAGATGTTTATTTTCAAAATACTGAAGTTAGGAATAAATATTATAATATGATTGTGGATATTGTTGCAAATAATATGAAGAAAATAAATGATATAGCGTTTACTGAGTACAAACCATTTAATTATTATGGGGCTAAGAATGCAACTCATATTATTGTTGCGATGGGTAGTGTTTGTGATACGGTTAAAACTGTTATTGATAAATTAAACAAAGAAAGTAAGAATGTGGGATTAATAGAAGTACATTTATATAGACCATTTAGTAGTAAATATTTCTTAGATATTTTACCACAAACAGTTAAAAATATTGCTGTTTTAGATAGAACTAAGGAAGCTGGTGGAAGCGGAGAGCCATTATATTTAGATGTCATATCAATATTAAAAAATAAAAATATTAAAATAGTTGGTGGAAGATATGGACTTTCTTCTAAAGATGTAACTCTTAAAGATATTAATGCTGTTTTTGATAATTTATTTAAAGAAGATCCTAAAAATAATTTTACTATAGGAATAGTTGATGATGTTACTTATCTTAGTTTGGAGCCTAAAAATATTAAAGTAGATACTGATTATAAGGAAATCAAAGTATATGGATTTGGCTCTGATGGAATGGTAGGTGCTTCGAAAAATTTTATGAAAGTACTTGGAAATATGCCTGATAATTATGTTCAAGGATATTTTGAATATGATTCTAAAAAAAGTGGTGGTGTCACTATCTCTCATTTAAGGTTAGGTCCACATAAAATAAATGCACCATATTTTTTAACAAATCCAGATTTTATAGTAATATCTAAAGATATTTATTTAAATAGGTATTATTGCTTAAAAGATATTAAAGAAAATGGTATTGTATTAATATCAACTAATAAAAATGATAAAGAGTTAAATGAACTTATTAATAATGATAATAAGAAAGAAATAATAAATAAAAGATTGAAAGTATATGTTGCATCATTAGATGAACTTAATGAAAAATATAAATTACGTGGTAAAATAAATAATATAATTTGTATGTACATGATTAAGATATGTGGATATGGAAGAAAAGAATTAGAAGAATTTGAAAAATTAGTTACTAAAACATATCAAAGTAAAGGACAAGAAGTTGTTGATAATAATTTAGGTGCAATTGGTGAAGGACTTAAATATTTAGAAGAAATAGATAACAATATATTTACATTGTCAAATGAAACTCTAAGAGATAAAGATTTTACTGATGAGATATTAAAATTAAGAGGAAATCAATTAAAAGTTTCTGATTTTATTGATAGTGCAGATGGAACATTTAAGGGTGGTACGGCATCTAGTGATAAAAGAAAAATATCACAATTAGTACCAAAATGGTGTAGCGAGAATTGTGTTGAATGTAATCAATGTGCATTTGTATGTCCACATGCTGCAATAAGACCATTTTCACTTCACGATAATGATTTAATAGATGTTCATTTAGATAAAGATGAAGTAATTAAAAGTATTGGTGAAGAGAATAAGAATTTTTATATTGCAGTTAATGAATCTAATTGTACAGGATGTGGACTATGTATTAATGTATGTCCTGGAAAAGGTGGGCAAAAGGCATTATCATTTGGAGAGTTTAGTGAAAGACATGATAGAATCAGCGATTATTTATTTAATAACTTTGAAAATGAAACACCATTTAATAAATATACTATTAAAGGTATAGGTTTTCAAAAACCATATTTTGAATTTAGTGGTGCATGTGCTGGTTGTGGTGAAGCAGCTTATATAAAATTAATAACAGAATTATATGGAAAGAATATGGTAATAGCAAATGCAACAGGATGTTCATCAATTTATGGTGGTTCTCTTCCATTAACGCCATATAAAATTCCATGGATGAATTCACTATTTGAAGATAATGCTGAATTTGGATTTGGTATACATATGTCTTATAAAAAAACTAGAGAAAGAATTAAATCATTGATGTTTAAATATAAAGATAGTGTAAATGCAGATGTAAAAGCAATATTTAAAGAATGGATAGAAAATATGGAGAATGATGATTATACACTTGCTATTAAAAATAAATTAGAGACCTGTGATTTACCAGAAGAATTAAAAAATTTAATAGATTATATTCCATCAAGAAAAGTTTGGATATTAGGTGGAGATGGATGGGCATATGATATTGGCTATGGTGGACTTGATCATGTACTTCATAGTAATGAAAATGTTAATATTATGGTTTTGGATACGGAAGTGTATTCTAATACAGGAGGACAAAAATCTAAATCTACTAGAATTGGAAGTATAGCTGAATTTGCAAGTAATGGAAAATTAGAAAATAAAAAAGATTTGTTTAAAATTGCTATGGCTATTCCTAATGTTTATGTTGCATCTATATCTATGGGTGCTAATATGAATCAAACTATAAAAGCACTAAAAGAAGCATATGAGCACGATGGACCTTCTTTAATAATTGCATATAGTCCATGCATAGAGCAAGGAATAATTGGAGGTATGTCAAATCAATTAGATGAACAAAAACTATTAGTTGAAGTAGGATATAATCTACTTATGAGATATAATCCAGATGAGGATAAATTAATTATTGATTCTAAAGAGCCTGATTTTACTAATTATGATACTGTGTTTAATCATGAACTTAGATATAAAAATTTAGAAATTAAAAATGAAGAAGATTATCAAAGACTATATGAAGAAAATATGAATAATGCTAAAGAAAGATATTATTATTATAAAGATTTAGAAGAAAAGAAAAATTAATTTCTTTTCTTTTTTGTAATAAATAAGTTAGCAATCACTTAACTTATTTACATAATATATTTTCATATGATAAAATTATTTAAGGAGATGATTACGTGTTTAAAACATATAAAAGAACAGATGGAAAAAGTAAAGTAGAATTACTTTATAAAAAATATGAGGAAAGTGATAGAAAATCAACTTTAGGAAGAGATAAGTTGTATGAAATGATAAATGAAGAATTTAGTAGATATTCTAAATATTTGCCATTAACACCATTAGATATTGAAATATTTATGAATAATATAGGTGAAGTTGAAAAATTATTAAGTAATGGGTATGATATAAATGAAGTAAATGAAATAGGATTTTCACCACTTTGTGCAGCAGTAATGTTAAATAATTATGATATTGCTAAATATTTAATTGAGAATGGTGCTAACACTAAAGGAATTGAAAATTTTATTCCTCTTATGATATGTGCTGAATGTAAAAATGATAAAATTATGGAATTGTTACTTGAGAATGGCGTTGATGCTAATCAATTAGATAAAAATGGGTGGAGTGCTTTACAGCATTTATTTCTTATTGGAGGAATACCCGGACTGAATTCACATGCGTGGAATAATCATATACCATTTAGTTTTTATAAATCAAATCATCAAAAAAATCAACTTAATTGTGTAAATATATTAAATGATGCAGGAATTGATATTAATCATACTACAAAAATAGATTATAAACTTAATATTAAAGGAGAAAAAATTCCAATTGAAATAAGTGCTTTAACACTTGCTTTAAATGCTCCTTCAATTCCATCACAAGAAACAATTAAAAGGTTGATTGATTTAGGAATCGAACCAAAAGCATATGAATTAAAACCATCAGATATTTATAGTTATCAAGACGATTTTAATTTTATTAATGATATAAAAGATTTAGATATATCTATTTGGTCGCAAGCTATTGTTGAATATTTAGAATATTTAAGATATTTAAGAGTATTAAAGAAATTTAATATTGAAATGTATACAAATGATCTTGATGATGGATACAAAAGAGCTAAATTGATTAAAAGTTTAAAAAAATAAGAAAGATTAATTTATAAATATTATAATAAAAAATTATTTATTGTGGAGTGTAAATAACATGTTTAAATATAGCGATAGTAATAAAAGATATTATACCCTAGATTATTTTTATAAACATAAGTTTAATTCTAAAGTGTTTAAAGTAAGTTTAAATGGTGGGTTTACTTGTCCTAATAAAGATGGATTTGTTGGCAGGGGAGGATGTATTTATTGTTCACTTAGTGGTAGTGGAGAATATGCTGGAAATATACAAAAAGATGTAGTAAGTCAATTTAATGAAATTAAAGAAGTTGAATTAAAAAAGTGGCCTAATGCAAAATATATTGGCTATTTTCAAGCAAATACTAATACTTATGCCCCAGTAAGTGTTTTAAAAGACAAATATGAGTCGATATTGGAATTAGATAATGTTGTTGGATTAAGTATAGCTACAAGAGCTGATTCAATAAATAAAGAGTGTTTAGAGTATTTAATTGATTTAAATAAAAGAACATATTTAACAATAGAGCTTGGTCTTCAAACAATACATGAAAAAACATCTAAATTAATAAATAGATGTCATAGTTTAGAATGTTTTAATAATATGGTAAGTATTCTTAGAAAAAACAATATTAATGTAGTTGTACATATTATAGATGGTCTTCCATATGAAACTAAAGATATGATGATAGAAACAGTAAAATATTTGAGTAATTTAGATATTCAAGGAATTAAGATACATGCACTTGCAGTACTTAAAAATACTAAACTTGCCAACATATATATGAAAAAACCATTTAAGTTATTAACAAGAGAAGAATACATAGATATAGTGTGTGATCAATTAGAAAATCTAAGAGAAGATATTGTTATTAATAGATTAACAACTGATCCTGTAAAAAGTGATTTAATTGCGCCATCTTGGCTATTAAATAAAACAACTTTATTAAATGATATTGATAAAGAGATGAAAAGAAGAAATACTTATCAAGGAATAAAATATAAAAAAACGTAGAATTTTAATTTCTACGTTTTAAAATCTAATAAATTAGGACTGCCACCCCCTGATGGACAGTCCGGAAAAAAGAATAAAAAGGGGTTGGCTAGTGTGATACTAGCACCAATTCGCCTAAAAGTGAATTGGTAATTCTATATCTTAATGATTAAGATGCTTTTTGTCAAGTGTTTTTTAAAAAAAATATTAATAATATTAAATTACTAATAATAAATAGAATAAGAAAGTATGAAAAAATATTTAAAAATTTTTAAAATGTAATTATATCATTATAATTAAAAAAATTGATTTGATTATGATAATAAACAATAGTATATAAAATAAAATATTATTCAATAAATACTTTATTGTTTTGGTAAAATATGTTATAATATGTGAAGTTTTATGGAGGAATAATATGCATGATTTATCTGATATAAAGGGACTTGGTCCTAAAACATTGGAATACCTAAAAAATATTGGAATTAATAACATAGATGATTTAGTAAATTATTATCCTTATAGACATGATATTATTGTTTTAAATGATATTAAAACTGTTAAAGATCAAGATAAAGTAATAATAGAGTGTATTGTCGATTCAGTAGCTATAACACGACGTATTAAAGCTAACATGACTTCTTTAACATTTAGAGCAATGTCTAATAAAAAAATGATAGCAGTAGTAATATTTAATAGAGCATTTTTAAAAAATAATATTAAACCAGGAATGACAATTACTGTTTTTGGAAAATACGATTTACATAAAAATACAGTTGTTGCATCTGATATTAAATTTGAAAAATTGCAAACTGGTAGTATAGAGAGTGTATATCATCTTACTAGTGGAATAACATCAAAATCTTTAAAAAAATATATTGAACAAGCATTAATCACATATGATAATTATATTGATTATATACCTGAATATTTAAATTTAAAATATAATTTTATTGATAAAAAAAGTGCAGTTAAGTTAATCCATGAACCTAAAAATGAAGATGATGTTAAAAAGTCGTTAATTAAACTAAAATATGAAGAATTGTTTAAGTTCATGTTTAAAATTAATTGTTTAAAAGAAATTAATAAAGAAAATAAAACAAGTTATATTAGAAATATAGATCCTAATGATGTTGATGATTTTATAAGATCTCTTCCGTTTGAACTTACATCTGATCAAGATAAAACTGTTAAAGAAATTTATAAAGATATGACTTCTAGTAAAAGAATGAATAGAATGCTACAGGGGGATGTTGGTAGTGGTAAGACAATAGTTGCGGTGATTGCATCTTATATAAATTATTTATCTAAGAGCCAAACGGCATTAATGGCACCAACAGAAGTATTAGCGACACAGCATTATGAATCAATTAAGCTATTATTAGAATCTACTAATGTAAATATTGCATTGCTTGTTGGGAGTATGAAAAAGAAAGAGAAAGATGAAGTTGTTGAGAAATTAAAATCTGGTAATATAGATTTGATAATAGGAACTCATGCATTATTAAGTGAAAATGTGACATTTAAAAAATTAGGATTAGTAATAACAGATGAACAGCATAGATTTGGAGTAAATCAAAGAGCAAGTTTAAAAAATAAAGGATTATTACCAGATACATTATATATGTCAGCTACTCCAATACCAAGAACATTTGCACTTACGATATATGGTGATATGGATATATCAAATATTAAGACAAAACCAAAAGGAAGAAAAGAGATAAAAACAATTATTAAGAGTAATAAGGAATTAGCAAGTGTATATGAACTTATGGAAGAACAAATATTATTAAATCATCAAATATATGTAGTTTCTCCATTAATAGAAGAAAGTGATTCTATAGATTTAACGACTGTCAATGAAATTAAGAGAAATATAGAATTATATTTTCATGGAAATGTAAAAAGTGCAATTATGCATGGCAAACTATCTAAAGCTGATAAAGAGAAAATTATGGATGAATTTAAATCTGGCAAGATAAATGTATTAATATCAACTACAATTATAGAAGTTGGAATAGATGTTAAGAATGCTACAATGATAGTTATATTTGATTCAAATAGATTTGGTCTTGCAACTTTACATCAATTAAGAGGAAGAGTAGGGAGAAATGAATTTGATTCTTATTGTATTCTAATAGGTGATAAAGATTGTGAAAGACTTAAAGTATTAGAAGAGAGTAATGATGGATTTTATATTACCGAGAAAGATTATGAAATGCGTGGAGAAGGAGATTTATTTGGAGTAAAACAAAGTGGCGATATGGAATTTAAAGTTGCTAATTTACATCAAGATATGAAGATATTATTGCAAGCAAAAGCAGATTCAAAAGATTTTTTTGATGAAAATATAAAGAATGGTTTTCAAAACTATGAAGAATATGCTAAAATAGTAAGAGAACTTATGAATTTAGATTAATTAGAAGGAGGAAGATATTTATGGGAAGAGCACACGAAGTTAGAGCTAAGTCAATGGCTGAAACTGCCGCTAAAAAATCAAAATTATATTCAATTTATGCAAAAGAAATATTAAAGGCAGCTAAGAGTAATCCTGATCCAGTTAGCAATGATGTATTAAGAAGAATAATTGAAAAAGCTAAAAAAGAACAAGTTCCAGCAGATGTTATTAATAGAAATTTAGATAAAGCTAAAAAAGGTGAAGGAGAAAATTATGATACAGTTGAGTATGAGGTTTTTGCTCAAGGAGGAAGCACATTAATTGTTAAGTGTTTAACTGATAATCCAAATAGAACAATAACGTTTGTCAAAACAGTTTTAAATAAATGTGGTGGAAAAATGGCTACTCAAGGTGCAGTTAGTTTTATGTATGAACATTTGGGTGTAATTGGAATTAAAGGACATAATGAAGAAGAAGTAATGGATGCATTAATAGAAGCAAATGTTGATGTTAATGATATTGAAGTTGAAGATGATGGAACTGTTATAGTTTATACTGAGGTAGTAGACTTAAATAATGCAAAGAAGGCATTAGAAAATGCATTTGAAGGAATTACATTTGAAATTGATGAAATTTCTTATTTTCCTAAAGATACTGTTCATTTAGATGGTGTAGAGAAAGAAAAATTTGAAAAATTAATTACTATGTTGAATGATGTAGACGATGTAAGTAATGTATACCATAATGTAGAGTTATAGTTATAAAAAGTGTAAAGTTATGTTTACACTTTTTATTTTATTTTGTATAATATTTTATGAAGATTAGGTGAAGATAAATGGCAGAATATAATGAAAAATCTATAAAAATATTAGAAGGTTTAGATGCAGTTAGAAAAAGACCAGGTATGTATATAGGATCTACTGATAAAAGAGGATTGCATCATTTAATATGGGAAATTGTTGATAATTCGATAGATGAAGCAATAAATGGTTATGGTAAAAAGATAAGTGTTACACTAACGAAGAAAGGTAGTGTTATAATAAAAGATCATGGTCGTGGTATTCCAACGGGAAAGCACTCTTCTGGTAAGTCTACTCCTGAAGTTATTTTTACTGTATTACATGCAGGGGGTAAATTTGAAACATCTGGTTATAAAGTGTCTGGTGGTTTACATGGCGTTGGTGCATCTGTTGTTAATGCATTATCACAATGGATGATAGTAACAATTTGTAGAGATGGTAAAATATATGAAATAAAATTTAAAAATGGTGGTCATGTAGATGAGTTTTTAAAACAAATAGGAACTACTCGTGATACAGGAACTACTGTTGAGTTTTTTCCAGATAAAGAAATATTTGGAAATGCTAGATTCAGTTATACTACTATATGTGAAAGAATGCAAGAAAGTGCTTTTTTAATTAATGGACTTACTATGGAAGTAATTGATGAAGAAGATGGAAAACAAAGCGTATTTTGCTATGAAAATGGACTAGTTTCTTTTATAAATTATATAAATGAAAATAAAGAAACTTTAGGAAAAGTTATTAATTTTGGTGGTGAGAAAAATGGCATATTAGTAGATATAGCAATGCAATATAATACTGATTATAATGAAAATATTTTGTCTTTTGTTAATAATGTTAAAACTGTTGATGGTGGAAGCCATGAAGTTGGATTTAAAAGTGCTCTTACTAAAGTATTTAATGAATATATAAAAGAATCTAATTTATTAAAAGGAAAAGATAGTATAGATGGTAGTGATGCAAGAGAAGGTATTAGCGCAGTAATAAGTCTTAAGGTTCCGGAAAATTTATTACAATTCGAAGGGCAAACTAAAGGGAAACTTGGAACGCCTAGTGCTAAAACAGCTGTTGAAAACATTGTTTATGATAAGCTGTCTTATTTTTTAAAAGAAAATAAAGATACAGCAACTTTAATAATGGACAAAGTACTAAAGAGTAAATTTGCAAGAGAAGCTGCAAGAAAAGCAAGAGCTGAGGCAAGAGACGGAAAAAATAAATCAAAAGTTGAAAAAAATTTATCTGGTAAATTAGCTCCAGCACAAGCTAAAAATTCTAAAATTAATGAACTTTTTTTAGTTGAGGGAGACTCAGCTGGTGGATCTGCTAAGGGTGGAAGAGATAGAAAATTTCAAGCAATATTGCCGCTTAGGGGAAAGGTTTTAAATACAAGTAAAGCTAGTGTTGAAGAAGTATATAAAAACGAAGAGTTAAATACTTTAATATATACTATAGGAGCAGGTGTTGGTTCTAATTTTGATATTAATGAATCTAATTATGATAAAGTTATAATAATGACGGATGCTGATGTTGATGGAGCGCATATTCAAATATTACTACTTACATTTTTTTATCATTATATGAGACCATTAATAGAAAATGGAAAATTATATATAGCATTGCCACCTCTTTATAAAATAGATTATGGCAAAAAAAGATTTTATGCATATAGTGATGATGAATTAAATGATATCAAATCACAAAATTCCGGAAGATATTCTATTCAAAGATATAAAGGTTTAGGTGAAATGAATGCTGAACAATTATGGGAAACTACAATGAATCCTGAAACTAGAAGTTTAATTAGAGTTAATATAAATGATGCATCACTTGCTGAAAAAAGAATAAATGTATTAATGGGTGATAAAGTTGATCCAAGAAAAGAATGGATTGATGAAAATGTTGAGTTTACTATGGAAGATGATTATAGAAATTAGGTGAATTATGGACAACAATATATTAAAAAGAATACAAGATTATGCTTTAGAAGAAATAATGGGAGATAGATTTGGAAAATATGCAAAAGAAATTATTTTAGATAGAGCTATACCTGATGTTAGAGATGGTTTAAAACCTGTTCAAAGAAGAATATTATATGCTATGTACAAAGCAGGAAATACATGGGATAAAGGGTATATTAAGTGTGCTGCGACAGTAGGAGATGTTCTTGGTAAATTTCATCCACATGGAGATTCATCAGTTTATGATGCTATGGTTAGAATGTCTCAATGGTGGAAACAAAATACAATATTAGTAGATATTCAGGGAAATAATGGATCAATGGATGGTGATTCAGCTGCAGCTTATCGTTATACAGAGGCTAGACTTGCTAAAATAAGCGGCGAATTATTAATTGATTTAGATAAAGATACTGTTAAATGGGCTCTTAATTTTGACGATAGATTCTTAGAACCTACAGTATTACCAGCAAAATTTCCAAATCTTTTAGTAAATGGCTCTAATGGAATATCAGCGGGATATGCAACAAATATTCCTCCACATAATTTAGGAGAAGTGATAGATGCAACAATTAAAAGAATTGATAGTCCTAATTGTAGATTAGATACTATTTTAGATATAATAAAAGGTCCTGATTTTCCAACCGGTGGAATAGTCGAAGGAAAAAAGGGGATAATTGATGCATTTACTACTGGTCGTGGTAGAGTGATTGTTAAAAGTAAAACTGAATTTAAAAAAGAAAAAGGAAAAGAACAAATAATTGTTCATGAAATACCATTTGAAGTAAATAAAGCATCATTAGTTCAAAAAATAGATGCACTTAGAATTGATAAAAAAATAGAGGGTATCGCGGAAGTAAGAGATGAAACTGACAAAGAAGGTTTAAGAATAGTCATTGAATTAAAAAATAATGCTAATAAAGAATTAATTTTAAATTATTTGTTAAAAAATACTGATTTACAAATATCATATAATTATAATATGGTTACTATTGTAAATAGAACACCTAAAACACTTGGAATTATACCTATATTAGATGCTTATATAGATCATTTAAAAGAAATAATAACTAATAGAACTAAGTTTGAACTTGCTACCTATAATAAAGAATTTAATATAGTTTCAGGTTTAATTAAAGCAATATCTATATTAGATGATGTTATAAAAACTATTAGAGCAAGTAAGAATAAAGCGGATGCTAAAGTAAATTTAATAAACAAATATGATTTTACTGAAGAACAAGCAGAAGCAATAGTAACATTACAACTATATAAACTTACAAATACTGATATTGTAGTATTACAAGAAAGAAGTGAAGAGTTAAAAGGATTAATTAAAGAATGTGAGAAGATTCTTAATAGCGAAGATGAATTAAAGATAGTAATGAAAGATGAGCTTCGTGATATTAAGAAAAAATATTTAACTCCTAGAAAGACTCAAATTAAAGACGAAATTAGTGAAATTATTATTGATGAACTTGATATGGTAAGTAAAGATGATTTTGTAGTATGTATTTCAAAAGCAGGTTATGTTAAGAAACATTCATTAAAAGTAATGGCCTCTAATGAGAATGAGTATCCATTTGTTAAAGAAGGAGATTATATTGAAGGGTTTTATAAAGTTAATAATTTAGATACTATATTGTTATTTACTAATTTAGGAAATTATTTATTCTTGCCAGTTAGAGAAATAAATGAATCTAAATTTAAAGATGTAGGTACTCATATATCTAGTATAATTAAAATAAGTGATGATGAGAAGATTATTAAATCAATTGCTGTAAGTAAATTTGAAGATAGTATTATAACTGCATTTAGTAAAAATGGTATGGCAAAGAGAATTACTTTAAATTTATTTGAAGTAACTCGTTATTCAAAGCCGATGATGATGTTTAAATTAAAAGATAATGATGAACTAGTATCTATTAGTAGATACCAAGGAAATGAAGCATTAGTAGTAACAAGTGATGGATATGGACTTAAATTTAATTTAAATGAAATACCTACGGTTGGTATTAAAGCAAGTGGTGTTAAAGCAATAAAATTAAATTCAGGAGCACAAGTTATAAGTGGTATTGTTATAAATGATAATAAAGAATATATAACATTATTTACTGATAAGAATACTGCTAAGAGAATAAAATTAGATGAAATCGATTTATCAACAAGAGCTAAAAAAGGTAGCGCTATTATTAAGAGTCCTAAATCTAAGACATATAGTGTTACTTATGCATTTAATACTAATAGTAAAAGTATATTTGGAATTGTTGATGGAAGTATTGGATATATGAAATCAAGTGATATAAATATATTTGATAAAACAAGCACAGGAAGTGTATTTACTAAGAAAAATGTTGATGATGTTTTTGTTGTTTCAAAATTAATAGATACAACTAACCAAAAAGTAATAGTTGAACATGTTGAAGAAATAAAAGAAGAAAAACATGAAGTAGAAGAAGGAGAAAAACAAAAAAAACAATTAACAATGAGCGATTTTTTTGAAGAATTTAAGATATAAAAAGCACAATTGTGCTTTTTATATTGATATTATGAGTTTGTTTTCCCTTGACTATGGGCAATAATTATGCTAATATTATCTAGAAGCTTATGGCGGAATTGGTGAAATGGTTAACACGGCGGATTGTGGTCCCGTTATGTAAGGGTTCGATTCCCTTATTCCGCCCCATAGTGAAATCTGCTCGAACTTTTCGAGTTTAATAAATAACTAATCTAGAAATGGATTAGTTTTTTTGTGTTGTAAAACCCACGTATCAGTTTGGAAGATATAAAAAGACTATCCTACTTTATAAGGAAAGGATGAAACTATGGTAAAGATTATTAAGGAAGAACTATCATTTGAAGAATCATTAAAAAAGAAAATTGAGTTTATTTGTGATTTTTGTAATACTACTCCAAAGTTTATTAACGGA
>CASFKI010000016.1:0-21365 GCA_949295285.1 uncultured bacterium
AATAAATAAGATTTGGATCTTGAGTTGCTATAAGATCATTAATAATATCATTTAAATCAACTTTTCCTTCTTTAATTAAATAATTTACTTTTTTACCTTCATCATTAGGAATTTCTTTTATTAATTCAAATCGATATTTAAGCATAAAATATTCCCCCTAAATTTGCTATTATTATATAGCGTTATAACTCAAAAATCAAGGAAAACTGAGGGATTAAATTTTTATAAAATGTGAGTACTAATCAAAAATTAATTTAAAATTTAATAACATTATGCATTTAATAATTATATATTTATCTTTCACCCTCTTCCAACATAGTAATAATACTAATTCCATAACCTATCTTAACATTATCAACTAGTACATTGGTTACTGCTCCAATTAACCTGTCATTTTGTATAATAGGAGAACCACTCATTCCTTGTACAATACCGCCAGTTTTATCAATTAAATCTTTATCTACTATTTCAAAACTAAATGCTTTTTGTGTATCTTTTTTATTATTATATTTTTCTAATATATTTATTTTATATTTATTTATATTATTATTTTTAGTAACTGTTAAAATATATGCATCACCTTTTTTAATATCTGAGAAATTAGAAATTTCCATTAAATCCTTATTTGGAAGTATACCTATATACTTGCCAAATATACCTTTATTTGTATTTTTATTTATGCTTCCAATAACATCATCATATAATATATTTGCATTTTTAGAGCCAACATATCCATTTCTACTTTTATTAATACTTGTTACTTTACTCATTAATATATTACCATCTTTAATTTCAACTCTTTTATCTGTTTCATTAAATAAGATTTCATGACCTAAAGCGCCATATATTTTACTAATTGGATCTATATATGTTAATGTTCCTAAACCAATAATAGAATCTTTTACATAAAGCCCTGTTTTATATAAATCATTATCTTTTTCTAATTTTAAATATGTATCTATTTCTTTACCATTTCTTATTAATTTTACATTTACTTCCTCATTATCTAAAACGCTTTTATCAACCACATCAATGAGTTCATCTAAAGAACTAACTTCTATATCATTAATTTTAATAATTCTATCTCCTACTTTTATATTTTCTTTAGCAATATATTCATCATTAACTTTATAAAAACCAACAACCACCAAGCCATCAGTATTAATATTTATACCTATACTTTCTCCTCCTGGAATTACATTTTTAGAATATGCTAATATATTTATAGGCAAAAATAAAATAATAAAGCCAATAACTATCATTTTTTTCATGATATTCACCTCTTTATTATTTTAATCACTTATAGTATTTTAATATAACCAATATTTACATTTCCAATATTTACTATTCTTCCACTTCAAAATCAACTATTTTTCCGCTTTCTTCAACTAATTTATTAACTGTCTTACTAGCAGAATTTAATTTATCTTCACAAAATTCAATTAATTTCATTGCTTGTGAATACTCGCTTATAGATTTATCTAAATCTAAATCGCCACTTTCTAATTCATTAATTATCTTTTCTAATGCTTTAACAGCATCTTCAAATTTCATATCTTTCTTATCAATTTTTTCACTCATTTTTACTTACTCCTTTTACATTAGCAAGAATATTACCATTTTTTACCAAAATATTAATATTATCATTATCATTTATATTATTTATATCTTTTATTACTTTATTATCCTTATATACGATTGAATACCCTTTATTAAGAACATTAATTGGATTTAATAGTTCTAATTTTATCTTAATGGTATTTATATTCTTAATATGATTATCAAGTAATATATTTGGATTTTTAATTATATGATTTGTTTTTATTAAATCAAATTTGTGATAAGATAATTCTATTTTATTTTTTAGTGCATTAACTAATTTATCATATAATAAATCTATTTTTTGTTCTTGCATTTCATATAACTTAATTGGATTATTCAATATATAATTTGTTTTATATAAATTTAATTGTTGTATAAATTTATTTAATTTATTATTAATAGATATATTTATTTTATCATATGAATTTTTAAAATATCTCTTTACTTCATTTATATCAGGAACAGCTAATATTGCTGCACCTGTTGGAGTTGGTGCTCGCAAATCAGAAACAAAATCACTAATAGTAAAATCTATTTCATGTCCTACACCACTAATAATTGGTATTCTACTATCATAAATAGCTCTTGCTACTATTTCTTCATTAAACGCCCATAAATCTTCTATTGAGCCACCGCCTCTTCCTAATATTATAGTATCAATATCATCATATGTATTAGCAAGTTTTATCATTTTAACTATATTACTAGCCGCATTCTCTCCTTGAACAAGAGTTGGAAATAAATATATTTCAGTCATAGGAAATCTTTTATTTATTGTAGATATAATATCTCTAACAGCTGCACCACTAGGAGCAGTTATTACGCCAATTTTTCTTGGAACTCTCTTAATTTTTTTCTTATGTGATAAATCAAACAAACCTTCTTTACTTAATTTTTGTTTTAATTGTTCAAATAAAACATACAAGTTGCCAATACCATCTAATTCCATACTATCAACATATATTTGATAACTTCCTGAACTTTCATATACACTTATTCTTCCATGAACCAAAACAGCATCCCCATCTTTAGGATTAAAATTCATATTAGAGGATTTATAATTAAACATAACAGCACTTATTTTACTATTTTCATCTTTGAGTGAAAAATACAAATGCCCTCTTCCATGATATTTTAAATTGCTTATTTCTCCCTTTAAATATACATTTCTAAGTTCATAATTGGATTCAATTGTAAATTTAATAATTCTATTTATTTCACTTATTGTAATATATTCATTATTCATTTACATCCTCATTATCCCTCATTTTATCAAGTACTGCATTTATTAATTTTATTACTTTATCATCACTATATTTCTTAGCAAGTTCAATAGCTTCATTAATAACAACTACACTTGGAGTATCATAATATAACATTTCATAAGTAGCTAATCTAAGAATAGCTTTATCTGTTTTACCAAGTCTATCTAAATCCCAATTGTCTAAATACTTAGATATAGTCTTATCAATATTATCAATATTATCTGAAACACCATTAACTACATCTCTTACAAATTTATTGTCAATCTCAAGATTTTCTTTAATTACAGCGTTTAAATCATAAGATATACTATTTTTTATATAAAAATCTACTTGATATAAGATAATCATTATTTTTTCTCTACCTTCAGTTCTAGTTAATTTCATAATACGCCTCATTTCTTTTAAATCTACTAAATTATAACATTAATTATTAATAATTTAAAGCAAATAATTATTTCTTTGATTCTTTTTTATCTAATCCTTCATCAACTTGATCTTCTTCTATAAATTTTGGCTCTAGCACTACTTCTAATGTACTATTTGTATCTATTATTGTATCTTTTTTAATAGAATATGTTTTAGCATAACCATTTCCTGTATAACTAACATCTAAATTAATTAAACTAGCAAATGTTTCTATATCACTCCTAGACCATCCACTTATATCAGGCATTTTATATTCATTTGAGTTTGTTAATAAAAATATCTTATTATTAATATTTAATTTTTCAAGATTATTCGGATATTGTGTAATAATTCTATCTCCAGATCCAATAATAATAGGAATCATATTTTTAGTTTCAAGTAATTTTTTTGTATATTCTACACTTTTATTTATATAAGATCCTACATTAAAAATACTTTCTGATGTATCTTCACTTTCACCATAAATATTAAGATATGTACCTATATCTTTTACAAGTGTTTTAACAGATTGCTTTAAATATGTAGAATTTGACATTTTAGATGCTGCAACATAAACAATAATTTCAGGATCATCTCCTGGAAATAAACCAGCAAAACTTCTTACATAATTAGTAGAACCCGATAAATATCCACCATTACCCGCTATTTCAGCAGTACCAGTTTTACCTATTAAGTCATATCCTTTTATATAATATCCCGTACCAGTCGATATTTTTGAACTGCCATCAACTACACCTCTCATTAAGTTTCTAATATAATCAGCAGTTTCACTACTACAAACTTGTCTTATTTCTTCTCTCTTATTTTCAACTAATATATCATTAGTTTCACTATCAACTATCTTAGATACAATATATGGTTTTATCATAACACCATCATTTGAAAGCGTAGTTAATGCTTGTAACATTTGGACAGCATTAATAGTTATTCCTTGACCATAAGAAGCTGCAGCAACTTCGGTATTATATTTAAAATTAACTACTCCATCACTCTCATTAGGTAAAGTTATTCCTGTTTTTTTACCAAATCCAAGTGCATTATAAAAATCTTTTAATTTAGCTCTTCCTAATTTTAATGCCAAAGATGAAGCTGCAACATTAGATGAGCCCATAAATCCATCATCATATGTAATTTCACCCCAACCATATCCATTCCAATCTTTAATTATCGCATCGTCTACTTTTAATTTACCACTTTTATATGTAGCATTTCCATCATAGATACCATTCTCCATTGCAGCCATAAAGCTAAATATTTTTAAAGTAGAACCAGGCTCATAAGTATTTGCTACAAATGGATCATAATAAGATTTTATTTCAAGAGTATTATTATTAAAACTAGGAGTTGAAGCGACACCTAATATTTCACCAGTTTTTGCATTCATAACTGATACTGTCGCCCACTCAGGCTTAGATATTTCTAAAGTTGCTATTGCTTGTTCAGTAAACATTTGAATATTTGTATCAATAGTTAAATATATATTATTTCCTGATACTGAATCTTGTTCAACCATTGGTGCATTTGTAATTTGATAACCTTGAGTGTCACTTTGATACTCAATATACCCATCCTTTCCTGTTAACTCATCATTATAATAGGCTTCAATTCCCATTTCACCTACATAATTACCACTATCATTTATTCTTGCATAGCCAAGAGTATAAGATAAAAAATCTCCATTAGGATAATATCTCTTTGTACTAGATATAAAATCAATACCTGGAAGATCTAAATCGCTTATTTTATCTTTTATAAGTTCAGTTATTCCCCTACCTCCTGGACCTAATTCAACTTGATATGGAGAAACTTCTTTACAATTATTATCATCATCACAATTTTTCACTTTAATGTTTAAAATATTTAAAATTGATTCCTTACTCATATTAATTAAAGGGCTTAATTTTTCTGCAGTTAACTCTTTATCTACTACATGATAAGGTCTGCTCATATTTTCACTTCTTGATTCATCTAAGTACGCTATTACAGTATAACTATTAACATCTTTAGCAAGCACTTGCCCGTCATTAGAAAATATTGTTCCTCTTTTTGCATACAATGTCTTTTTAACTACATCTCTATCACTAGCAAAAGCACTTAAAGATTGACTATTAATTTTAACATTTCCGCTGCCAATATATACTAACTTTATTATTATACACAAAAAAACAAAAACAACTGTCCAAATAAACAATACATTTATCTTTATTGCTTTTATTTTTTTCACATTAACACCTCTTAATCAGAAATCACTTTGATATTATCGTTATTATACTCTAAACCAAAATTATCTGCAACTTCTAATGCATTATCTAAAGAGGCTAACTCATTTATTTTCATTTGTATACTAGCATTTAAATCTTCTTGATTTTCAATTTTACTTTTTAATCTTTGAAGTTCAGAATTAGATGATTGTATCATTGCTTCACCAATAAAACTAGTAAGAAAAATTCCTATGACAAAAAAAATAATCATAGTTATCATAAAATTCTCTCCTCTAACTTTTACATATTTTTTCTTTTTCATCTTATCCTTTCTATTACTCTTAACTTTGAACTTCTGCTTCTATTATTTTTTTCTATCTCTTCTTCACTTGGAGTAATTTTAACAATTTTTTTAGCTTTTGCTTTCAAATGTTCTGGTACTACAGGCAATTTTTTAGCACTCTCATCATCACTGCATAACTTTTTAAATACATTTGATACTATTCTATCTTCTAAAGAGTGAAAAGTAATAACAGCTAATCTACCACCTATATTTAATAAATCAAAAGCATCATTTAATGAACTTTCCAAAATATCAAGTTCATGATTTACTTCTATCCTTATTGCTTGAAATGTTTTTCTCGCAGGATGAGATTTGTTTCTATAACTAATTGGAACACTATTTTTAATTACTTCTGAAAGCTGCAAAGTTGTTTTGATTGGTCTATTTTTAATTATATTATTTACAATTGATACAGCAAACTTTTCTTCTGAAAATCTTCTTAATATATCAATTAATTTTTCTTTAGAATACTCATTAACAACATTATAAGCTGTTAATTTTTGTCTTTTATCCATTCGCATATCAAGAATAGCATCATTATGAAAGCTAAATCCTCTTTTGTCATCATCTAATTGTGGACTAGATACACCCAAATCAAATAATATACCATCAACTTTCTCGTCAATATAATTTTTCATATTTACAAAATTACTTCTTATAATTTTAAAATTATCTGCTATATTAGATAATTTATTTTGAGAAAATTCTATAGCTTCTTCATCTTGATCAAAGGCGAAAAGAAACCCCTTTTTATTCAATTTCTTTAATATTTCGCCACTATGCCCAGCATATCCAACAGTTGCATCTATATATTTTTTACCCTCTGACACATTTAAATATTTAATTACCTCATTTAACATAGCACTTTTATGCTTCATAACTACTATCGAAAATATCTTCAGTTATTTCTTCTAAAGATTTTTCATTATCTTTCATATATTTATTAAATTCTTCCAAAGACCATATTTCTATACGTTCATTAACGCCAATAATTATACACTCTTTAACAATATTGGCGTAATGAACTAACGGTGAGGTAATATTAATTCGACCTTGTTTATCGAATTCAATCATGGAAGCTCCACCAATAAAAGTTCTTTCAAAAACTCTTACATTCTTTTTAGTAAATTGTAGTTTACTAATTTTTTGCATTATTTTATCCCATTCTTCTAAAGAATAAATAAATAAGCATTTGTCAAGTCCTTTAGTGATTATGAATTTATCACCCAATTCATTTCTGAATTTAGATGGAATAATTAATCTGCTTTTTTCATCAATATTATGATGATATTCGCCCATTAACATAATTCATAAACACCCCACTTTCTACCACTATGTTTCACTTCCTACCACTATATTACTATTTTTATATACTTTTGTAAATAGTTTTCTTATTAAAAAAAAAAATATGTAAAAAAAACATGTCATAATTGACATGTTTTTAAAACTTTACTTCTTGATTTTTTAAACCTAAAATCAAATAACCTAGAGAAAATGCCACTATTGCAATTACAAATAATATTGCTATATCTTCAGCACCAGTTTTTGGGTTAAATACAACATCGATAGTTTTTTCAATATCAGTTGACACTATTTTACCACCAGAAATGACATTTTGAACGGCTGGATAATAAGCACTATATATTCTACCTCTATTTGTAGTTGGAAAGAATGTTAATGCATTTAATGTAGATAATTTAACTTTAACATTTGCAATCTTAGCATCTTTCATAACTTTTATGTAAAAATTTTGAGTTGGTGTTATAGAAGTAATTTCATTACCAGTTTCATCCACAATACTTGCTTTGCCTTCATTTCCCTCAATACTAAGATCTACTCTATCAAGAGAAATTAAGCTATAACTAACTGTATATGGCCCATAAACATAATAATCTTTAGTTTCTGAATAAATTTCATTTTTAGAATCAGGATAATTTATTCCTAAAGTATTAGTAAATTGTAAATTCATATAATCTTTATATTCATCTCTATCTTTAATTAAGTATTGATATAATTTATTAAGTTCATCGCTACCTTTTAACTCATTTCCTAATTTGTTTCCATTAACATCAATGCCATCATTTGCTTTCCATATAGCATATTGAACAGTAGAATATACATAATTTTCAACTAATTCTTCCCACTCTTCATCTGTCTTAACTTCTCCATCATGTAATGCTTTAATTTCATCAAGAAGATTATTATAACTTGCATCTGCCATCATTAATGATGTGTTAATATCCAAAGTTGGATAACTATGCTCTATTATCCATAAAGCATGATTATAATCTTTATTATCTAATAATGTAGCATAATAATTATCAAATAAAATTCTTGATTTATCCAAAGTTATAGTTGCAGTTGTATCACTAGCATTTCCTGTTAAATCAGAAGCATTTATTTTATATGTTTCTAATTCAAGATTAGTGTATGTTATATTTTTAACCAAAACAGAAGCCGTTTGACCTCCTTCAACTGCATCTATTACATCTGTTGCGCTTTGACCATTTACTAATTCATACTCAATACTTGGATCAAAAATGAAACCATCTAATTTAGAAAATAAATCCCTATACTCTCCACTATTAAATAATTCGAACATAATAATTTGTTGTAATTTTTTATCATCAGTTAAATCATCACTAAAATTAAAATTAGTATAACTATACATTGGAAATTTTAAACTACCATCTAAACAATAAACAGTAAACCAACTATCGCCTAAAATTTCATCAATACTAGTACCTTGCGCATTAGGATCTAAACTTAGCATAATTTTTCTCATATAATTATGTCCTATAATATCACTTGTTCCATCACTAGATGTAAATGATATTTTACTAAAATCAAATTCATCGTCCAATATTGCTTTAACAGTTTCATCTGTTTCAGGTAATGTTTCAGGCGCTTGAGCAATAGTAGTAGCCTTAATACAAGTTAAACTGAAAACAAACATAAATAATATTAGTATACTATATACTATTTTTTTCATATTTTCATCTCCTATCTTTAAGTTAATATTAACATTTTTTTGTTTCTAATACAATATATTTTATTTAAATTTTTATATTTATGAAAGTCGGAAAGTTGAAATATTATTATCAAGAATTGAATTAAAATCACAATAACCATTTATATAATGAAAACAACTGCTACAAACATAAATACAAAAATATTGTGCTTGAACAATTTATAAATTTAACCAAATTTACTTTACTACAAGTATTTATATTTAAATTTCATATTATAATCTATTATCTTGTTTGCTTACTTAAAGTATTGTAACTTGTATTTCACTATATTACTTTAACAAATAATACATATATAATTTATTTGCTGTTATAAAATTATTACTCATAAATATCACTAATAACATTTTTTAATTATTTTTGTAATGAATTATTGTTTAAGTTTATTCTTATTTTACTCTTTTGCCATCTGCATTTATTCGTATTTATTAAATTCATAACATAAACAATTATCACATCTAAAAACTTAACTACAAATTACAGGCTATATAATTAAGCATTCAATTCTTTTGTTTCACTTACTCATATTCACTTGCATTTTAGTTTTTTTAACATATTCTTCATCTTCGAATGATAAAAATTCAATAACATTTGCTTTTATATAGCATTAGGCAATAATACATTTGTGACATTATACTATTATTTACTCTACTTCTATAGCATTAAATAATACCTCAACATAGATAATTTAGATATTAAAAAAGATTGCTATGCAATCTTACGATAATGATAACTTTTTATCAAATGAAATTATTTCATTTTTTTCTATTCTTTTAGCAAATGTTTTTAAATTAACATGAGTATATCCTGCATTTAATAAATCATCTAATGTATCATAATAATCACTCAATTCATAATAAAAACAATTCTTATTATTATCAAAATAAATTTTATATCCTCTATATCCATAACCCATAACTCTTTGATTACCAGTTAAATTTTTATTTCTAACATCACTAGTCCAATTAGTTTTTGTTTCAAATATATCTTTTTCTTCAATTATTTCCCCATATTGATTTCTTATATATTTTTTATCAATTAATTCATCATATACATATTCATATTCAATTTGATCAGGTAATTTTGGATAATATTTTTTTAACAAATCATAATTTGTTTCTATATGTAAAAAATTATTATCACTTATATAATCATGATATTTTTGTTCATATGCATTCACATCAACAGTATAATCAGTTTTATAATAATTTGCAGCCATTTTATAATATTCATCTGAGGCATATCTCATAAAACCATAATCTGATACATATAAATGAACATGTCTATCTTCTTTATTACAACTATTCTTTTTAACACACCCGCTAATATTAACTACGCTAAGTAAAGTTAAAGCGTATAATATTAATTTATTTTTATTATTTTTTTTCATTAAATCACTCCGAATACAGAGTTATTATACTAAATGAATATATCTTTATCAAGTTCTTTTAATACAAAATAAAAAGAATTGCAATATGCAATTCTTTTTATTTGTTATTCAATGATTTCAGAAACTACACCAGCACCAACTGTTCTTCCTCCTTCACGAATTGAAAAATTAGTTCCATTTTCAATTGCAATTGGAGTAATTAGTTCAACAGTCATATCAACATTATCACCAGGCATAACCATTTCAACACCTTCTGGTAATGTAATTACACCAGTAACATCTGTAGTTCTAAAATAGAATTGAGGTCTATAGTTGCTAAAGAATGGTGTATGTCTTCCACCTTCTTCTTTAGTTAAAACATAAACACTAGCTTTAAATTTCTTATGTGGAGTAACTGATCCTGGTTTGCAAAGAACTTGTCCTCTTTCAACATCTTCTCTATTAATACCACGAAGTAATACACCAGCATTATCTCCAGCTTCAGCATAGTCTAATGATTTTCTAAACATTTCAATTCCAGTTACAACTGTCTTTCTTGTATCTTTAAGACCAACAATTTCAACTTCATCATTAAGATTCAATTTACCTCTTTCAACACGACCTGTAACAACAGTTCCACGTCCTGTAATAGTAAATACATCTTCAATACTCATTAAGAATGGTTTATCATTATCTCTTACTGGAGTATCAATCCATGAGTCAACAGCAGCCATAAGATCTTTAATAGGTTGTACCCATTTTTCATCTCCTTCAAGAGCCTTTAATGCAGATCCACGAACAACTGGAGTATTATCTCCATCAAATCCATATTCAGTTAGTAAATCACGAACTTCCATTTCAACTAAATCTAAAAGTTCTTCGTCATCAACCATATCACATTTATTGATAAATACTACCATTTTTGGTACGCCAACTTGACGTGATAATAAGATGTGTTCACGAGTTTGAGGCATAGGTCCATCTGTTGCACTAACAACTAAGATAGCACCATCCATTTGAGCAGCACCTGTAATCATGTTTTTAACATAATCAGCATGTCCTGGACAATCAACATGAGCATAATGACGTTTGTCAGTTGTATACTCAACATGAGCAGTATTAATTGTTATACCTCTTTCTCTTTCCTCTGGAGCTTTATCGATTTGATCATATTCCATAAATTCTCCAAAATATTTAGTAATTGCAGCTGTTAATGTTGTTTTACCATGGTCAACATGTCCAATAGTACCAATATTAACATGTTCCTTAGAACGATCGAATTTTTGTTTTGCCATTTTTATTTCCTCCTTTTCTACACATATATTATATTTTATCTAATACTTGATAATAATTCAAGTATAAATAATAAAATTGGCAATTTGGCATACTAATTTTGTACGCCATGTTTTTTAATAATTTCTTCAGATATATTTCTTGGTACTTCTTCATAATGATCAAAAATCATTTGATAAGTTCCACGCCCTTGAGTATTACTTCTAAGAACTGTCATATATCCAAACATTTCTGAAAGTGGTACTTCAGCTTTTATTGAAATATCCTTACCAATACTTTCATTTCCAAGAGGTTTACCCCTTCTACTAGTTAAATCTCCCATAACTGTACCCATATATTCCTCAGGAACTCTAACTTCTACATTCATAATTGGTTCTAAAATACATGGATCACATTTATTCTTAGCTTCTTTTAATGCCATAGACGCAGCAATTTTAAATGCCATTTCATTTGAATCTACATCATGATAAGAACCATCAAATAATGTACATTTTACATCTATCATTGGGAATCCCGCAAGTACGCCACCAGCTAATGCTTCTTGAAGTCCTTTATCTACTACTGGAATATATTCTCTTGGAACAACTCCACCAACAACTTCATCAACAAATTCATAACCCTTATCTTTATTTGGTTCAAATTTAACCCATACATGTCCATATTGTCCACGACCACCAGATTGCTTAATATATTTTCCTTCACATTCAGCCGTTTTTCTTAAAGTTTCTCTATATGCAACTTGTGGTTTACCAACGTTTGCCTCAACATTAAATTCTCTTCTCATTCTATCTACTAGTACATCTAGGTGCAATTCACCCATACCAGCTATAATAGTTTGACCAGTTTCATGATCAGTTTTAGCTCTAAATGATGGATCTTCTTTAGCTAATTTTTGTAATGCTAGAGACATTTTTTCTTGATCAGCTTTCGATTTTGGCTCTATTGCAAGTTCAATAACTGGTTCAGGAAATACCATTTTTTCTAAAATAACTTGATTTTTTTCATCACATAGTGTATCTCCAGTTATAGTGTCTTTAAGACCAACAGCAGCTGCTATTTCACCGGCATATACTTCTGAAATTTCTTTTCTTTGATTTGCATGCATTTGAAGAATACGACCTATTCTTTCTTTTTCACCTTTAGTTGAATTCATAACATAACTTCCTGATTTTAATACACCTGAATAAACACGGAAGAAAGTTAAATTTCCAACAAATGGATCATTCATAACTTTAAATGCTAATGCACTAAATGGTTCACTATCACTTGCATGTCTTACAACTGGATTGTCATTCAAATCAATTCCATTAATTGCTTCAATATCAATTGGAGATGGTAAATAATCAATAACAGCATCCATTAATGTACGAGTACCTTTATTTCCTAAAGCATCTGCACATAATACAGGGAAAAATTTAACAGCCAATGTAGCCTTTCTAATTGTTGACTTTAACAATTCAACAGAAATCTCACTTCCTTCTAAATATGCTTCCATTAATTCATCTGAGAAATCTGCAACAGCCTCTATTAATTTTCCTCTATATTTTTCTACTTTTGATACTAAATCACTTGGTATTTCAATTTCGCTAACTTCTTGAGCAGCATTACCAGAATAACTATAAGCTTTCATAGTAACTAAATCAACATATCCTGTAAAATGATCCTCACAACCAATTGGATAAATTATTGGATATGCATTTTCTGCTAGTCTATTATGTATTGAATCAAGAGAATATTCAAAATCAGCTCCCATTTTTTCCATTTTATTAGCGCAAATCATTCTTGGAACCATATAATCATTTGCTTGTTTCCAAACTTGCTCAGTTTGAGTTTCTGTTCCTGCTTGAGCATCTATTAAAGCAACAGCACCGTCTAGAACTCTCAAACTACGTGCAACTTCGATTGTAAAGTCTACATGCCCTGGAGTATCAATAATATTAAATCTATATCCATTCCAGTGTACAGTAGTTGCAGCACTAGTAATAGTTATACCTCTTTCTTTTTCTTGTTCCATCCAATCCATCTGAGACTCACCATCATGAGTTTCGCCAATTTTATAAATGTTTCCACCTAAATACAAAATACGTTCAGTAGTAGTTGTCTTACCGGCATCAATATGAGCCATAATACCTATATTACGTATTTTTTCTAATGATACATCACGTGCCATAAGTGTTCTCCCTTCTTACCATCTATAATGTGCATAAGCCTTATTAGCTTCTGCCATTTTATGAGTATCTTCACGTTTTTTAACTGCTCCACCTACACCATTTGATGCATCTATGATTTCAGCAGCTAGATTTTCAGCCATTCCTTTACCATTTCTATTTTTAGCATATTGAATTAACCATCTTAAAGTTAAAGCATTTGCTCTATCTTCTCTTACTTCCATTGGTACTGAATAATTACTTCCACCAATTCTTCTACTTTTAATTTCTAAAGCTGGTTTGATATTTTCAAAAGCTACATTTAGAACTTCTAAAGGATCTTTATTTGTTTTTTCTTTAACTATATCAAGAGCATTATATAATATCTTTTGAGCAGTTCCTTTTTTACCATCTAACATAATTCCATTAATTAACTTAGTAATCATTTTAGAATTATATATTGGATCTGCTAAAACATCTCTTTTAATTGCTTGCTTTTTACGCATGTTATTTTCTCCTTTCTCTAATTATTTATTTATTTTTAGGTTTTTTAGTTCCATATTTACTTCTACCTTGTCTTCTTTTATCAATACCAGCAGTATCTAAAGTACCACGAACAATATGATAACGAACACCAATTAAATCTTTAACACGACCACCACGAATTAATACAACGCTGTGCTCTTGTAAATTGTGTCCTTCTCCACCAATATAGCAAGTAACTTCGTAACCATTACTTAATCTAACTTTAGCTATTTTTCTTAAAGCTGAATTTGGTTTTTTTGGAGTCTTTGTAGAAACACGTGTACAAACACCTCTTTTTTGTGGTGAACAATTATTAGTTTTTACTTTATCTTTAGAATTGTAACCAATATTTAATACTGGACTTTTACTTTTCTTAGTTTTAACTTTTCTTCCATTTCTAACTAATTGATTAATTGTAGCCATTTAAATTCTCCTTTCTAATACACATTTCCAGGCGTATCAAGTTTTCCATTTTATAAGGTCTTCTCGAATGAGAAAACCCAAAATCTATTAAATTTTAACATTAAATTTTATTATTGTCAATCATTTTTTACTTTTATAAGTCAATTTCACCTTTATTTTTAAATTGTATGATAATTGGTGTTCCACTAAAGTCTATATTTTGTCTTATTTTATTTTCTAAATATCTATAATAGCTAAAATGTACTAACGTTTTAGAATTAACTTCTATATCAAATCTTGGTGGTTTTATACTTGACTGATGTGCAAAATATACCTTTAATTTTCTACCCTTATAAGATGCAGGAGGTGTTTCCATAAATGCATCTCTTATAATATCATTTATAATACTTGTTTTAACTTCTTTAATGGAATTGCTATACGACAATAATACTTCTGGCATAAGAGTATGAATCCTTTTCTTAGTTTTAGCACTTAAAAATACTATTTTAGCAAAACTCATAAATTGAAAATTATATTTAATTGATTCTTTCCATTCTTTAATACCTTCTTCTGAATTATCAATAGTGTCCCATTTGTTTACCACTATTACTACTGGTTTTCCTGCTTCAAGAGCATACCCAGCTATATGTTTATCATGTTCCACTATTCCAGTACTCGCATCTAATATTAATAAACAAACATCACTTCTATCTATGGCTTTCATACTTCTTAATAAGCTATATTTTTCTATTGATTCAAATATTTTACCTTTTTTGCGAAGTCCTGCTGTATCTATTAATGTATATTCTTCTTTATTATATGTAAATTTAGTATCTATTGCATCACGTGTAGTTCCAGCAACATTACTAACTATAACTCTATCTTCATTTAACAACGCATTAACAAGGCTACTTTTTCCAGTATTTGGTCTTCCTATAACTGAGATTTTAATATTATTATCATTATCTTCATAACCTTCTTGATAATCATCAGTTGCAGCTTTTAATAAATCATTAACTCCTATTCCATGCTCTGCAGATATTGGAATATATTCATTAAATCCAAGTGAATAAAATTCATATAAATTATCATTTGCGCCTTTATTATCTATTTTATTAATTGCTACAATAACTTTTTTATTTTGACGTTTTAACATATCTCTAATTAAATTGTCGGAAGTTGTAATTCCATCTTTACCATCAACAACAAAAATAATGGTATCTGCTTCTTGTATTCCTATTTCAACTTGTATTCTAATTTCTTCATTAAAATCTCCATCACTTAAATCAATTCCACCAGTATCAATTAAATAAAAAGGCTTGTCATTAAACATTGCTTTACCATATATTCTATCTCTTGTAACTCCAGGAACATCTTCAATAATAGCAACTTTTCTACCTACTATTCTATTAAACAATGTACTTTTTCCTGTATTAGGTCTACCAACTAAGCATATTGTTTGCTTTGCCATTACTCCTCACCTCGCGTTAATTATACTAAAAATTATATTATTTTTCTATATATTAATATTAAAGATTGCCAATTTTTATATAAAAATCATCAATTTCGCTTGTTATTTCATCTTGAAAATAATATATATTGTCAAACCCACATACTCCATCCAAATTATCAGAAGTAAATAAAATGTTTAATTTATTATTAGTCATTTGTTTTAAATTATATATTATTTTATTAACTATTTCTAATTGATAATCATTAGGACATACACTACCACACTCTTCACTGCTACAAACAGTTTCTATCCTAAAATTAATTTTTATTAAATAATTTTTATTATTAAAATTACGTATATTTACATCTTTAGGATATATAATGTCAAATTTTTCATTATTTGATATCATATTATTTCCATCTTTATCATAAGGAATAATGCTACTATAAATATTAAATACATTTCCGTATGTATAATTGTTATCAATTATAATTTTATTTAACATATCATTTATTTGAGATTGTAATATATTTATACTTTCTCTTAAATAAGATTTTTCTATATCACTATTTGTATAATATTCAAATTCTCTATCTAAATTATTACTAGTTTTATATCTTATTTTATATAATTTATTATATTTTACACAAAATCCCATAAATGTATTAAGACATATTTTATCACTATCAACTAGTTCATATTCACCAAAATACTCTTCAAGTAACTCCTTTTCACTATTATTTGATAATTTTTGAAAAAAACCTAAAATTGATCCATCACTACCTACTAATATCAGTATTGCTAATATTATAAATAATCCCATGACTGTTTGAGGACTAACTCTATCCGAATTATAAATTTGCATTTCGTCTTTATTTTTATTATTCTTCTTTTGTTTCATTATCATTTAATACCTCTTCTAAAATGATTTTTTTAGCTTTCTTCCATACTTCTATAAGGCCCTTATAAGATAATACATTCTCTACATCTAATATGGGAACCCAAATAGTTTTATGAAATTCATTACTATCATTCAAACTTATTCCATTATCTAATGCTATAAACATATAACTTTCACATTTTTCATTTGTTGGCGTCATATATTCTTCTTTAAATGGTTTATATTTTTCTAATACTTTTGGCGTTCTTTTAGTTTCTTCTTCAGTCTCTCTAATTGCGCACTCAAGTATAGTTTCTCCTTCTTCTAAATGACCTTTCGGAAATGAATAATCGTCATATTCATTCCTATAAACAACTGCCACTGTTTTATTTTTTTTATTAATTAAATAACAACCAGCTTTTAATGTACACATATTATTCACCATATATATTTTATCATAAAAAAAATAGATTTCTCTATTTTTTTTAATTCTAATCCATTTTTAAATTCATAACTTACTTTATAATAAAATGAATATGTTAAACATTTTATTATCACAATTAGGCATTTCACTATTTAGTGCTGCCTACAATTTAAACAATATTTAAAAATAAAGTTTGCATCTTGCTTTTTATTATTTATTGTTAAATATTTTGATCTATATTTGCATTATTATTTAGTTATATTTTTTATTAGTTTTTTCCATATATTCAGCACTAATAAATCCTAAAATTGAATAAACATTGTCAAAAATGCAAAATACTTTTAATATATTTATTCTAACCTATATGACAAATTTTTACCTTGTCTAATTCTTTGGTATTGTTCTGCTAATACACTTCTTGTATAATATACAGCCCCACTTAAATCAATTTCATGATCTAAAAATTCATACTTTCTCTTATTGTTTTCCCATACTTGTTGATGATTTATAATAAAATTATGGTTTAAATAATATGCATTTAAAGAACTCACATCAGTAATTCCTCCAACTTCTCTAACCATTTTTTCAAAATAATATGAAAATTTATCAAGATCATAACTTCCACCATGTAATTGATAAACATCATAAAAATCTTTAGCCCTAGTATTTATTTTACCATCATCATAACTTTTAGTAATAGCAATAACATATAATTTTTCAGCCAAAGTTTCTTCCATTGAAGCGACTGTTATTTCATATTCTTCATCATTTGTAAAAATTTTAGGAACCACCTTTTTTACTTTTTCATAAATACATGGGTGGTTTTCTCTATAATCAATTCCTATAGAATGGTTTGTTCTTCCAAAAGTTGTCGAAACTGGTATTTTAATAATACCTGAATTAGTGCGTACAACTTTATTTCTTAATGTATAATCAATGTCATTTTCTTTTTCCTTTTTTCCCAATGCTGAAATTAATAATTGTATTGGTACATGATGATCTGTTGTACTAGTAAGATCAATATCAGTAATAGGTCTAACAAGTTTATTTAAATGTACAAATTGAGCAAAACTTCCCTTAACAATTAAATTACCTTCATGATCAGTTTTACTTAAACGAGATAATAAATTTCTAGAAAAAAATGTATTATAAGTATTCTGAATACTTATGTCGAGTCTACTTGACTCTTTCTTTAAATATGCTCTTAACATATCATCATTTCTAAAATTATTCATAACCATTAACCCCCATAATTTATTGGCATAATTATACCACATTATTCACAAAAAAGCAAATAATTCATTAAATATTTAATTTCCAAATAAAAAAAGAATCAAACAATGATTCTTTTATATCACATAGCAGAATATCCACCATCAATATATAGTTGAGCACCTGTTACGAATTTAGCTTCATCACTTGCTAAATATAAACACCCATAAGCAACATCAATTGGTTCTCCAGCATGACCTATTGGATGTTTTTCACTCATTAGTTTTTCATATGCTGGCAAACCTCCATCCATTCTGGAACCTAACTCTTTAACAAGTGGAGTCATTATTGTTCCTGGATGAATAGAATTTACTCTAATATTATTTTTTGCATAACTAATAGCATCTTGTCTAGTCATAGCAAATACTGCTCCTTTAGCTGCATGATATGGAGTTAACTCATGTGAACCTAGTGTTCCATAAATACTTGATAAATTTACAATACTACCACTTTGATTCTTTAACATATAAGAAACTGCATATTTAGTACAATAAAATATTCCTTTTACATCAACATTAAATACTTGATCCCACTCTGCACTAGTTAACTCATGAGTTTTTTTATCTACTCCAGTTATTCCAGCATTATTAATTAAAATATCAATTTTACCGAATGTTTGTGCTACTTCATCAATAGCTTGCTTCACATTCTCTTCATTTGAAACATCAACTTTCCAAAACTTTGCTACCCCTCCATTAGTGGTAATATCATTAACTGTTTGCATGCCATTTTGTTCGTTAATTTCAAATACTGCAACTGAACATCCTTCTTTAGCAAAAAGAATACTTGTTTCTCTTCCCATCCCAGCTCCAGCGCCAGTTACAATAGCAACTTTATTTTTTAATCTATCCATAATATTTCATCTCCTATCTTTCTATATATATTATATCACACATTTAAAAAGTTATCTATTTTAAAATATTTAATATTATTTAATAAATCTATTCCATTGATAATTATTACCCGATTTTACACTTTCGTATGTATCTTCTAATACTTTATTAATTAACACTACTTTGTTATAAATACCTGATCCTTCATCATAGCATCCAACTGGCTTATATGCTCTAAACATAATGTCTTCAAATGTGGATGATATATCTTCATCACGATTAGTTTGTGCATAACTATTAATGAAATTAGCATTATATTTATTATTTATTTGATTATATACTTTGCTGTTATCAAATGTGCCATAAACAAATCCACCTCCATTATAATTTGACCAATCTTTAAAAGGATCATTTGGATAATTCTTAATTTCTACATATGATTGAATATAATGCATAATTTCATGATGAATTGTTCTTTGTATAAAATTATTTGTTGTCAATATTATTTTTATATTGTATAAAAGATTTCTATCAGTCAGCCCAGCAAAAGAATTATCACTAACTTTATCAATTAATAAAATAGTTAAAGCCATATCATTATCTTTCATTTCTTTGAAAAAATTATTAGGATATAATTTAAGTGCTGATTCTAAACTGTTTAATTGTTCATTAATTATATAATCGTCTGTTAAATAACTTATTTTTTTATTACTTATATAATATGTAAATTCATTAGCATATTTAATAGTAATTGAATATTTATTTTGTAATTCATTTCTTTTTATATTATTTAGTTGAAATTGTGTATATATTTTTTCTTCTGGACTATCAATTTCTTCTATATTATCATTTTTTTTATTTTCTTCTTTAATTTCTTCTTTTTCTAATGTATCAGATATATTATTTTCAATTATATCATTTTTATTATCTTGATTGTTATTATCAATTATATCATTTTTTGTTATCTTGATTGTTATTTTCAGTACTTTCTATAGTTTCATTTTTATCATTTATTATTGTACCTTTGTTATTATCATCAATATTATTGTCATTTTCACCACTTATTAGATAATTTTTTATATAATAATTTTCACTTAATATTTGTTTATTAAAAAATACAATGTAAATACTAAAAATAATAATTATAAACGTCATTAATATTTTTAATATTCTTTTTGTTTTCATCATCTACTCCTTATCTACTCTTTAAATTATCATATAATAAAAATAAATAAATGTACATAAAAAATTTATTTAAATTAAATTTATTTACTATAATATGCTTTTTTCTTTACTAAAATTATATTTATAATATAAAATAAGTTTTGAATATTTTATTTTTACATTCATTTATAACATTTAACTATTTTTGTGATTTCACAGTAAACAATCTTAACACTTTTTTAATTTTACTAATTTTTTAGTTTTAGAATGTTTATTTAACAATGAAATAGTTTCTGTATTTAATAATTCTAAATATTTTTTTCTAATATTATTAATATTGTAAATAGAAAAAATCAATATATCAATTTTAATAATCAATTTTCGAGTATGTCTTAACAATAATTTATAATCTTAATTAAATTTTTAAAATATTTTTCCAAATTATTGAAACTATTAATTATTAATGTTTGATAAAAATTTGTTATTTTTTATTTGTTACTTTTATTTACACTTAAAATGATTCCAATACTTATCATACTTGTAAGCAAACTTGATCCACCATAAGATAAGAATGGGAGTGTAACTCCCCTTACAAGTTTTTTGGTAAACAAAAATGATGGTTGCAAGTTTTTTGGTAAACAAAAGTTTTTAAAAAAAAATCACCTTAAATATGATGTTAATTCTGGAAACTTAAAGTACAATTTAATATTATTATCATTATCAATTTCTACTTTTTC
>CASFKI010000017.1:0-34853 GCA_949295285.1 uncultured bacterium
ATTATATATATATTTTATATAAATAATATTATTACTGATTCTTAAATTTTTTTTCTAATAACTTAACTGGTGCTGATTTATCTCTTAATAATGATGAAATAGATAAATCATTTTGTATATTATAAATAATATCAGCCATAGCTTGGCTACAATCGCATACGTGTAACCATTCTTTTTCTTGATATTCCTTCGGAATATAAGATAAATTAGTTGTATAAACACCATTTAATTTACCATTTTCATAATATTCATCAAATTTATCAATACCTTTCGTAAATAATGCATATGTAACAATAATATATATTTTAGAAACTTTATTTCTTTTAAGTTCTTCTATAACATCAAACATACTCCCGCCACTAGATATCATATCATCGGTAACAATTGCAGTTTTGTCTTCTAAATTTCCATTACCAAAATAATCAAGAGAAACAACCAAATATTTACCATCAACTAAATTATTATAATCTCTTTGTTTAATAAATCCACCTGCTTCCCTATGAATATATGGGCTAGCAAATGAGTTTAAATATACATTTCTTCTTCCTGTTGCGCCTGTATCTGGAGCAATAAATACTAATTTTTTTAATTCATCTACATTTAAATCAGTTATAAAATGATTTAAAATAGTATTTGTCATATAAAAATTATCGAACTCCATATTATGAACAGCATGCTCTACTCCTTGATCATGTGCATCAACCGTAATAAAACTTCTTATTCTACTTAAATTGTCAATCTCTCTTAGTGTTGCACCACAAGCAAGGTTTTCTCTTGTATTCCTTCTATGCTGTCTACCTGCATATAAAAGTGGCATAACAATATTTACACTATGCGCATGACAATTACTAGCACCAATACCATCTTTTAGCTCCATTAATAAATCTTGTGGACTTGTATGATTTATAAATCCATGCATTTTATATTCCATAGAATAATTTCCAATATCAGTGATTAAAAATAAATCTTTTCCTCTTACAGTTTCTTCTATCTCTACTTTAAAATGTCCATCTTCAAAGAAATTTTCTTTAATTGGAACACTAAAAGTATATTTATCTGGATCTAAATTATACTTATTAAGTAAATGTCTATCAATCTTTTCTCCTAATTCTTTCGCACTTTTAAACACCATTAATCTTAATTTTTCATCTTTAATTTGTTCTTTCATACAAACTCCTTTACCACAAAAAAGAGTATATAACATACTCTTAAATATTTTTTTTAATGATTGTATTTTTATTCATAGGTAACACCTCAACGATATAATATCATTTTCTTATTTTTTTATCAATAAAAATTATTTCATTTCTTTAAGTTCAAATATGACATCTCTTATTTGAATAGCCCTTTCAAAATCAAATTCACTACTTGCTTGTCTCATTTGTGCTTCTAATCTTGATATCATATTCTCTAATTCTTTCTTAGAATATTTCTTACTTTCAATCTTCTCTTCTTCTTTAGTATTTGAAATAGCTTCTTTTATTTCTTTAACAATTGTTTTTGGTACTATATTATGTTCTTTATTATACTTTTCTTGTATTAATCTTCTTCTTGAAGTTTCATCAATTGCTTTCTTCATTGCATCACTTATTATATCAGCATACATTATAACCATGCCATTTTCATTTCTTGCTGCTCTTCCTATTGTCTGAATCAAACTTCTTTCGCTTCTTAAAAAACCTTGTTTATCGGCATCCATAATACATATCAATGATACCTCTGGTATATCTAATCCTTCTCGAAGTAAATTAATTCCTACTATTATATCTATTTTACCAAGTCTTAAATTACGTATTATATTAAGTCTTTCTAATGTTTTAATTTCATTATGTAAATATGTAACTTTATATCCTAATTCTTTTAAATAAGATGTTAATTCTTCACTCATTCTTATTGTTAATGTCGTAATTAATACTCTCTCATTTTTTTCTATTCTATTATTTATTTCTTCAATTATATTATCAATTTGATTCTTAGTTGGCCTTACATCTATCAGTGGATCTAATAAACCTGTTGGTCTTATAATTTGTTCTACCGTTGAATTATTTACTAAAGATAACTCGTAATCTCCAGGAGTTGCTGATACATAAATTACTTGATTTAATTTACTTTCAAATTCATCAAACTTTAATGGCCTATTATCCATTGCACTTGGAAGTCTAAATCCAAAATCTACTAATGTTTGTTTTCTCATATGATCACCATTATACATACCTCTAACTTGTGGTAATGTAACGTGACTTTCATCAATAACTAATAAAAAATCATCTGGAAAAAAATCAATTAAAGTTGTTGGAGTTTCACCACTTTCTCTTAATGATAAATGTCTGCTATAATTTTCTATGCCATGACAAAATCCTGTTTCTCTTAACATTTCTATATCATACATAGTTCGTTCTTTTAATCTTTGCTCTTCTAATAATTTACCATTATCATGGAGTTCTTTAAGTCTTGATACCAACTCTTTTTCTATTCTTTTAATAGCTTCTTGTAATTTAGCATCACTTGTTACAAATAAAGAAGCAGGAAATATGCTAACCGTTTTAACATTTTTAATCGTTCTTCCAGTGAGTGGATCGAAATAACTAATTTTATCTACTTCATCACCAAATAATTCTATTCTTATGGCATTTTTCTTTTCACCAATTGGTATTAATTCAATAATATCCCCTCTTACCCTAAAAGTTCCTCTTTTAAAATCAATATCATTTCTTTCATATTGTATTGATACTAATTTTTCTAAAATAATATCTCTATCTATGGTTTGCCCAACATAAACATTCAACATTTTATTAACATATTCTTCTTTTTCACCGATATTATAAATACAAGAAACACTAGAAACTATAATAGTATCTCTTCTATCAATAATAGCAGCTACTGCAGCATGTCTTAATTCATCAATCTCATCATTTATAGATGAATCTTTTTCTATGTATAAATCTTTACTTGGGACATATGCTTCTGGTTGATAATAATCATAATAAGATACAAAATATTCAACTTTATTGTCTGGAAACAACTCTTTAAATTCAGCATAAAGTTGGCCTGCTAAAGTTTTATTATGCGCAAGAATTAAAGTTGGCTTATTAGTTTTTTGTATTACATTAGCTATAGTAAATGTTTTTCCAGTACCTGTAGCGCCTAATAATACTTGATGCTTTTTTCCTTCATTAATACCATTAACTAACTCATCAATAGCATTTCCCTGATCTCCACTGGGTTTATATTTTGACACTAATTTGAACAATTATATCACTTCCTCTTATTTATTATAACTAATTAATTAAATTTTATATTATCATTTATTTTTTTATCAAAATAAATTCCATCATTTTTAAATGTAATATTCCCTTATACAATTTCTTATAATTTTTTTTCTTCTTTATCTTTAAAAGATTTTCCAAGATTAAGCAAATTTTCTAAAAATTCATTTTCAAAATGTATATCATCTTTGATTTTAAGTATAAATGGTGTATTATTTTCGGGATAATTAATGATTTCTAATCCATCAGTAAATTCCATTAATCTCATATAAGTAAATATTTCTTTATTAGTTAATCTTTTTTGATAATCTTCTAATTCATCTACCGATTTTCTATTTTCGAGAATAAATCTTTGATATCTAAAGGGAAGATAATCTGCGATTGTTATTTGCTTTATTCCCTTTGATAGCAAAATTCCTATAAATAAAGTAAAAGATATTAAATGAGAGGGATTGTAGTTTCTAAAATTTTTGCTTTTAGGAAGATTTTCTTTGATATACTTATTTAATTCATCATTTTTTGGATTATATGCATTAGGAGTTTGTATAGCAAGTATATTCGCTGTCTTTTCCTTACCATTATCTATTCCATAGCGTACATATGGAAGGATCAAATGATTATTTCTAAGCATAAATACAAAATAATATGGTGTTTCATATGCTACATCACTAGATGATATTTTAGCCCATAATTCATCATTAAAAAAATTTCCCAAATAATTTGGATACTTAAAATCTTCAAATGTATCATCTTGTACGTATGAAATGTATTTATTTAAATATTTTCCAATATCGCTTAAATCTTCAGTAGTGGCATTTTTGATAATCCAGCTAAAAAATAATACAATATCATCGTCTTCATCAGTACGCAATAAATTACCATACACATGTGAACTCATATTATAAGTAGCAACTAATTTTTCTAATATATTTTCTAATTCATCAATATCCCTAATAACAATTTTAGGCATTTCTTCTTCTTCCAACCTTGATTTTTTCCCAATAACATATGTATTTTTATTATTTATAACAACTGCTTTTATATGATCACTTGAGTATTGTTGTGTCATTGCTTGAATAAACAACGATGTATATTTTTTTTCATTTAGCTTTTTTATATATTTTTCAACATATTTATTAATTTCATCTACTAAATTTTCAAAAGAATAAACATATGGTATATTTGTAATAATATTTTCGAACAATAACCCAATTTCATCATAATATTTACTATAATCGCTACAATAACCTATTGATTTAATAACATAATTATATAATATTTCTTCTAATACATCTTTATTCTTTATTTTAATAAAGTTATTATTTTTTCTTTCAATATTTTTCTTAATATAAACGCTTCTAAAGATTGTAGTAAACATATATTTTTCATTCATAAATTGTCACCTTCTTATACATATATAATAGCAAATTTTATATATATTTTAAAGGCTAAACATAAAATGTAAAATTATACACTTTTTGCGTCAAATTTTACACTTTATTTCACTATTTTTATGTAAACTGTTGTGTATAAAAAATGTATAATATATAATAAAATCAAGATAGGAGGAATGTTATGAGAAGTAAAGCTAAGATTTTATTAGTATTAATTTTATCAATATTTACTGTATCCTTAGTAAGTAATACTTATTCAAGATATATTGTTGACGCAACTGGAAACTTAGAAATAGCATTTTCTAAATGGCAATTATTAATCAATGAAACAAATATTACTGAAAATACTTCATCTGAAATTGTACTTGCTCCTGTTTTAGAGGAAAATGAGAATATTAAAGAAAACACCATTGCTCCTACATCAAAAGGCTATTTTGATATTCAAGTTAATCCAATGAATGTAGAAGTTTCATTCGATTATATAATAACATTAGAACTATTAAATCAAAATATACCAGATTTATTAATTAGTAATTATTCAATTATTGATAGCAATTATATTGAAGGAGATACATTAAAACTTAACTCAATTGAAGGAAATACTATTACTGGATCATTAAATTTTAACAACTTAGAAGAAAATTATTCATTTGAACCTTTCACTATTAGAGTATACTTTGAATGGTATGATGAAGATGATAATATAATGAATGATAATGAAGATACTACAATCACTAATACAAATGAAAATTTACAAATTAAAGCAAATATTCAATTTAAACAAAAAATATAAAATAAAAAGTCAATAATAAAACCCGTTTCTATTTTATCTAAAAAACGGGTTTTATTTTTAGTATATAACATTTATCGATAACTTAATTTAACTATTTTCTATTAATTTATTAATTGGAACAATAACTACTGGAACTACTGAACATATATTAGATTTATCATAAGGAGTAATTATACTGCCTTTATCTGCATCTTTAACCAATGCATAAGCTCGAGAAGAATCATGTTCAGTATTTAACCAATAACATTGATTTGAAGATAAAAAATCATATTTTTCTTCATTATATTTAAAATAAGAATTATAAGGATTAACTAATTTATTTATATAAGTATCAAATCTATTATTATAATTTATATATCCAATTACTCTATTAGACAAGTTTTCTCTAATTAAATATGAATTATTTATATCTTGAGATATAAAATTTAATATATCTTTTAAATATAATTCTCTTATTGATGAATCCCAATCATTTGGCAATAATACATCATATTCATCATAACTACCACTATCATACTTTTCATACAAATCTGGTAATAATATTAAATTATCTTCATCAGTTGAATTTAAATTTAATACATGGGTTCTTATGCATGACCCACCAATATTACTACATTTAGTATTGTTTACTACATCGTATAATACTAAATCACCTGAATTATATTTATATTCATCCGTATTTTGTTCTGCTTTTATATTAATTACTATCTTAATAGATGGGGAAGTTGGATTTTCAGAATTATAACTATATGCTTGATTTCCCCAAATACTATCTTCTTCATCTGTATCAGAGTCCAGTGGCCAATTAACAGCTATGTTTAACATGGCTGACTCTTTTGGATCTAAATATTTTTTATCCAAACTAACATTTATACTAAACGGATAATCATTTGCCAGCTTATCTTCAATACTTCCAAATTCTTCCGATATGTCAATATTATCATATAATATTCTAGCACTTTGTATTTTATATGATATCTTAGCATCTGAATCTCCTTTATTATTAATTGTTATGTTGTCATTTGAACTATCCATTCCAGGTTGCAAATCATCAAGTGAAATAATTATATCATTTGAAACTGTTTCTCCATTTTTATTAAACTGAATATTCCATGCTTTAACATCAATTTGAGTTTGTGTTTGGACTAAACCAGTATATGCAAACCAGGCAAGAGAAATAGAAATAAAAGAAACACCTATAAAAAATATTGAAATCAAATTTAATTTCAAATAATTTTTATATCTTCCTTTCATTGTAATTCCTCCTTTGATAAAACAATTTACTTGCTTGTATTGTTAATACCTCTTTTTTTCTCCTCTTTTTCAACCAATGTAATAATAATTTCAGATATTATTATATACATTATAGGTAGTAATATAAATATAAACATTCCTATTGGTTTTGATACAATTCTATATATAAATGATAATATAATAGATTTATGAATAACTTTACCATATAATTGATCTTCACTTACTATTGGATCTTCTATTAAATTAGCGATGCCTTTAGTATGAAATAAATATTTTCCATTTGAATCTTTCTCAATACCTATTACATTATGAGTAACAACTTTACCATCAAATTGCCCTTTATTACCTAAATAACTAATCGCATCACCTACTTTAATATTTTTAAAATCTACTTCTTTTGAGATTAATACATCACCTATTTTATATTTCGGAACCATACTTTCAGATACTACTGTAAACATTCTAAAACTAAATATTGATAATTCATTGTTGCTAAATCTTTGTAAAAGTACTACTACTACAAATGCTAAAACAAAGAATATTACTAAAACATTAATTATTTTTTTAATAATTTTCATACTTACCCTTATAACACTATTAATAATTTTGTGTCCTTTCTAAATATTCGTCCATTGCTGATTTAAATTTATTTTTAACATCTTCTATTCCAGCTAATCTAACATTTACTGGTTTCTTTTTTATTTCTTTTGACATCATTTCTAATAATTCATCATCTGTAATATTAAATCCATTATTTTGCAATATATTAAGAACATTTCTAATCTCTTCTGTTAATAATAATACAGCATGATCACATATTTTTTGTCTTTGATCTCTTTTATATTTGCTAATAGAAGATAAAACGCAAAAATCGATAAAAAAGCTATGGTCAATTAATGATTTAAGTTCATTTTTTTGCCTTTCTAAATCATCTTTAATATTATCTTCATTTTCCTCCAAATCATATTTTCTTAAATAATCCCATAATCTCGCAGCTAAACCAAAATTAGGGTTTTTTAATATAATATTAGTCTTTTTTAATGGTGGTTGTATCAAATGAACATGCTGTTTTTCTAATTCTTGATACATTGAACTTTTATGCCAACTACCAAGATATTCTTTAACTCTTTTTAATCTTTTAAGTGCATCTTTAATTTCTTTTTTTAATCTATCATTGACACCATCAACAGTTAATATTTCAGATGTTATTTTTAATTCAATACTAACTTTTTCTTTGCTTGTTTTACTACTTGCTGAATACTCAATAAATTTACCATCATTCAAATCATTTAATGCTTTTAAATCTTTTTCTTTAGAAGATACAAATCTATCCATACAATCTATTAATGTATATAAAAATCTATTCTCATAAATGTTAAAAGTTTCTTCATTAAACACATTCAATACTTGCTTTGGTTCTACCTTATTTTTATCTTCATCATATTTATTAATATAATTTGTATGTTTGGCTAAATCTTTTATAGTTTCTACAGTAACTTTTTTAGATTTTTCCATTTTAACAATTACTTCTTCTTTAATAAGAGTTAATTTTGGATTTCTGACTATTGTATCAATATGAGGACATGCTTCCTCTATTTGATCTAGCCATTCAAAATCTAATAAATCTCCAAGATAATTAGATTTATATAACATATCAGATTGCAAATTATTTAAAAAATAATTTGTATCTTTTTTTACAATTTCATTAACTTTTTTTATTGAATATTTATTTTTAGATGCCATATAAATCTAATCCTTTCTTAAACACTTTTCTTAATTCTCTCTAAATATGCTATACATTCCTTCATGGTTCCTTTACCAAAATTTTTATTTAAAAATGATATAAATGGATCTATTTCGTCTTTAATATATGCAATACTTAATTGATCAAATTTACGTAATATTTTCTTTGCAATAAAATAATCCATTGCTTCAATTTCTTTTCCACCAGTTGCTACATAAATAGCAATAAATACACCTAATTGTTTCATAATACGATTACCAAATGCAATTCTGAAATGTTCAATTACATAATCGTCTATCATAGTTATTTGATTTAATAATTTATCTGTAACTGGATGTTTCTCAATTGCTTCTTCAAATAATCTTTCTAGATATGAAGAATTTATTGGTATAGCTTCTTGCTCCCTACATTTAAATGCTGGAACTTTATCATTGATATCAATAGGCATTGCTCTATCATAAACTTTATCAGTTACTAAAAATGTTGAATCATCATTATTAATTGTACCTATGTACCAAATATTACCTGGTAATCTTAATTTTCCGTGTTCCAACTTAACAGGATCTTTTGGCCATGGACTAGATACAATATCAACTAACCATTCTTCACGTCTTGGCATTTCTAATATAGATAATAAATCTGCAAAATAATATTCTACACGAGCAAGATTCATTTCATCTAATATTATTGTATGAACATTATCATCATATCCAGCTTTATATATTTCACCAAGTGCTCTAGTTTCGTTAAATTTTTTCGTAAGTTCATTAAAATAACCAAGAAAATCAGTTTTATCACGCCATGATGGTTCTACTGATGAAACACAAGAATCATTACAAACAAATTTTCCCCAAGCATAAGCAAGAGAAGTTTTACCTGTACCAGAAATTCCTTGTAAAATTATTAGTTTTCCACAAGCAAGTCCAGCTATGAAAGGTCTTAATATAGTTGGAGAATAATACAATTTTAACTGGCTTGCAGCAAAACATCTAAAATTATCTAATAATTCCTCTAAAGTAAAATTATTTTCATAATTTTTAGGTTTATAATTTTTATATTCATTATCAATTAGTGCCAAAGAAGGGAATCTAACAGCTGTTTCTTTATCAAATTCTTCCTCACCCTCTAGATTTTCTTCTCCTTCTTTAGGTTTCTCAGTATTTTCATCCTCAGGATTTAATCCTAATTGTGAAACTTTCATAGCCATTAATTCATCTTTTTCTTTCATTAATTTTCTAACTTTATCATTTAATTCAGCAATTTCTTGAAGTAGCTCTTCTCTACTCATTCTATTTGTTGCTCTTCTTAATAATTTTTTAATAACTAAGAACAATATCATGCATATCATTAATATTAATAAAACTAAGAACACTATACATAATACAACAAATATTTTTTCATTACCATTGAAACTTTCTTTATATTCTCCAAGGATTTTAGCATATTTTCCTATTTCAAACATATCTTTAATACCACTAAATAAACCCTTAAAACCACTAAATAGGCCATCAAAGAATACTGAAACAAATTCATAAAAGAATCTAAAAAATGTATTCATATTTACCTCCTAATCTATAATTCTTAAATGTGCATCCTCATCAATAATTTTATCTTTTAACTCTTCTGGAATTATTTTTATAAGATTTAATTCCCTAAGAGTTTTTGAATCTGTGAAAATATAATCAGCAAGCGCTATATTTTTTATATCACTTTCTTTAATTTTAGCATCAGTATTAAATGATATTGCGAAATGATATCCATCTTTCCTAAGTTGTTTGATTGTTTTTTTATTTTTTATAACTTCATTATAATCATTAACCACTACTATACTTTCTTTCCCTCTATTATCATCAAATAATTCAAATATTTTCTCAAGTTTATTTCTTTTTTCATAAACGGTAGATGGAATATGTAAATAATACTTATTATCAAAATCCCCATCTAACATGTCTTCAACAATTTTTTGAACAACCATAGTTATCATAATCATTGTTTTATCCTCAGCAATAATACCTTCAGAATATGTCTTATCAACAATATAATCACTATATACTTTACTAAAATTAATATTATGTTTTAAATTAACAGCAAATTGATTATTACTTATTTTTTCTAATATTAATTTAAACATATTAGAATTTAAATTTTCTAAAGTTTCTTTAATTATTCTATCATGTACTTTTTGAATAATAATAATCTTATTTACAATATCCATTAATTCTAATGAACTAGTTAATTCATCTCTAAGAACAGGCAATATTTTATTTTTATAACTTTCTCTTTTAGAATCTATGTTTTTATTTGTTTTATTTAATATTTCTAGATTATTTACTAATACATAAAATTTATTAAACTTATTTACTTTATCTTCATATACAGCATCACTACCATTATACTTAGATATCATTTTCTTAGCTTTAATATTTATTTGTTCATTAATTTTAGAAAGTTTATTTTTAGAATTAAAATCAATATTACCTTCATCAGATATATTATAATATCTAGCATCAACATAAGTTTTTAAAAAATCTTCATTAATTGTACTTTCATTATTTTTAAATTTTTCTTTACGATTTAATACATCAATAATAGAATTTATTTCATCCTCCTTTATATAAAGTATCTTATCAATAATGTTTTTAAATTTCTTTTTCTTTTCTTTCAATGTTGTAATACATTTTTTAACTTCAGCATCGGTTTTAGTTTCAATCTCTTTTTCACTTATATTAGAGTCTTCGATAATAATATCTGATTTCTTAGTATTTTTTTTATCATAAGCACCATCAACATCGTCTTTATTAACACTTATCATTCTAAAATAAATAGTTTTTTCCATATCCATTTCTGGAAGTTCTACGGTGAAATCTTCATCTTCATTTTCTTGATTACTATCATCTTCTATAACTTCATTAGATTGTTCTTCTTTACTCTCCGATGTAAGTGTTCTTTCTTCTATTACTTCCAATACATTTTTTTTCATTGGTTCAGTATTTTTTTTATTAGATGGTATTATCTTATTTAATAATTTAGTAATAACAGCATCTATTTTCTCTTTAATATTGTCTGTTTGATCTTTTTTAACATTTCTAAAAACATATCCTAATAAATATAATGTAACTATAATAGCTACTAAAACAATTGGATTTAATAAAGTTTTTTTGATAACGCCAAAATTTGGTAGTATCTTTACCACTTTACCAACCACTTGATCTTTACTTATTGGATCATCTTTAGTATTATTTGCATCTCCTTTTGTAACAAAAGTATTATTGTATTCTTCAACAACTCTATGAGTAACAAAATTATCATCTTTTTTAAATGTAATAATATCATTTAACTGAATATTATCGCTATATTTAACAATTATCCAATCTCCTTTATTTATCTCATTACTCATACTACCACTTTGAACTTCAAATGTAGTATATCCAAATAAACTTGAATAATCATTATCAAACACCTTAGTTTGTATAGCATTATAAATTGTAACAATTAAAATAACACTAAATATGCCAATGAATAAATCTAATAAAATATTCACAAGTTTTTCAAGTATTCTTTTTTCCCTCATAGCTTAACTACTCCTTTAAGTTTGTCAGTCTCCTACTTTAATAAGTTTATCATATATATGATATTTTTACAAGAAAACTATTAGAAATAATTGTTTTTTATTCATTAATTAAATCAATTTCTTTATTTTCAACTTTAACATTACTAATGCTATCAAATCTTTTTGTAATTTTTTCAGTAGTTTTATGTATATTTTCTACATCATTGTTAACTGTTTGTATAGTTCTTGATAATTTATCCCATCTATCTCTATATCTTGAAAATTCAATTCCTAATTTATTTAATTCTTCGTGAATAACTGAAGTATATTTATCTCTTTCAAGTCCCATTAATACAGCTTGAATTATTGTTAATAGACTCATAAGTGTAGTTGGAGATGTAATCCATACTTTTTTACTAGCCGCATATTTTATTAAATTAGTATGGTATGCATTTATTTCAGCAAAAATTGCCTCAGCAGGTAGAAACATTATAGCTTGTTCTGTAGTTTCACCGGGTATTATATATTTATTAGCAATCGCATCAATATGTTTTTTTACATCATTATCAAACGCTTTAAATCTTGCTTCTTTTTCACTATTTGTAAGCCCCTTCTCAACTAATTTTCTATAATTTTCTAATGGAAATTTAGAATCTATACAAATAGTACCAAGAGGCTGTGGCCCAAATATAATCGCATCTGCAATGGTTGTATTAGATAAAGTGAATTGTGTTTTATAAATTTTATCATTCTTTTCTCCAAAAATTGAAGATAAAATATGATATAAATTAACTTCACCAAATATTCCTCTACTTTTTTTATCAGTCAATATACTTTCTAATGATATAATTTCATTCCCAAGTCCATCAATTTTCTTTTGAGCCTCATCTATTCTAGTTAATCTATTCATAATCTCATTAAATGTTTTATTTGTTTTATCAAAACCATCTTCTAACTTTTCATTAACTCTTTGATTAATTAAATTTAATTTATTTTCAATTCTATCATTTAAAGTATTAAAATCATTATTTAACTTATCAGAAAAATCATTCTTAAAATCACCTATTTCGCGAACTAGACTAAGTTCAACTCTAGATATTTTTTCATTAACATCATTATTATCATTCTTTCTTAAAACTAAAATAATTAATAATATAACTATTACTATTAATAAACTTAAAATTACATATTCCATAAACTAACTCCTATACATTTAAACCTACTATTTTTTTTATAATTATACCAAAAAGATATACAATTAGCATTACTATTAATATTTTTAATAACATTATTGGGTTAGTTAAACTTTCTACAAATGAAATCCCAATATATGCAGAATAAACCACTAAGCTAATTTTTCCAATCACAATACAAAGAAAATATTTTTTAAAATCCATTTTAACAAGCCCTGCAGCTATATTAACAAGAAAAGCCGGGGTAAATGGAAATGCTATTAATAACAATAATTTATCAGATCTAATGTTTTTAAACAACTTACTATATTTTTTAATTCTTTCCTTATCTTTAGTCAGTCTTTCAAAGTGATTACCAAATCCATTTTTAAAAATAAAATATGATATTAAACAACCAACAATCATACAAATCCAAGAAATAATAAATCCACTTATATTTCCAAGTATCATAAAATTAATAGAAACAAATACTAAAACTGGTATTATTGGAATAATAGATTCTACTATTATTACTAAAGAAGATATTAATACTCCAACATTTCCAGTCATTAAAATAAAATCAATAATTCCCTGCATTATACTTATCATATTCATAATACAATTATATTACAAAAAAAATTATTTTTCTAGATTAAAAACACGATATCCTAAAGAAGATAAAATCATTACCGCTCTTTTACTTAATTTACCACTTTTACAATATAAATAATATGTTTCATTTTTATTTAAATACTTTCTATAATTATTAATCAAATCATCATATGGTATATTTATACTACCATTTAAATGATTTACATTATATGAATATTTATCACTAACATCTATTATTTTCATAACTTCACCAATATATTTTATGATAAATAAAAAAATAAAAACCTAAAAAAGCTTTTATTTTATTCACTTCCAAAAAAATCATCAAAAAAATCTTCATCTTTAGCATCATTATTCTTAACAATACTATCTACATCAACATTAACTTTAGGATTTTCTATATTACCATCTTTTGGTTTGTCATCTTTAACAGATGGATCTTCTTTCAAATTATGATTAAATATATCACTTATTTCTTTTTGAATTTCTTCTTGTGTTTTTTCTTTAATCTCAGCTTTTTCTTCTGCAACTTTTTGTTGTTTTTCTTTTTCTGCTTGTTCCTCTCTTTCAAGTTCTGCTATTTTTTCATCAAGCTTTTTTACATATTCATCTATATTTGTAGGAAGTCCATCAAACATTCCACCTTGATTAGGCATAACAGGATTATTAAACATCCCTGGCATTCCAATAGGCCCAATACCACCCATACCTGGCATTCCAGGCATAAATCCTCCTTGTGCATTAGGTGAAGATGCCGCTTGCTTTTCTTTTAGTTTTTGAACAAAACCTTTTAAATCAAATACTTTAACTTCATGAGCTGGTCTGATAGTATAACCAATTTTTTCATATTTTCTCCCCCAATTAATTTTCCAATTTGGAGTTAATTTTGTCTTAAATGGCATACTTCTAAATCTATTAAATATAACTTCATTTTCTTTTAATGCTTGTAAATCACTTACAGTAAATAAAGGTCTAATTGGAGGAGCAGGTTCATCTTTCTTAGCCTTTTCAGGTTTTTGATCACCAAGTAACTTGCTAATTTCTTCAAGTGCTGCAAGTTCCGTACTCATGATATAAACAAAGTTTCCACAGTTACCTTTTATAGTTTCAGCTACTTCCTTACCATAAACTTGATTTAATTGTGAAAAATTTTGAATTGCAAAACTAAATCTAATATTTCTTGAACGAGATGCAGTAATCATTGTACCAATATCTTTAATAGCTGGCATATTAGCAAATTCATCTAATATAAAATTAGTTCTATATGGTAATTTTAAATTTGGAAATGTTTGAGCAGTTGCAATTAAAGCCTCATAAGCTTGTTTTACAAAAATTGTAGCAAGTGCATGATATGTAGTTTTTTCATCATGTACTTTTAAAAATATAGCAGTTTTTTCTTTTCCAATATCTCTTATATCAAAATCACTATAAGACAGCATTTCTGATAATGATTCTTGTGATGAAAAAATTCTTGTCTTTGTTCTAAATGTAGACATAATACCACCACGAGTCTCATTTGGTGCATTAATACAAGAAGCAGCAGCTATATATGCGGGTGATAACTCACCTTTAGCTTTAAAATATTCTTTTATATAAGTTGAAGAACCAATTCTATCTTCACCAACTTCAGCCATCATATTAATACTATTTATATTAACCTCTTCTTCAATAGCATCATCAAATAATCCCAAAGATAATCCAGTAAAAAAGTTAGATGCTGTTTGTTCCCAGAAAGGTTCAGCTTTATTATTAGGATCAATCAATATATTACTAGCAAGATCTTGCAATAACTCATTTGCTTTATCTATATTACCTTCTTTATAAATTCTATATGGATAACTAAATGGATTCCATGCAGATCCTTCCTTTGGATCACGGAAGTTTAACAAAATAACTTTATATCCTTTTTCTTGTAATAGTTTTCCACACTCTTCATATAACTCGCCTTTAGGGTCAGTAACAATTACACTTTCACCATGTCTTGCTAATATTTTAAGAAGTGGGAACATCATACATTGAGTTTTACCTGAACCAGAAGCACCCATAATAAGTGCATGTGGTTCACCACTATTATCTACCCAAGCATTGACCCCATCATTAATAAATGGAATACCACCACCCTCATAAGTATCATCAGTTAAATGAATTTTAACAATTCCACGATCTTTTTTCATTTCACTATCTGACATTAGTTTAGAATAACCATCATTTTTACTTTTTTTCTCAGTAGTAATTCCAAATCCACTTTCCCTTTCAAAAAAATAAGACGAACTACTTAGCATAAGCCCAGCAATTACAGCTATATATATAATTATAGTATATAATATTAAATCACTTGAAAAAGCTGGTAATGGATTTAGTCCTTTAAATTCACCATCCACAGCAAAACCATTCAAATTAACTATTGCTACAGCTACTAAATATAAAAAAACTATACAAAAAATTAAAAATATTACAAAATCTTTTTTATCTGCTCTAAACTTTAATTTCATACCTCACCTCATATCAACTATATTATACAATAGAATCTTAAATTAATAAAACAATTTTTTACTAATCAAAATTTTATATTTAAAAAATTTGCCATTTGTATTTTTTTTAAATTGTAATTGCTTATGTGTTACTTCTCCATTTAAATTATTTTCAGTTATTGATTTAGCTTGTGAATAATTTTTTTTATCAATAGCTTGTGCCAATAAATTTTCATAATATTTTTCATTTTCAGTAATAGCACTATATTCATATACATATAAATCTGTCGTAATCGTTGTTCCAATCATAGCCATTCTTTCAACAGCTACTTTTATATTTTTATTATATTCTTGAGCTACTTTTTTAAAATCTAAGCAATAACCTTTTCCACTAAGATATACATATTGATAATATCCCTCTAAATAATTATAATTTTCAGATATATCTACATCATATAGTTCTTTAAATGCATTTATTAAATTATGCTTACTAAAACAATATTTTCCTTCTTTTGAATCAAAATATGAAAAATAATTATCATTAGAAATCTCATAATTAAATATTAAATTCCATAACATATTTTTTAAATATGCTGATGTATATTGACTACTATCATAATCCATCATAATAGCAAGTTTATTAAAATAATAATCATTCTCAAATTCTTTTTTTATTTGTTCATAAGTAATCTCATTATCTAGCAAGCCTTCAGTGATTTCTATATCATTATACTCAGGAAAATTTATTTTATTTTGTTCTTTATTATATTTAATTATTAAAGGGATTATTATAATAAATAAAATACACAGTATTACTAATATTATAATTAAAGTTACTCTTTTTTCTTTACTCATTATATTCCTCCCTATTAATAATTAATTGTAAATGTAGATCCATCATAAATCTCTTCATATCTAGACCAACTAAATCCAGCAGGAGAATATGCATATTTATATAAAATATAATTTACATTTCTACAATCTTCTTCTTTTCCAAGAGCATTAACAAAGTCGTTATAATCAGTTATAGTACTATTCTTAGAATATGGCATATATATTTTACCATTAATTGTATATGATTTATTATAATTCCAAGATTGAGTTATACCATAAGACTCATCACTAAAATATCCACTTGTTGTTTTCCTTTGCTCAAATGTATTACCTCCCTGTAAATCATCTAATTTATACTTGCAAACACTTCCATCACTTAACACTACCCCATTGGTTAATATATTAGATATATTTTTAAATGCCATCTCATAATTATTTTTAGCTTGAATATTTACTCTATATGAATTTCCCCAATCAGAATCAACATTTACAATATTAGCGTTAACCCACTCAGGATTAATAGTTATATTTCTACCAGCAGGCTCATCATTATAAGAATAGCCATAAAACTTGCCTAAATCTGGTGCTTTTTTATTATAAACATCATTAGTAGTATTTCCAACTTTTTTAATAGTAACATTCTCATTATTATAAGATCCTTGTCCATATACTTCAGCATCGGAATTATTTGTAGTTTCATTTACATCTGAAGTTAAATTGCCTTCTTCATCTAAATTTTCACATCTAACTAATTCAGCTCCATCAGGCCCATAAGTTTGTTGCATTATTTGAGTAAATGACATACCACTATCTGATAATTCTTTCCATTTATTTTGTACAGTGGATACATATCCTGCTGAAAAAACACTTCCATCTTTAACAAGCAAAAACTGTGACGCTTCATCATACAACTGTGAATATTTTTGAATTAATGCATCGCCTGCTGCACCATGATAAAAAGTATAATTAAGTCCTGGATGATAAGATGTACATTTAAATCCGCCACAATCCAAATTAGATTTAATGCTAGAACATCCAAGTGCCATAGAACAATATACCTGATCACAGTTTCCAGACTTCATAACAATCTTATTTTGTGATGCAGATAGTTTTGAATAATTATTTCTTCTTGCAAGAGCATAACTAATAGCAGCTACCATTTCAGATTTAACATAATCATCCCCTGAATTGCTTACTTCTCCATAAGCAACACCCATTATATAATCTTTAAAATTAGTAGTACCCAATTCTCTACCATCACAATCTTCAACAACCACTTGTATTTCATTAAAAGGTAATGGTACATATTCAGAACAATAAGCTCCTTTAACAGAAGACCATATTTGGCCTAATTGTTGAAAATAAGCTGGATTATCTTGATCTTCTAAATTTAGTATTTCATTCATATAAGTTTTTTTCTCAACAACCTGTGTAATTAAAGTTTCAATAATCTTAGGTGTAATCGCATCATCATATTCAAGAGTAGTTTGTCCTGAATTGTACGCTTGTTCAAAATAAGGAAATTCTTTATAAACATATCCTGTTCTATAATCAAAATTAGCTGATTTATCTTTATAAGAATATGGTTGAAATACATCTTTAGTATATCCTTCAGTAGTAGCTTTTTGTTCAAATAATTCTAAATTTTGTGGTATGCCATATTCAGATAAAAATTCTTTTGCTTTGCCAACACTATCATCCAATACAGCTACCCCTCCTGATTGAGCAAGTTTTTGCATCAATACAGAATCAGATATGGTACCATTACATTCTTCACTACTTTCAAGATATGATTTTTTTCTTTTCATAAGAAAATCATATGTGTCAACAACATCTTTCCCATATCTCATAAACATTTGCCATCTTAATAGACTATATTTTACATCAGATGTTTCATGTTCTTCACAATATCCAGTTGATCTAACAATATTACCATTACGATCATATTCATCAACAATTTTCCATTGATAATAATTATGAGTATGATCGGCTACCGCAGCATTAATCATTTCATCAACATCCGCTTTAGTTAATAGACCATCTTGTAACATATCAATTAAAGATTTATAGTGATCTACTGCTTCTACACTATCAGGAATACTAGAAGGGTTAATATATTCTAAATTATCAGGCTGAGAAGCATATCCATAAAACATACCTGATAATAATAAAGATCTATCCATTTTAAGACCAGGATTTTCCTCTTCTAACTTATCTATGCTTTTAGATATATATCTAGAATATGCACAAAAATTCCCAGTACCAAATTTACCATTAATAGTTGAAAAAAAATCAGAAATATTACTAAATATAGTTATACTACATTCATTATCTTTTTTTAACATCTCAACCAATTCATCTTCACTATAAGGATTACCATCTTCATCATATAAATATTTATCATTAATTGTTAATGCATTTTCATCATTTGTATCTTCAACAATTCCAAAAAATGACGAAATTGAGTTCATTAAAACATCAAATATTATAAGAAAAAGTACAATAAGCAACACAATACCAAAAATATGCGCAATTATACCTATCAGCATCAATGAAGCTTTTATTGTCATTAATTTTGCTTTCAATTTTGCTATTGGATTAACAGAATTTAATAAATCACTTGCATTAAATTTTTTATTATTATTAGGTTCTTCTTTCTTATCTTGATTTTCATTATTCTTATTTTTATCATCAGAAGATTTTAGTTCATCATTTTTCTCGTCCAATGACGATGTGCTTTTTTCTTCATTCGTTTTTTTATTTGTATTATTAATTTGATTCTTTGCTCTTTTGTTAATTGCATCAACATCTTTAGAATTATATTGGTGAACAGCATCAAAACCAGAAGCTAAAATTGCTTCCGCGTGTCTTTTGGCTTCTAATTCTTTATATGCTTCTATTTCGCCATTTTCATCCAAATTGTTATGTGAATCATCATACATACTACTTCTCCTTTAGAAAAGGAGGAACTTTTATAGCCCTCCACCAGAACCAAACGATTCTAATTCTTGTTGTGTTGCAATAACATTAATTCTCATTCTTCTACTTCCACAAACAAATAATGCTTGCCCTTGACTATATCTCTTAATTGAATCTTTCTCTTGCTCATTTAAATCAACTAATTTACTTAAATCTTCAACAGCTTGTTTTTTCAATCCCATTACTAAGTAATAAGATGCATTATCAAATATTGCTTTACCATGTATTAATACATTAGGTGCTGCAAAATCCGTTGGCTGTTGCGTGATAATTATAGTACCAGTATTATATTTACGACTACGTCTTTGAATTCTAGCTAAAAACTCTGCACCTAAAGTATTTTGATCAGCAAGTAACATATGTGCTTCGTCAACCATCAAAATTGTATTAACTTCTCTGTCCAAAGTCAATCCCCATGCATATTTTAAAATATTGAAAAATAAAGCATTTCTAATAGTACTATCTGCATTCATAAGTTCACGAATATTAAACACTATAAAATCTGCATCAGTATCAATAGTAGTTTTACCCGTAAAATAATATCTTAACTCTTTTGTTAAAGGCCTAACTTTAAGTTCTAATCTTTCCATAATATCTCTTTCATGTGTATGCTCTGTCATAGATAAAAGTCTTCCTTTAATAGTGGCATAAACATCATCGAAAGTTGGATAATCGTGTGATATTATTTTACTAAAATCTGTATCATAGTCTATTTTATATCTTTTATATGTATCTTGTACAACTTCACTAAACAATGTAAGAACATCTTCCTCAATATCGGGACTATAATATTTCATAAATGCTTTTAATGTTTGAAGCGTACGCGTTAATACAGCATATCCGGTACCTTCAGCCATTTCTTCATCATCGGCATCTAATACCACTTCAAGTGGATTTATCATACCAAAATCTCCGCCTTTTCCTAAATCAATGAAATCTCCTCCATATAATTTAGTCATTTCTTGAAGTTCACCCTCAGGATCAATAGCTACTATTTTATGACCATTTCTTATATTAGACCTAAGTAAAATTTTAGCAGCAGTAGATTTACCACTACCAGAAGTACCCAATATAATCATATTAGCATTATTTCTATTAAACTCTTTTTTAGTTTGATATAAGAATTGATTAAATAATATAACACCACCAGAATAATCTACACCAAGCAAGCATGATAATCCTGGATCTTTTATGCTATCAAAAACAAATGGATACATAGCTGCGATTGAAACAGATGGTATTGGTGTACCAACTCTTTCTTCAATATCATTTTTATCAAATATTGGTAACATACTTTTAAATATTTTTTCTTGTTCAAATCTTAAAACTACGCCTTTCATTCCCATAGCATCTAAATAATTTTTAACTTGTACTTTTTTAGTTTCTAATTCTTCATGAGAATCAGCTGATAAAATTACATGCATTTGAAAATCAAATATTCTTGCTTGAGTTGCTGTCAACATTGAAATAAATTCTTCAATACTTTCATAATCTTGTCTAATTTGCTCTTGAATCGTTCTATCATGTTCATTTGCATATCTTGCTTTCATATCAGCTATTTCTTTATTAAGCATTTTTGATAATACAGAAAACGCAATCGGAATATGTTTAATACATACTTTAATTCCTGATAATTGAGTAAGATTTGCAAGATAACCTTCACTAATTGCTTTAGGATAACTAATAATTGTAAGAATACAACAATACTTACCACTAATAATCATTTCTGAAGGTCTAATTTCTAATCCTTTTGGAGCCAATTGGCTTTTAAAACTTACGCTCATATCGTACTCATCACCGTTCCAAACTTAGTGGTATCTCCACCATTCATAAATCCATCAATTAAAATTCTTAAATCATCATTACTAACTTGTGCTGATTGCAATCCTGCACTAGCAAGACCAGAAACTAAATTTTGAATCTTTTTTTGAATCATTTCAGGACGTTTATCTTTAAATAGTATAAAATATTCAGTATCAGTTACACTTACTTCCTTGCTCATAAATAAATTAGCTTTATCAATATCCTCTCTTACTAACTTTCTAATAGCTTGAGTTTGTACTGAATTAAACAATAATTTTAATTGGGCAAGATAAACATTAATATCTACTGGTCTATCTGAAACAATTAACCAAAAAGGATAATCTATAGTATTATAAAAATTTCTTAAGTTAAATATAGCATTATTTTGTGAATCATAATCTAGGATAAATATGTTTCTAGGTCTTACCTTAACCCCAGTTACTCGAACACCATTATCCAAAATTATTTCACCATTTTGAATTCCTTTAATAGGTAACCAATTTTCAGTTTGATTTTTTTCCAACTTCTTCGTCATAAATATCGCTTGTAGCACACCATCCTTTCCATATATATTCTTTATCTGACATTATATATAACATTGCTTCTCTAATAAATATAAGCACATTATGATAATTTGGTATAGGAACTACCAAAAAAAGTGCTATTGCTAATGGTAATAATTTAATAACCAGCATATAAATTTCATCTCCAGATATAATAAGCATTAACAATAAAGAAATAAATGACCCCCCAATTACAATAGCAATATCTGTCCAAGTAAATATACTAAATATTAATTGACTTCTTTTTGAATTAGCCGGTATTATATATTGATTCATATCTCTTTTTTCCTTTCTTATTTATTTCCCCTTGTGAGTTCTTTGGTAAGATTGTGTATTTTGTATCCGTTGAGACATCTCATTAAATTTCTTCTTAGTTTCTTTAACATCTATTTTATCACCATCTTTTACAATTTGTTTACCAGCAAGATTTTCTAATTCAGTACGCTTAGCATCAATATTAGCATTATTTGCAGCAGATTTATGTTTATCATAAACATCGCTGGCATTTTTTATTGCTAGATTTTTAGCATCTGTCACTTTAGCCATAGCAGTTGCAATTGCAGTTTTATCACCATTTCTTTGTGCAACTTCTAAAGCAGCTTTTTCATTAATATAATCAGTATTATATTCTAACATCTTCTCAGCAAAAGCATCTTTATTATCACCAAATTTAACATCAGCAAAATTTCCATCAAATCCTACAAGCTCTGAAGCAATGCTACCTTCACCAGAACCCATTTTAATATCTTTAATTGCTTCTGTTTGAGCTTTATCATATTCATCAGCGGCAGAAATAACTGCATTATTATGATTAATTTGTCTATCTTGAGATATTCCAACTCCAGTCATTCTTTCTAATTTTGCTCTTCCAGCATTTAATGCACTTCCATATTGTGCCCAATTTTGTGCTCTTTGTGTTCCTTTTGAAACATTTCCCGTTATATTTGCAATTTTTTTACTTATCGAATCACCTTGAGAACCCGCTCTATATCCGCCAACTCCTCCAGCAGCAATATTAGCAAATACTCCAGATTTACCAGCTCCAGCCTTATATGCACTAACACCACCAGCAATAGCGCCAATTCCACCACCTATTAAGCCACTCATATATCCACCAAATGATGGACTTGAACCACCAAAATCTTGTCCTGTTAACTCTTTTAACAAATTAGGTAAATCTTTAATAAATTTAAGTCCTGCTACAACTACAATTATTAATAAGAATAATTTAGTAATTCCTGTAGTTTGAGAAACGGCATTGCCAAAAAATGTATCAAGATTCAATATAAATTTGCTAATAAAAACATTTATGACTAAAACTGAAAAAATTCTAAAAAATACAGAAGTATATGTAGAAAAATATAATTTTGTATATTTATTAAACATATCACTTTTATCATTAAGTTTTGTTATTATTGCAACAGGCGCAACTAATTGTAAAACCAATAATTTAAAGACTCTAACAGCAACCTCAATAACAACTGAACCAATACAATAAATCATATAAATGCCCAAAATTCCACTTATAAATGGAGTATATAATACATTTTTATTTACTTCACTTGCCAGAGTATAGGCATTAAAGAAATTATAAGTATCACCCTCTGTTACAGCATTTTCTAAATAGGTTGATTGTGATTCATCTGCAGCATCCCTTAGAAATATTCCAAACATTTTAAGAGCTATAAAATCTCCTACCTCTCCTATATTAGAATCTTCTCCAAATATAAATCTATTAATTAACCCATTATCTTCTACATCAGTTACATTTGCAATTGAATTAAGTGTAGTAAACGAATAACCTTCTGGTACACCTATAATTAACATACTAACTTCATTTAAAATACTAAAAACCAAATTATAACAAATTAGCATAATTCCAACAATAAAAATATTTTTTATTAATTTAGATCCTACGGTTGGAGTATCTTCGGGTTTTAATAAAAGCTGAATTAATGCTATACCTAATTTAAACATTATAAAAACCATAATTACGGCTTCTAATCTATCGATTAATGGTCCAATTATTGCAGCTAAAGAATTAAAATTTATTTGACATACCAACATAAATAACTTATATACATACGAAACTAATGTATATATAAGAGCATCAACATATATTAATATAGCAATCAACGGAGATAATATCCAACTCATATAATTTTTCACCCCAAATCATTTATACACAAAAATTATATCATAGTTTATATGCAAATAAAAGTATTTATTAAACAAATAAAAATTAAAAATATGATTGAATTAATAAATATCAACCATATTTTCTAACTTTAATATTTCATTCACTGAACAAATAACATTAATTTTATCTACTTTAATACCATATTGACTTAAATAAATTATTTCACTCTCAGATTTATCTTTTATATAATTACTTTCTAATACACTAATGTTCCTTGCATAATATTTTTTATCATTAATAACATAACTCAATACATCTATATCAAGTATAGACAAAACTTCTGTTAATTCCTCTATAGTAGTATTAACAAAATATATCGAATAATAACTTTTGTTATATATATCATCAGTATTATAAATAATTCTTTTATCACTATTACTATCAATATGATTTAAATTAAATAATACAAACAAAATAATAAAACAAATAACTTTCTTAATATAAATCACCATTATTATTATGATAAATAAAAAAGTTTTTTTCTTGGAAATATTTTACAAGTCAATATATCTGTGCTAATATTATAATGCATATAAAAGGAGTGAATTATGAATTATACATATATTGGATTTCCAATAAAAGATGGTTGTCATGTTAATGGTGCCGATATGGGAATAAAATTATTAAGTAAATATGTTAAAATAAATAAAATTATTGATATAGATAAAGATAAAAATGATTTAAATAATATCGTATCTTCTGATATTAAACTTGCAAAAGAAGTTAATAATACTATTAAAAATAATAATATACCAGTAATTTTAGGTGGTGATCATAGCTTATCAATAGGTTCAATCGCCGCTTCTAGTCAAGATGAAGAGATTGGTGTTATTTGGTTTGACACACACCCAGATTCAAATACTCATAAAACTACATTAACACACAATATACATGGATATCCACTAGCTGCTTCTATGGGATTTGGTTTAAAAAAACTTACTAATTTGTATACAAATAATACTAAAATTAATTATCAAAATGTAGTTATGTTTGGTATTGATGATATAGATGAGGCTGAAAAAGAACTAATATCGAAATACGATATAAAAAATTATTCTCTTTCTTTTATAAAAGAAAGAGGAATAGATTATTGTATAAATGACGCAATTAAATACTTAAATAATAGAGTAAATAAAATACATTTAAGTTTTGACATAGATTCAATAAATAAAAAAGAATGTCCTGGTGTAAATGTTGCAAACAAATTAAATAAAGGACTATCTAAACATGAAGCACTAAAAGCATTTGAAACATTTGTTAAAAACTTGAATATTAAATCTATTGATATTGTGGAGTATAATCCAATAACCGATATAGATAATAAATCATTAAATATTGTATTAGATGCAATTAAAATATTAGAAAACAATAAATTACAATAATGTATTTTTATTGTTTTTTTCTTAATTTTTTTTTACTTTAATTGGATTAACATGTATTATTGCTAAATAGACTTCATCTATTTCATTTATTATTTCTTTTTCTAAATCATCTGCTATTTTATGACTTTCAAATGTTGATAAATTTCCATCAACAAATATTGTTAATGATATTTGATATTTATACCCAACTGGAGTTGAATTAAAATGATTAACTTTAACGATTTCATCATGAGATTTTACAATATCCAAAACTTTATTTTTTTCATCAAGACTCATAGAGGTATCCATAAGTACATTATAACTTTCAATAAATATAACAATAGATGTTTTCATTATCCATGCAGATATAATCATGCCTACAATACCATCAAACAAATATATATTAAATATACTAAGTATACACGATATTAAATTTAATGTTGTAATTACACAATCATTTAAATGATCCCTTGAATTAGCTTTAATTAATAAATTATTATGTTTCTTAGATAATTCATTAGTAATTTTATATAAACTAAATTTAACTATAATAGCAACAATACAAACTACAATTAACCACACAGAAAAAGTATATTTTTCTTTATTTATTAATATATAAAGAGAATCTTTAAACAACATAATTCCAACAACTATCATAATAATACTAATAAACATAGAATATATATATTCTGCTTTTCCATGTCCCAGATTATGATCTTTATCCTTAGGTTTACTTGCTATTTTATTTCCAATTAAAGTCATTAAAGAAGACGCTATATCACCCGCACTATTAAAAGCATCTGCTATCATAGATTGACTCTTAGTAATAAACCCAATAGTTGCTTTAATACATAATAAAAATATATTACCAATAATTCCTAACACACTTGCTTTTTTAATATCACTATATCTATCCATATTATCACCCTTTATTATTTTAAATGAAAAAGAGTTTTATAACTCCTTTTCTTTATTATTTTTAATTTTTTTATGATTATGATTATCTTTAGTATCATCATCATTAAAACTATCACTAAAAGATTGAACATCATATCCCATAATTCTTAACATTTTTCTATTTGATGCACTTACATGTACCATGATAGCAACAGAAGCCACAACTATAAATAAAGCATTCCAAAATACAACAGCACTTGTACTAGCACCTTGTGCTTTCTCAGCTTCCTCTAAACTTTGATTATAAGCCTCAATAACATCAAATCTTGTTTCTGCATTATATTCTGATTCCAAAACTTGTTTAATAGAATCATCATACTCAGAAGAATATCCAGGAAAAACCTGATCGCCAATTATAATATATGGTACTCCTTTAGCAGGGTTTTCTAAAAATGCTGATAAATCTGTTAACAATTGAGCATTTTTAGGATCATTCCATGATTCAAAAGAAACAAGTTTAAAATATTTACCATACTCATCAGCAATACTATTTAAAAAAGTTAAAAATGATTTACAAAATCCACAACCTGAACCTCTAAACATATAAATAGTTACTTGGTCATCTGTTTCTTTATAATCATCTACAGATATTTCTATTCCTTCAGATTCTAATGTATCAGGAAAATTCATCGTAGCATAGTCTTCAAGATCAATAGTTTCAGCTGCAAATACATTTGTAAATGGAATAATTGTTAATAACAATCCAAATACTAAACCAACAATTTTTTTCATGATATCTCCTTTCTTGATAACAATACTATTGTAATTTAAATTAATTAAAATTACAATATTTAAATAAAATATTTCGTATATATTTGATAATCTTCTTCCTCAAAACAACACAATATTACATTTATTTTATCATTATTGATTTTATTTAATGTATTTATAACTACCCATGCTGCTTCCTTTTTAGGATATGCATACACACCAGTACTAATACATGGAAATGCTATTGTAATTTCATCCAAATTATTTTCTTTTCTGTATGATTCTGCTAATAAAATAGAATTTTTATAGCAATCTGATAATAATTTTTCATTATCTTGTCCACTTCTGTATATTGGCCCTACAGTATGAATTATTTTTTTACATAGTAATTTATATGCATTTGTCATTTTAGCTTCAGAAGTTTTACAACCATTTAACTTTTTGCATTCTTCTAATAATTCTTTACCAGCTTTTCTATGTATTTGTCCATCAACACCACCTCCCCCCAAAAGAGTCTTATTCGCAGCATTAACAATAATATCTACATTTAAAAGTGTTATATCCCCTTTAATTACTTTAATACTTTTCATATTTATTTCACCTTTCCATAGATAACTTTATCCATTGCATTAATAGTCCGACAATATAATCAACTTCACTTGAAGTTAAATCTCTATTTTTATCAATTTTATGCCATTTATATAAACAATTTCTACAACAACAAGCACAAGCATGTTGTGTCACAAATACAGGATGTCCTTTAAACGGAGTCTGCTTACCATCATTTATAATATTAGCACTAGCAAGTCTATTATTTATAAAATCATATGCATGAGATCTAATCTTATCAAAACCTTTTTCTCTTATATATTCTTTATCTTTATCACTTAATTTAAAACCACTTCTAAATTTAGAATGCGATAAACTATATAATATATCATTGTACATATTGCTATCCTCCACATTGTAAATAACTAAATTAATGAGAAAATTTACTAATTATTTTCTTAAAAATATAATTATCAATAATAACTCCTAAAATTATAATTAAAAACATTGTTACAAAATCAATTACTGGAGTATAGTTTATAAATCCTAAAACACTATATCGAAAATTTAATATAAATGCTTCTATTAAATATATACTATATGAACTTTTTCCTATCAATTGTAATAATTTAAATTTATATTTAAAATTATATAAAGAAATTAAAATCAGTGGTATAACAGCTCCTGAAAAAGAAAACATAGCATATTCCATTACATTAATTTCACGATTGTAAAAATAAATAAATATTGTAGTTAAAATTAATAATCCTAATATATAAAGTAATATTTTAAAAGTTTTAGTAATTTTAATATTTTGAATGCAACAAAGAATACATCCAGTTGGAAAGGCTAGAAAATATAATGGAGTTCCTGAATCCAATGACCAAATAACATTTTCTCTTGAAATTAAAAGTAAGAATATACTGAAAATTAATAAAAGAATTAATATAAAGTATTTGTTTTTTACTTTTAATTTTTCAGCAATATATGTAAAAATATAAAAAGCAATATACCATACCCATACATATGAAATAAACCACATAGTTGAATCAATATTTAAATTAAAATCCAATCCTATCAACGAAACAACAAATTGTTTTATCGTCATTTTTGAAATATCATTTAATGCTATTATTTGAAATAATATAACTATAAAATAAGGAACTAAGAGATTTAAAAACTTCCTATAAAAATATTTTTTATTTCCTTTTTGAAAATATGAACTCATAACGCCAAATCCACTTAATATTAAAAACAATTGAACTCCCCACGCTCCAGATCTATATAGATAATTTGTGTGTCCTAACAATACAAATAATATTGCAAAAGATTTCAACACTAAAGTTTTCTCTTTCGTTAAACTAAATAAGTTCATACAACCACTCTCTTTTATATAATATATCATTGTACATATTCACTAAAATCCTGTTTAATACGACTTGCCAAATCCCCTGCTCTTAAAATATGTATTTTATTATCTTCTACTTTTACAATTGTTGATGAAATGTTAGTCTTAATACCATCATCTAATATATAAGATATTTTATTCCTTAACTCTTCTTCTATTAAATCAGTACTAGTTATAACTTCGTGGTTAGATATATTTGCACTAGTAGATATTAATGGTTTATTTGTTTTATTCATAATATCTAATAGTAATCTATTATTAGGCATTCTTATTCCAACAGTTTCAAGTCCACACGTTAAATTATTACTCAAATTATCATTTTTATCAAATATAATAGTTAAAGTATTAGGCCAATATTGCTCTATTAATTTCATTTGTAATTCATTTACTTCTTTAACATATTTCTTTAACATATCAATACTAGAAACTAATAATATAAGTGGTTTATTTTCTCTTTTCTTAGCAATAAATACTTTATTAATCGCATCTTCATTTAATGCATCTGCCATGATACCATAAACAGTATCGGTAGGCATAATAACTAAATTTCCTTTTTCAATTTCTTCTACTACTCTATCCATATTACCTCCACATTAAAATTATTATTATTATAAATATTATCAAAATTATATATGACCACTTACTAATAGTTATTTTCTTAAGATTATTCCTATCTATATATTTGCTACTTTTGACATAAGAAATACCAGTATGTTTTATTTTAGAAACATCATATTCAGAATAAATAGCAAAATATAGTGGATTGTCCATTTCACTAAATTCAATACCATCATTCAATTTAAGAATATAAATAAATGTATATATATCTGCAATTGAACCACTTATATTAAATATAGATAATAATACAACTAATTGATTATTAATAATAATGCCAACCATATAAGGTATTATTCCTAAGAATATTAAAGGATATATACTTGCATATAATATAGCTTTTTTACTAATATTTTGCTTACATAAACAATAAAAAACTCCACTTTCTAATTTTATACCATACACTATCTTATTAAATTTACCACCATATATTACATAGGCAATACTATGCACAATTTCATGCAATATAAAATACCCAAACAAACATAAAATAAACACTCCATAATTTATATCTAATATATTAAAATTTGATAATAATATTATAGAAAAAATTATAAATATTATAATTATTAAAACAGAAAGAAAATTCATAATAAAACTATTAGTATTTAACCTAAATATATAATATTTCTTCATGTATAATATTATATCATATAAACAAAAAAGAAATTAAACTTTTAATTTAATTTCTTTGAATTCAAAAATTTAATAATTATATTTTTAATAAATTTAAATTCTTTAGTTCTATAATAAAATAATGTAAAAATAATTAAAGATACAATAACGCAAATAATAATCATAACAATCATATTTATAAATATATTATAAATATTGATGTATTTATCGATTATTATAAGTAATATAAAAGTAACAATCATAATTATATTTTGCTTGATAAAATTAATGAAATATTCCCTTTTCTTTTCCTTTAATAAATTTGAAATTAAATATTTGGGAAAACTATAAAAATGAAGAATTAATGTACTTGTAATTGTTCCAAGAACAACACCTGCGACTCCAAAACGAATGAAAACTAATGATGCTACAATATTTACTATTGCTTCAACAACTGGAACAAATCTATTTTCATAACATATACCTCCTGCTGTTAAAAATATTTGAGAAGTTTTTCTCATTCCTTGATAAAATAAATTAATAGTTAAAAATATTATGATAATTTTACCAAAAAGAAATTTATTTGAACCTAACCATATAGTTATAAAATCATTAATAGTAAAATAAAAAACTATTGCTACCACACCATATATATAAAAATTTATTAAATTCATAGTTTTATATATATTATATGATTTTTTATTATTTTTCTCCACTAATAAATTTCCAATACTTGAAACTAAAGAATTAAAAAATTGGGAAAGTATAGAATTAGCTGCATTTATTATTAAAATATAATTTCCATAAATACCTGATATATTTAAACCAAAAAATTTTGAAATAATTAAACTATCAGTTCCTAAAACGATATATCCACCAATTGAATGAAAAATCTGCCCTTTAACCTTTTGTTTTATATCCAATTTTGTATCTTTATCTAATTTTTCAGAAACTTTCTCTTTTAAAAATGGATATATTTTATTAGCCATACATGTAATTATAATATTTTCTAATATTCTGCATAACACTTTAATAATCAAATATAATATAAAATTTTTTGTATTTATTAATATTAATATTTGAAATATATTTAAAATTAGCAAATATATTAAATGAATTATATCTACGATTCTATTTTTTTGATTTGCATAAATTAAACTTCTCTTATATGATGAAAAATATGAAATAAAAGAATCAAATAAAAATAATAAATATATTATATATATATTTTCTTTAATATATGAGAAATTAACTACAAACTTTAAAAAAGGAATTAATATTATACCCAATAATAAAACAATAAAAGCAATGTATCTATAGGCTTTTTTATAAAAATTCATTAAATTTTTTATTTTATCAATATCATTTTCAGAAACTGGCTTATACATATGATAAATAATAGCTGTTCCTATACCAAGTTCTGATATTGCTAACATTGATATTATATTAGAAAAGACACTATTCAATCCAGAATATTCTATACCTAAAGTATTTACAAAAACTGATTGTGCTAAAAAGCCAATAATTAATGCTATTGAATTACAAATTAATGAAGTTATACCATTTTTAAATGTATTTTTAGTCCTCATATTATTCTCCGTCATTCTTAATAATATTATAAAAATTTATATAATACTGCTTTTTGTGATAATTTAAATTATTATCGAATTCTTTTTTGGCTGATAAACTATATTTTTTCCTTAAACTATCATTATTAATTAATTTTTCTAAACACACAGCAAAATTATCAATAAAAGCATCATTTTTTTTCACTATATATCCAAAATCTTTTTTAATTATTCTAGATAATTCACCAGACTCAGATGCTACAATTGGATTTCCCATAGCCATACCCTCTATAGAAATACACCCAAATGCTTCTTCACACATTGATGGTATTGCTAAAATATCAATTGTTTTATAAATATTTGGCATATCATTTTGATTAACATAACCAGTAAAAAAAATTTTATCTTTAAGTGGGCTCACTTCTTCCCTTATTTTTTTCATATATAAATCATTTTTTAAATTACCATACCATTGAGAACCAACTATAAGCAATTTAATAGACTTTTTTGTATTAATTTTTTTAATAGATTTTATTAACTCTAATACACCCTTTTCTTCAGTTATTCTTCCAGAATAACCTATAATAATATCTTTCTTATCAAAATTATATTTTTTTCTTAAATCATGTGAAATATTATCATCATATAATTTATCATCTATTGCATTTAATAAAACAAAAATATTTTTATTATCACTAACACTTTCTAATCTATCTTTAATATAATAGCTAACAGTTATTATTTTTTCTGCAGTATTTGAAACAATTTCATAATTTTTTAGTGTTTTATCAGATGAATTAAAGTCATTATGCATATGATAAATTATAGGATCTTTGGTTAATTTTTGTATTTCTATATAAACTTCCATATTATTCTCAACTATTATTTTATCATAATGTTGTTTAATTACTTTTCTAGCTAGTTTCCTATATAAAAAATTATATTTTTTTCCTGTTTTAAAAATTTTATTTTTTAAATTTATAGTCTTCCGTATAATTGTTTCATAAAAATATGATTTTATTTGAATTATATTTGTGTGCTTATATTGATTAATATCTATTTTTGAATCATAAATTGTGTATAAGTCTATTTCAAACTTTTTTTGTTTTTCATTTTCATTAATTATGTGAGTAGTTAATTCTTCAACTGCACCACCTCTAACTGCAGGTACAGGTAAATTCATTGTCGAAACTAAAGCTATTTTCATACAAAATTTACCACCTTTCTAATATTTTTTTATAAGTTTTTTTATTATAATTTTAATTTTTAATATAACATAATCTCTTTTATAAATTTTAAAAATTCTATTAAAATCTTCTTTTAATAAATATTTTACTATTGAATCACATTTTGGCGTGTAGTTATTATTATACAATAATGATATATTTAGACTTTTAGATAATACTTTTAAATCACTTGATATCTCTTTATATACATTTAGAAATTCTTTATTACCATGTTTACAATATAAATTAAATAAATTTCTCTCTACAAAATAATATGTCATTGTATCATTTAACTCTAATAAATCTTTATCATTATTATAATATTTATTAAAAATATTTTTAATTCTTTTATTAATTTCAAAATCTTGCATTAAATAATACTTTGCCTTATTGTTATGAGTTAATCCATTAATATTTACAAAATAATGATATCCTGTGAAATCAGAAAAATATATACTATTTGCTTTATTTAATAGTTTTATTAGAAAAATTTTATCTTCTAAATAAACGTTTTTTTCAAATAAATATTCTTTTGTAATAATACTTTTTTTAATTAACATAGACCAAATATACGCAGGAATTTCACCAATAATTATTTGTCGAGCTATTTTATTTTTATTTAATTTCAAATTAATAAAAACATTACTATAGTTATATTTTTTTTCAACTCTAATACTTTTTTTATCTTTTTTATTAATATAATAACACATTTTAACAATATCACTATTTGTTTTCTTTTGAATGTTTACTAATGTCTCAATAGTATTTTCTTCTAACCAATCATCAGCATCAATCATTAAAATAAATTCACCCGAACTCATTTTTATACCATAATTTCTTGTTAAAGAAATTCCCTCATTTTCTTTTGAAAATATTTTAATTTTATCTTTTTTATCATTTTTTTCCTTTATTTCATTAACAATTTTTAAACTATTATCATTTGAACCATCATTTACTATTATAATCTCAATATTTTGATATGTTTGATTCAATATAGAGTTCAAACATTTCTGTATATATTTTTCGCAATTATATAATGAAACTATGACACTAACTAAGTATGGCTCGCTCATTTAAAACATCTCCCATCATTTATTTTTTAAAAATTTTTCTAATTAAATAACTAAATCTAATCAAAAATATACCTACATTTAAATCTTTAGAAATTTCATAAATAGTATATTTATTTTTCATAATACTATAATAAT
>CASFKI010000018.1:0-59827 GCA_949295285.1 uncultured bacterium
ATTTATTATTATATATAATAGAATTCAATAAACTATTTATATAATTAAAATCTTCTCGCTTAATTAAATCAAAATAATTATATAAATTATCATTAATTATTGATGAATTTATCATAAAATAACTTATAATACCAAGAATAATACTCAATATAAATAAAAAAATTAATGCTTTAAACAATCTACTTTTAATTATTTTCATAATATATTATATTAAAATCTTTATTTTTTATTCCATTTATATTATAATTTAAATGAGGTATTAAATATGGCAAAAAATAAAAATAAAATATTTAAAAAAGTAGTAGCTTGGGTAATGTTAATTGCAATGATATTAAGCGTCCTTACTGTTGCTATTGCTGTTATGGCTAGTTAATATAATTAATTTATTAAAAGAATTAAATTATCATTAAAATCAATTCTTTTTTTGTTATTTATATATTAAAACCGTTTTATTAAAACGGTTTTAATATAATTTATTTATTTAAATTTTTCATTATCATTTTATACTGATTAGTATTTAAATAAGAATCAAACCAATTTTCGCATGCTATTCCAACTTGAGAATTAATTAATTTATCTGATTTCAAGTATAAAATTACTTCTTCTATTTCTTTTTTAAATACATACATGCTTTTTTTAATATCAGATAATATTTTTTTCTTAGTAAAATTTTTTCTTAGTATTTTAACAAATAAATTGAAGTTATTAATTAAAAATTGTGACATATTATTACTATAATAACTTATGTCAATATTTAGTGATGGAATAAACTCATATTTATCATATGTAAAATTGTCATTATAAGTTAATGGTATATCTTCTTCTTTAAGAATTACTATTTCTTTATTAGATACTAATTCTTTTATTTCATCTTTTGTATATAATCTATCCATATCAATTTTAAAATTATCACTATATGCGACATGGTAACATGCTTGCAATTTTTCTTTCCACCAACTAAAATTTTTACCATGACCTTCTGATACAATATCATAAAAAGTCATATTTGTTGGTATAATACCATAATTTACATATTTTTTATCATTATATTGAGATAAAATTTCTAAATAATCATCACTATCTAAATTGATATCATAAAATTTAGTTAATAATTTATAAAAATCTTTATCAGATAAATCATCAATATCAACTTCTAGTAATTTATTAATTATATTAAAATATTCATTAACTATAATTTTAAACCTTTCAATAATTTCATCATTATTTATACGATATAAATAATCATATATATTTTCAAATCCAGAAATATTCAAATTTGTAATATTCATAATTCCCCCGAATCAAACACAATTATCATTTAATGGTGGCCTGCTAGGGACTTGAACCCTAGACCCACCGATTAAGAGTCGGTTGCTCTACCAACTGAGCTAGCAGGCCATCTAAATACTTATAAAGTATAACATACTTTAATTAAAAAATAAAGTCAAAAATATAAAATTATTAATCTAATTGTTATTTATCAGTAATTTTATTTAACAATTTTTGCTTTGCTTTATATTTTTTATTAATTAACAATAATTGATTATAAAATTCATCTAAGCTACAATCATAATTTAATGTTTCATCAATTTCATTTAAATTTAAATTATTTAAATTATAAAATTCTATTTTAAAATTTTCAAATTCTTTCTTAATTTCAGCAATAATGTCATAATACAACTTATCAATTTTAATTATATAATCTATATCATTTATATTATACGCAGTAAAATGAAATTGATTTATTAATGAATTTATATATTTATTAATCCTATGTATTTGCATATTATTTGATTTAGATGTATATAAAAGAAGTTTTTGATACAATTCTTCAATGTATTGACTTTTACTAATTTTAACAATACTTTTAATTAAAATACTATAAGCTTCCCTAATTATTTTAATTTTTTTTGTAAATGATTCTAGCTCTTTTTTATTTTTTATTATAAGGTTATATGAGGAATATTGACTCATTAATCTTTGGTAATTTTTTATTAATTCTTCTTTTGTAAAATCTTCTTTTAAATTTAATATATTTAAAGCACTAAAGTAAGTCATGTTGATTATTCTCCTTTTTTTTGCATTATTGTAGCATATAACATATAATAATTCAATATAAATTGAAAATACTTATTTAATTAATTATTTTCTCATTATTTTCTCATAAATAAAAAATAGCCAATTATCATTAACTATTTTATATTGCTTATTATAGTATTTGAATCAATATTATAATTTTTTTCTTTAATTAATTGAGATACACTTACTATCTTGTATCCCATTTCATTTAACTTGGGTAATAACATTTTTGTAGCTTCTATCGTTTCCTCATATATATCATGCATAATGACTATACAACCATCACAAGCATTTTTAATTACATTATTATAAATTTTTGTACTATCTTTTACTAACCAATCTTTAGGATCAATATTCCAAGTAACAATTATATATCCCGTATTTAATATTTTTTCATTATTATAATTATATGGGGGTCTTAAATATTTTAAATTATCCTGTGTTATTGAATGAAATATTTCATTTGTTTGATATAAATCATTTATTAATTCATCATCGTCTAATTTTGTTAAATCTTTATGGTTATACGAATGACTACCAATTTCACTATTTGATTGATATATTTTTAAAACCACCTCTTTATAATTTTCCATTCTATTACCTAACATAAAAAATGTTGCGCTTGAATTATTTAATTGTAATGTTTTTAATAAATCATTAGTATATTCTCCTGGACCATCATCATAAGTAAAAGCAATAAATTTATCCCCAGTAGTAGTATTTTCTATTACACTAGATTCATCGTTTATAATAATTTCTACATAAGGAATATAATCAATATTCTCAAATTTTATATTGTTAAAATATACACTTATTTTAGAATCACTTAATATATATGTGAAATTATTAATAGTATTATTAGAAATAATATCATATATTTCAGTTGAATATTTATGATAGACTAAATCTAATATTTCTTTCTTTAAATAATTTTCATCATATAAATTACTTATATATGCAATTTTTTTATCTTTTAAATTAATTATTATATTTTTATTTTTTACATTATCCAATGAATTTTCAATATAAAATACTATATTTACAAAATCATCAACATAATATAATTCATATGTCATATCTAATACTTTATTTTCATTTTTGTTAGATTTAAATTCTTTTATAAATGAATATACATAATTAGTTATTATCTCATTAATTTTATCGTTTTTAAATCTAGGATATTCAACATATATTTTGGTATTCTCATCTTCTGCATTATTAATAACATTTGTCTCAACTTCGTTCTTATCAATAATTTCGTCATATACAAAAACATTACTAAATATAAATAAAAAAACAAATAATGTAAATATATATATAAAAAATCTAAATAATTCATTTTTATATCTTAATAAAATCATATTTATTTTCACCTATAATTAATATATCATATTTTATTCATTTTTAAACATTTTTTTAAAAAATTATTGTAATTAGTCATTTTTTATGTTATTATGAATAAGCGATGGAGCTTTAGCTCAATTGGTTAGAGCATCCGGCTCTTAACCGGGGGGTTGTAGGTTCGAGTCCTACAAGGTCCACCATTATTTTATGCAGGTGTGGCGAAATTGGCAGACGCACTAGACTTAGGATCTAGCGGAGTAATCCATGGGGGTTCAAGTCCCTTCACCTGCACCAGTGACGAATCTATTCGAATTATTCGAATTTTTAAATATAAAAATCAACTCAATTCGGGTTGATTTTTATATAAAAGATTTTTTACTAGGAAAAAATTCTAATTATAATAATATTATCAAACAAGAAATAGCAATTAAAGAATCTTTAATGCACCACTCCTACTTTCATTGACAATTTTATTCATAAAGTAGATTAACTAATCTTTCAAATGTAGAACATCATAAAATAAATCATTAAAGGTATAACATTTTCTTATTTTTAATTATTCTAATGAAATTTATATTAAAAATTTATTTCAAAAGATAAAATACTAAATTAAATGATTATTTAAAAAAATTAATTGTAATAATTGACATTTTTTAAAAACACTAAAATATTCATAAAAAAATTTATATTTATTTAAAGGCTTAAATATGTGCTATAGAAGATATTTTATAATTATTTAGACTTTAAAAAAAGTGATTTAAAGAAAGAAAAGAAATTATATGTTCTTTATATTGGTATAAACTGAAAATTAGACTCATGAATGTCTTTGTTTACTAGATCAAAAAGAAAGATATCAAACAGATCAAAATAAACATATAATAACTTTAAAATTAAATATAATAACAAAAAAGGATTTATAATTTGGAAAAGTTAATAACTTTTTTAACGAAAATAATGCATATCTTAAATGTGCAAATAATGAAATGAATACCACTAATAGAAAATGATATGTCTAAACAAGTCAATATATTTGATGTATTCACAAAATAAAATTAATAGAACTACTAGAAAATTAAAAATTAAGAAGATATATGCATTTTCCAAAAGAATTATATGAACTTAGTATATTTAATAATTATACCATTAAAGAAATAAAAAAGGAGTATATTTATTGAAAAAAATACAATAATAAGAAATAAAATTTCTAGATAGAGATTTGACAATTTAATGTAAATATGCTATAATAACCTACCAATAAGAAAGGGGAATTTTAGATATGGAAAAAATAATAATTTCAAAAAAATCTATAAATGAAGAAAATATTAATTCGGCGTTATTTCTTAAATATATTGAAACATATGGATTTAATCCTAATAATTATCACAATATATTAGAGTTATTTCAATCAGCTAAAGGTTCAATGTCACAATTTTTAAGACAATATAATCAATATTTATTATCTAGGCAAGTAAATTACGACGAACTTGACAAAATGGGCATAAATGGTGCTTATGGATATTTTCATAGTGATGGAATAGTTGTTCCAAAAACAACTGAAAATGATAATAGATTTTTACATACTCCAGTAAAAAGATTATATATAAAGCATATTTATGGAGTACCAACAATTAATAATTTTGACGTAATTATAGCAAATGGAACTTTACCATATATGAATAATACTGCTAATTTTGGCATTGATAAATATTTAGGTTTTTGTATGGATGATACAGATGAAAATTTAGCTATTTCGTTTGAAAGATATGAATATTTAGTTAATTTACTAAATAGACAAAGCCAAGAGGAATATACTTTAGAACATGACACATTATCTTCAAAGGGTAAACAATTATGTTTAGTGAAAAAGAAATAATTTAATTTTTTAAATATGTCAAATATATTATAATTAATATTAAGTTTCATATCCAATATTTTTGTAGATATAGTTTTAATTTTTTAAAATTAATTTTTTTTCTTTTTTATTAATAAATGCAATCATATTTGTTGTTTTATTCCAAAATTCTTCTCCCTTACTAGAAAAATTTAAAATAATATTTCTAACTATAGATAAAAATAAATTTGAAAAATTTTCATTCATAAATGTATTTACTACACCATCAATATCATTAGAATTTTTTAATTCATACATAATTTCTATTGCTATATCTAAATCAAAACCATAATAAATATCTTTGGCTCTACTTCTAACACACTTTTCCCATAACTCATGTTTATCTTTACTGATTATTTTTTTTCCAATTTCAATCCAATTTTGAACATTACAAGATGCTATTTTTTTAAAATCTTTGCTAGATGGTAATAATGTTTTTTTAATTTGATTATATTCACTTTTAGTTATTTGTTTTGAATTTTTTGTATTTATAGGTAAAAAATCAGAATGCAATATAAACCCATTAAGATTGCAATACGCATGATTTCCTTTTATTTTTTCATTTAATAATTTTAAATAAATAGTTTCAATATTATCATAAATTGTTACAATTATTTCTTTTTCCATAATATACCTCGTGTATATGTATAATAACATAATTCTAACAATAATACTATATTGATTAGCTAATTAAATCATGATATATTTGAAATAAGAAAAGGAAGGTGTTATGAAAAAATATCGTTGTACAATTTGCGGTTATATTTATGATGATGAGAAGGAAAAAATAAAATTTGAAGATTTACCAGATGATTGGACTTGCCCATTATGTGGTGCTGCTAAGAATTTATTTGAAGAGATAAAAGAAGAAACTCAAGTAAATATTACACAGATGAAAAATATTGAAAATGAAGATAAAATTGAAGATGATACAATGAGAGAGTTATCTAATTCTGAAATAGCATATATATGTTATAATTTAGCAAAAGGGTGTGAAAAACAATATTTATTTAAAGAACAAAAAATATTTAATGATATAGCAGATGCATATATTAAAAATGAAGATAAAATTGAAGGTAGTATAAATGATATTAAATTATTAGTAGAAAAAGATAAAATACTATTAGAAAATTCTAACTTAGTAGCTGATGAAAATAATGACAGGGGTGCTAAAAGAGTTATTACATGGGCTAATAAAACAACAAATATTATAAGTTCTATTTTAGATCGTTATGAAAAAGATGGGATGGATTTTATAAATAATTCCAAAATATGGGTTTGTGATATATGTGGTTTTGTATATATTGGAGATCAACCGCCTAAGACTTGTCCAATTTGTAAAGTTCAAAATTTAAAGATTTTGGAGGTGAAATAATATGAGCGATAATCACGCATATAGAAATGTTAATATTTGCACTAAGGATTGTTTATGTTTGTTTGTTTGTCCAACAGGAGCTACTAACAATGAAACTGGACAAATTGATTTTGAAAAATGTATAGGTTGCGGTAATTGTATGAGAGCATGCCCAGCTAGAGCAATTACTATGATTCCAAATAAATTACCTGCTCAACAGAAGAAAAATAAAAAAGTCATAAATGAATTATTTAAAATTGCTAATAACAAAATTGAAGAAAATAAAATATTAAATGCAATTTTAGAAAAAGAGCCTAATAATAAACTTATTAAATCTTTGCTTCATTCTAATAAAGTAATTCTTGAAGATTTAATGAGAGAGTCAGGATTTATGTTACCTCAAAGTAAAAATACTTACGAATTATTAATTAAATTATCAACTGGTATTCAAAAAGATAATGCTAAAAAATTGTTAGATATGATTAAACCAATTGAATAAAGCTTATGATATACATAAGCTTTTTTACTATAAAATTTTAATTTATATGTTGCATTTTTAATATTATTGAATTATAATATACAAGTTTTAATAGAAAGGAGAAAAAAATGAAAAACTATTTTGATAAAATGTCTGAGTTATTTCAAATAAATAATAAAAATGCATATGTTGAATTAAGTGAAAATGATATTATTAAAGCAAAAGAATATTTAAATTGGCTAAAATATGAGCCAAAGCATTGGAATATTGGTGGATTATTAAAAAAATCTAATAATGAACTAACAATTAATGAAAAAGAAAAATTAAAATTAAGAAATTTAGAATTAAAATTAATACCAATATTCGAAAGTTACATAAATAATAGATGCATTAAATATTTAAACATTATATGTAATGTTATTAATAATATTAATATATCAGATTTTATAAATTTTAAATTAACAAAAACTGATATTGAAGAATATGATGAAAGTATTTTCTCTATGTTATATGAAAAAGATACAGACATATCTCCTAAAGAAAAAATAAAAAATTTCATTCAAAACATAGATGAAACTGATAGTATTAAAAATAGTTATATTAAATATATGCTTAATATTAGACTTCATAATTTAGAAAATACTCAAGATATTAATACTAATAAGCATTTAGGTTTAAAAAAGATTATTAAAGTTGCAGAAGATCAAATAAATAAATAACTTTATTATAAAGTTATTTATTTTACTATTATTTGTCAGTTTAATTGTATTTATATATAAAAATATTATATAATTAATTAGGTGATTAGATATGACATATTATTTTATTGGTATAAAGGGGAGTGGAATGAGCTCACTAGCACAAATTATTCATGATTTAGGATATAATGTTATGGGTAGTGATAAATCAAATCATTTTTTTACTGAAGAAGAATTATTAAAAAAAGGAATAAAAATTTTAGAATTTAATAAGGATAATTTAAAACCTGGTATGATAGTTATACAAGGAAATGCATTTAATGATGACTTTCCAGAAGTTGTAAGAGCTAAAGAATTAAATCTTGAAATATACACATATCAAGAAATGATTGATAAAATAACAAAAGATTATAAGCTAATTGCAGTTTCTGGATGTCATGGAAAAACTACTACATCTACTATGATGAGTAAACTTCTTGAAAATGTTGGAACTAATTATTTAATTGGTGATGGGCTTGGTTATGCTTTTAAAGATAATAAATATTTTGTTCTTGAGGCTTGTGAATATAAAAGACATTTTTTAGAATATCATCCATATTACACAATAATTACGAATATAGAATTAGACCATATTGATTATTATAAAGATTTAAATGATGTTTTAGATGCTTTTACTACATTTGCTAATAAATCAAGTGGTTATACAATTATGTGTGGCGATGATGAAAATGTAAGAAAAATAAAGATTAATAATAAGCACCTCTATTATGGTTTAAAAAAAGATAATGATATATATGCTACTAATATACAATTAATAAATGAAAATTCAACTAAAATTGATGTATATATTAAAGAAAAATATTTTGATACATATACATTACCTTTTGTTGGTGATCATTTAATATTAAATTTATTAGCGGCAATTACTGTTTGTTATTTAGAACAAATTAATAAAAATGAAATTAAAAATCAAATAACTAAAATAGAGCACGCTAAAAGAAGATTTATTGAAGAAAAGTTTAAATCAAATATTTTAATAGATGATTATGCACATCATCCAACAGAAGTTAGAGTAACAATTCAAAGTGCTAGAAAAAAATACCCTAATAAATATATAGTTGCATTATTTAAAGCTCATACTAAATCTAGAGTCAAATATTTTTACAAAGAATTTGCAGAAGCTTTAAATTTAGCTGATAAAGCATATGTACTTGATATTGGAGAAGATAGAATTGAAAAAGGATATGATGATGTTAGTGCTGATTTAATAATTAAAAATCTTAAAAACGGTGAACATATTGGAGATGATGAACCTGAAAAATTATTACAATATGAAAATTCAGTATTAATATTTATGAGTAGTAAAGATATATATAAACTTGCTAAAAAATATAAAGAAATCGCATAAATTATGCGATTTTATTTATAAAAAATAGAGATATTTAATCTCTATCTTCTAATCTACATAATAAATCAATTTTAAACATTTCTTTAGCAGCATTTGCTTTAGATATCATAATTCCTTTATAAGCTGTTAATTCCGATCTATGACCATCTAATAGTATATCTTTTGGCTCTAAAGTATTTAACATAACTATATTACTATTTTTATATACAGTATAATTTAATTTAACCTCACCATAAACTTTAACAAATAAAGAATCAGTTGGAAGTCTCAAGTCATATGTTTCGGTTTGTTCATGTTTATTTATTGAAACTAATTCACCAACAAATACACCACTTCTCAATTTCTTATAAAAATCAAACATTAATTTTTTATAAGCAACCATATTATATTTCTTTAAACTTCTTTCTAATTTCTTAAAATTATTTTCATCCAAATAATCTAAAATATATCTTTCTTTCATAATCATCAAAACCCCCCTTAATGATTTGTGTCTAAATTATACCATAAAAAAAGAAAAAAGTCAACTTTACTTGACTTTTTCTATATTTTATGATTTATCTTTTTCTTGTACCAAAAAAATCATTTGAATTTTCTTCATCATATAAATTTTCATCTAAACCATAATCATTATATGATTCATTATAACTATAATTACCATTTTTGTTAGCAAGCTTTTCTTCTCTTAATTTCTGATTAATAAAAAACTCTCCTTCATCATATATTCTTTCCATATATTTTTCTTTATTATAACTATTTAATGTTTCAAAATAATCTGGTAATTCAGGCTGTATAGTTGATTTTCTATTAACAACACTCTCTATTTTTTTTCGAGCTTGTGCAACTACTTCTAGTAAAGTTTCATCATCCTCATATACCATATTCTCATCAATAAATCCTTTTTTTTCAATTATTTTATCTACATATCTATTTGCAACATATTGAATTAATGAACTAGTATCTAAATCCAATTTATACTCTTCATTTTTTTTGTAAACATATTCACAATATCTAACATTATCATTATAATCAAAAATATTAAAACTCATATTTATTTTTCCTCCTTATTTTTCTTCTCAATTTCTTTTAATATATAATTAATAAATTTTTTAATTTCAAGATTAACTGTTTTATCACTTCCATGAGCACGATAACTTATTGTTCGACTTTCTTTTTCCTTATCTCCAAGTATTAATGTATATGGAATTTTTTTAGTTTGACTTTCTCTCATTTTATAACTTAATTTTTCATCCCTGTCATCTAACTTGACTCTAATGTTATTATTTTCAAGTTCTTTTTTTATATATTTTGCATAATCTAAATGATATTCATTATTTACTGGAATTATATTAATTTGTACTGGACTTAACCAAAGTGGAAAAGCACCCGCATAATTCTCAATCAATATGCCAATAAATCTTTCAATAGAGCCAAAAATAACTCTATGTAACATAACAGGTCTTTTTTTAGAGCCATCAGCATCGACATAAGTTAAATCAAATCTTTCAGGTAAATTCATATCTAATTGAATAGTGCCACATTGCCAAACTCTACCCAAAGAATCTTTAATGTGAAAATCTAATTTAGGCCCGTAAAAAGCACCATCTCCTGGATTAATTTTACAATCATGTCCTGCTGAGTGACAAGCAGATTCTAATGCTTGTTCGGATTTATTCCAAATTTCAATATCCCCAATATATTTTTCCTCTGGTCTTGTAGATAATTCAATGCTGTAAGATAATCCAAATATTTTATATATTCTATCAATAAAATTGATTAATTTTACAACTTCTTCTTCAATTTGGTCTTCTCTCATAAATATATGAGCATCGTCTTGAGTAAATGTTCTAACTCTAAATAAACCATTTAAAGCACCACTTGCCTCATGTCTGTGCACTTGTCCTAATTCTCCAATTCTTAAAGGTAAATCTTTATAAGAATGAAGCGAATTTTTATAAACTAACATACCACCAGGACAATTCATAGGTTTAATAGCAAAAGTCTTCTCATCTATTTCACTAGTATACATATTTTCTCTATAATTATACCAATGTCCCGATAATTCCCATAATTCTTTATTTAACATAATTGGTGTTTTTACAAATTCATATCCTTCTTTTGTATGTTCTTCATACCAAAAATTTTCAAGTTGGTTTCTTAAAATCATGCCGTTATTTAAAAAAAATGGAAATCCTGGACCATATTCACTCATCATAAATAAATCTAATTCTTTTCCAAGTTTTTTATGATCTCTTTTTTTAGCTTCTTCCAATAAATTTAAATGCTCTTCTAAATCTTCTGATGTTTCAAAGCATACTCCATATATTCTTTGAAGCATCTTATTTTTAGCATCACCCTTCCAATAAGCTCCAGAAACTTTTAATAATTTAAAATTCTTAAGTATCTTAACATTATCTACATGAGGCCCTCTACAAAGATCAGTAAAATCTCCTTGAGTATAGCAAGAAATAATAGTATCATTTTCATCCATTCTACTAATTAAATCCATTTTATATGGATCGTCTTTAAATTTCTCTATTGCTTCATTTTTACTAATTTCATATCTTATAATTTTTTTACCATCTTTACTAATTTTTTTCATTTCTTTTTCTATTTTAGGCAAATCTTCTTCTTTAATTACATCATCGCCAAGATCAATATCATAATAAAACCCATCTTCAATCACTGGCCCTACCCAAAATTTAGCATTAGGATATAAATGTTTTACTGCTTGCGCCAATAAATGAGCACAACTATGATTTAAAATACTTAATTTTTCATCATCTTTAATATTTTTCATTTTTATTCCTCTCTTTTTTTTTAATATAATCCTCTTGATTTTAGCTCTTTTCTTGCGTTTTTTTGATTTCTAGATGAATTATATTTTCTTCTTAATAGTTGTCTTAATTCATATTCACTTAAACTTGTATAATCATATTCATTATTGTCAACTACAAAATCATCTTCACACTTACTACAAACCTCATCACATTCAAAATTATTAATTTCTATTTTTTCAGGTATATAATAAGGCAGTGTATTGTATCCATCATTTACAAATATAACTTGTCCAGAATATAACAACTCTCTATTTTTTCTTACATTATCATATGATGCTCTTTTTAAGTGTGGAAAAAGTATTTTAACATCACTATGTCTTATATAATTTAGATTATATCCTTTCACGCGAGCATATCTTGATAAAAATTTTGATAAACTAATTTCACAACTTCTCATTATTTATTTTTCCCCCCCTATTTTAAAATAAAAAGAATGATACCCAAGGAGTTGATATACAACGGTACCATCCTTTATTTAACTTAATTTTAGTTTTGTAACGTAAACTGCACGTAAGCTATTAACTTCATAAAATTGGGAGTAATTATTAATAATTTATTTTAGCTCACACCTAATACTAAATCTCTTTAATAAATACATTAATAATCATATCCAATTAATTTATTTACCTTTAAATATTATCACAACTAATATAATTATGCAACATCTTTTAAAGATAAAGAATTATTTTTTTGTTTTTTTAATTTAATTAGAGTTTCAATTGAACCATTTAATGCTTCTAATTCATCATCATTTAGTTCAGTTATTGCTTTAACAATATCCTCTTTGGTAACTTCTTCTTTAACAAAAACTTGCTCCACTACTCTATCTGGATCGCTAAATGGACTTAGCGATAAATTTTCATTTGTTTTTGATTCGTTAATAATGTATTCAATAGGTGTTACATATGTATCATAAAGTGTATTATCTACTTTTCTTGCTGTATATTTTTCAGGTTTTTCAAATTCAATTTTAGGTACTACTGCTAAATTTTGACTTTGAGATTTTATTAATGTATTAACTTTTGCATCATTTATAAGCTGATCTTCTTCTTTAGTGATATATTCACCACTTGAAATTTTGTTTCTAACTTCTGTTTCAATCGGATTATCGCTTTTGATTAAATTAATAGCGACCATCATATAATAAAATGGTATAAATCCTTTAAAAAAATTTTTAATTCCATCATTATATTTATATAAACTATTTCTATTTTTTTCAATATATCCTTTATCATGTAGCTGTGCTTTTATAATTGGATTTAATGCTTCAATTATACAAAGACCATAAGCTGTAGTAATAAGTTGTGTAATTACATATAACAATAATATTGTTTTCATATTTACTTTCCCCCTTTACTTGTGCGTATATTATACCAAAAAACAGATAAAAAGTCAAATTACATTCTACTTTCTTTTATTTTTACTAATCAATTTATCTTCTACAGTTAAATATTTAATTCTTTCTATTATTCTTCTTGCTTTAATTTCATCACTACCCTTACTAGTTTCGCTTAAAAAGTTTTCAAGTTCATCAATAGTGTAATTAGATGTAAAAAAAGTTGTTAATTCATTATCCATCCTGTATTGTAAAATAGTTCCAAGAACCTCATCTCTTGCCCAAGGCGTGTTATTATCTGCACCAATATCATCTATCAATAACACATCACAACGCATTATTTCATCAAGAACATCATCATATATATATTCATTGAAAGAAGCTTTTAATTTTTTTAATAATGCAGGATAATATACATTAATTGTTTTAAAATTTTTATTTGATAGTTCATTTAATAAAGCACTAATTATATAAGATTTTCCACTTCCAAAAGAACCACTTAAATATAGTCCTTTAGCATTTTCATTATTCATTTTTTTCTTTAAAAAATCTTTAATATATTTTAAAATATTAGTTCTTTCTTTTTCGTTAATTAAATCACTTAACGAAGCGTTTCTTAATGATTTTGGAGTTTCAAAAAAAACTGTATTATTATATTTTTCTTGCTTATTTTTTTCTTTGAAATATTTACATGGTTTATATCCAAACTCTAAATTATAATTCCTTACACTTGGATAATATACATAACCAATTATATCATTTGTGCATGATTCTAATTTTTTACATTTAGCACATTTTTTTAGTTCATTTGCACATTCTTCTAATTTTGTAGTATATCTCATAAGTATTTCATCGGGACATTTTAATCTATTACATAATTTTTTAAATGTTTCATCTTGTGATGATAATATAAATTCTCTTCTTAATTCTTGATCTAAATTTTTCTTACTTTTTTTAATAAAATTGCTACTTTTTATCATATTTTCTAAACTCCTCTATCATGTTTTTAAATTCTAGGTCTTCAATCTCTTCCTCGTCACTACTTAATTTAACAGATTCATTAAACCAAGACGGAATGATAGCTGCTTTTTTAGTTGAAATTTCTCCCTTTTTATATTTCTTTTTGTGCTCTTTTTCTGCAAGTTCCATTGCTTCTTGGGCAGTTTCAACACCATTTCTCTTCCATTGTCCTGCTATTGTTTCTATATATGATTTTATTAACTTATTATTATTAGTTTTTAATGTATAGTCTATAAGAACATTAACAACAGCCGAATTTAATTTCAAATCAATAAGCAATTCCTCTAATATTTGCATATCTCTTTGTGTCGGTTTAGCTCCTTTATATTTTGCTTTTAAAAATTCATATGGAGAATTATTTTCAAATACTCTTATTATTCTTCCCCTTTTAGTATTATCACCAGAAGCACTTTTTAAGTATTCTGGTTGACTCTTAAATAACAAACTAGGAAGCCTATTATCATTGTTAAATTGGTAAAATTTACGGGTATTCTTTCTTAAATCTTCTTTTACTATATTTCCTTTTTCATTAAGGGATGCTCTTATCAAATCAGCCATTACTGTAGGATCCAAATCATATAAAAATGATAAATTAATTATTAATTCTTTTGTAGATTTATTTAAACACTTTTCATTAAATATTCCTTTTGGTAAAAATGATAATAATAAATCAAAATCGTAATCCAATTCATAATTTAAATTTAATTTATTCTTAGATACTATATTTTCATTATTAGCCTCTAATATAGTATAATTTCTTACTTTAAATACACTATCAAAACTAACTGTAATATCTTCATAATCTTTTAGTTGAATATTAGGTAACTCAAAGTATTTTAATAGTCTATTGTACTCTTCCTTACCTACATTATTATATAAAACTATATTAAATATTGGATGAGAAAAAAATTCATGAGCAGATAATGGACTATATAATTCATAAATATATGAATTTATTTGTCCTTTTATAACATATGTTTTAACTAAACCAATGCCTTCTAATTTGAGCCTTGCTTCTTTTAAATTATCAAGTGTTAATTGAAGAGATGTCATTAAATGATGATGAGTAAGTTCTAAAGATATAAATGTATTTCTAGTTTCCGTTTGTAATTTCAAATATAAAGCAATCGCAGTTGCTCCAATAATTGGAGTATAAAGCATATTTAAAACTAGTCTATCCATATCTGATAGTAAACTCTTATCAATAACTTGATATATATCTGCAGGATATAAACTTACACTCTTCATAAAAACCTCACTAATTAATTATATAAAATATTCTATCAATAATAAAGAACTTAATCAAATAAGTTCTTTATTTTTTTCAATAAATTTTAAAATTACATTATTAAATTCACTTTCACTTAATAAATCGAAATATTGTTTATTATTTTTAGTAATAATTTTTCTAATTTTAATATTTTGAGAATTTAATACCCCACTAAATAAAATATACTTATTCCCTTTATAATCGAGAATATCAACAACATCATATTCTAAATTATCTTCTAATACACTAATACTACCTACTAAATTCATCTAAATCCTCCCTATCTTTATTACCATAGGATTCTAATATTTTATCAATAACATTTTTTTCTTCATTTGATATAGTTTGTTCATATCCAGCTTTATTGTTATTTTTAGGTCTTTCTTCTTTATAATTTTTAAAAAGTTTATAAGTTAAATTATCTAATATGAATATTGCTACTAATATGCCTATAATTATTTTCTTTTTATTAGCCATTCTTTTTAATTCAGCATTTTTTTCCCTTTGATATGTAGGATGATAATTAACTTCTTTAAGTGCAACTTTTTTTCTATCTTTAGGAATAATAGAACTTTTTTCACACATTAATCTATCAATATCCCTCTTAATAAAATTATTTAGACTATCATAATTAATACTATTAACTCTATTTCCAATACTATATAAAGCAATAGCTGCCCTAAAAGCAATTTCATTTAAACAATTAGAATCATTAAATATATTATAATCATCCCTAAATATATTTTTTTGTTCTCTATTATTTTCAAATATTTTTTTAGTAATTTTATATATTTTAATTCTTAGTTCATTAAATTCATTATTAAAGCTAACTTTACCAAGTTTTTCATTAACTCTAATATAATCAACAATTCTATTATCATATTTTTTATTTAAAATATCAATGTCACTACAATTATCAAATTTTAATAAATTATAAATATCATAGCTAAGCGAATTTAATTCATCAATATTATTAAATATACTTTTTAATTCATATAAAAGACTACTAATATAGTTAATACAATTTTTTCTACTATTATTTTTCGCATTGTAATATTTTTGAGCAAAAGATGAAACTGCATTTTCAATTATTAAATCATAATCACCATTTAATATTTCTTCGGCAGAATATGTTTGTAATAAATAAAACATAACAAATTCATTACATTTATTTATATTTATATTATAAGCATTAAAGTTAATAACATTAAAAACTACACTATTAATATAATTTAATAATCTATTATATTCTTCATAACTAAGTTTATATTTAATAACAAAAGAATGTCTTCTTATAAAATCCTCATAACTCATATTAAATTCACCTTTACTCTAAAATTTATAATTCTATAGTAATATTATCATATTATTGAACTCAAAACAATATTTAAAAAATTTAAAAAAATCTCACTAGAGATTTCTTAATTTTTTTTCTTTGAAATTAGAATCCAAATAATTTATTCTATTTAATATTTCTTTATAAATATTATCATATATAATTACTCGATTAACTATACTATTTAATTTATAAAAAATTTCTTTGGATTTATTACTATCATATTCTTTTCTTACTACATAATATTTTTCTCTTAAAAATTGGGATTTTCTAATATATATAATTTTTAATCTATTTAAATATTCTATATCAGTTGTATTATTTATTATATCTAATATTGTTTCATTATTAGTATTATTTTTATTATAAATATATGATTTTATTTTATCGTTTGTTTTTGTTATAAAACCTTTAGCTTTATCTTTATAATCTATTTTTTTAATTTCTACATTATTATTTGAATTTTCAATCAATTTAAGTTTAAATAATTTTTCTCTTCTAATTTTTGCATATTCTTTATTAGAAATTAAGACTAATTTTAAGCCGCGATATAAATTATAAAATGGTATTAATATATAAAAATAATCTTTAATAAAACTAAGATATTTAGTTGTATCATCTCTATGATCTTCTAAAATTAAGTATCCTTCTTTTTCAATAATTTTTTTTGCTTGGCAATTTTTATATATTTGAATTCCAGATGTAATTAATGAAAATAAAATAAAATTTTCAAACATAAAACTTTCTACTCCTCTCCTAAATATGCATTATATTTTACAAAAAAATGATTAATAAGTCAAACTAATAATTCAATATTGGCTTGAAAAAATAGTGAAAATTTGTTAAAATTACTTGGGGCGAAAGAGTATGATTTATCAAAATGATATATTAGATGAAAAAAAAGCTAAAATATTAAGAGAAAAAAGCGATGAAGTTACATTTCCTATGAATGAAGATGATATTCTTAACTTAAATAGCATGATTATGTATTTAAGAGTTACTCAAGATGAAGAATATGCCCAAAGAAAAAATTTAAGAGCTGGAATGGGTCTTGCGGCTATACAACTTGGAATAAAAAAAAGATATTTTGTAATTTCATATAAAAATGATGATGGTACATTTGAAGAATACAAAGTAATTAATCCTAAAATAATTAGTAATTCTGAAGAATTAATTTATGTTGAAGAAGGAGAAGGATGTCTTAGTGTTAATAGATATGTTGAAGGTATTGTACCAAGATATGCTAGAATTACAGTTGAATACTATGATGAATTTGGAAATAAAATAATTAAAAGATTAAGAGAAGAAATATCAATAGCATTTCAACATGAAATAGATCATTTAAACGGAATATTATTCATAGATAAAATAGATAAGAAAAATCCATATAAAAATATAGAAAATATGAGAGCTATATAGTAAACTATATATTATTAAAATTATGGTAGTTTACTTTTTTTATATTTTTTAGTAAAATTATACTAGGTGAAAATATGAATAAGGGTAACAAAAGATTATTTTTTTATATAATAACTTTTTTATTATTTTTAATTTTTACAATTATTGGCTATTTATTATATAATAGTGGTTATGGAAAATATGGACAAATTAAAGAAGAATTAACTCCTATTATAAATACATTCAATAATCTAAATTTAGTTAAAAATAATACTGATACTATTAAAGCAAAATTAAACAAAGATCGATTAAAAATAACTTATATTAATTATGAAAAAAAATATGTATTTTATGCTAATTATAATAAAACTGCTGATTTAAGATTATTAGAATTAGAATATGATGTTAATAATTCTTCTGTTGGTGAATTTATAGGTAGTTTACTTTTGGATTCAATTAGTATCTTAAATAATAATAAAGAAGGTGAATTATTTAATACCATTGTTTTTGATGATTTGTATAAAATAAATTCACTTCAAGGTGCATCACTATCAATCAGAGGAAATACAGTAAACTTAATTATTAATATAGATACTAATTTATTACAAAATATTAAAGATTTAAATTTAACTGATGTAGAAATTAAATTTATTACTAGCAATGATATTGATAATTTAAATAATGTATTAAATGATCATAAAAATTTTAACTATATTAAAAAGGATATTATTTTAGAAATAATTAATACTAATGATAAATACGTAATATATTGCTCAAATAATGAAGAAAATTATGATGATATATTTGAAAGTATTCTATCGTCTATCAGCATATTATCCCCTATTGTTTATGATGATATTATTAAAAATAATTATAATATTAATTTAGGATTTGAAACTAATACATATAAATTAGAAGTAAATCCAAATATTGACAAATCTAATTTAATAGCTAATGGTAAATATCTTATGAAATTAACTTTAAATAAATAAAGGATTGATATATATCAATCCTTTTTAATCTTCTAATTTAACACTAACTAGTTTACTTACTCCAGATTCTTGCATTGTAATTCCATATAATCTATCTAAAAATTCCATTGTTTTCTTTTTATGTGTAATTACCAATAATTGAGTTTTGTTTTTATAATTATGCAAATATTCTCCAAATATAGTAGCATTATTTTCATCTAATGCACTTTCTACCTCATCTAATATTACAAATGGAACATCTTCAAGATTCATAATTGAAAATAATAAGCTAATTGCAGTCATGGTTCTCTCACCACCAGATAAAAGACTAAGAGGTTTTAATGTTTTTCCTGGTGGTATTGCAATAATATCTACTCCTGTTTGTAATATGTCATTTGGATCTGTTAATTCAAGATGAGCATTTCCACCCTTAAATAATGTTTTAAAAACATTAGAAAATTCTCTATTAATATTATTAAAGGAAGTAATAAATTTAGTCTTCATTTCTTTATCCATTTCATCGATTATATTTAATAAATCCTTTTCACTATTTTCTAAATCTTCTTTTTGTTTAGTTAAAAAAGTAACTCTTTTATATACTCTATCATATTCATCAATAGACCTTAAATTAACATCCCCTAATGACTTAATCTTTCTTCTTAAAATGTTTACCTTTTCCCTAGCAATATCTTCTTCTATTTCAAGTAAATACTCTCTTTTAGCTCTTTCATATCCTAAATTATAATCTTCATTCAATCTATTTAATAAATTATCTAAATTAATATTTAATTTAGTAATAGAAATCTCAAGAGAATTAATTTCATTAACGATATTATTATATTCATTATTATTTTTCTTAATTGATGTTTCTAATTCAGTCAAATGATTATTCAATTCGAATCTATGTTTATTATAAATATCTAATGTTTTTTCTAATTCTACTTTATTTTTTTCATGTTCATAATAATCATTAATAACAATTTCTAATTCTTTATCTAATGTATTATCTGTTAAATTGTTAATTTCATCATTAACACTATTATATTCATTATTTAATTTCTCATATAAATCGGTTTTATTATTAAGTATTTCCTTATTTTTTATTATTTCTATATTTAGATTATAAATATTATCTTTAATATTTTTTAATTCATTATCTAATATTTTAATATTTTCCTCATACTCATTTATTTCATTATTTATTGGCTCTATAGTATCTAATAGTTTGTCTAATTCATATTTGTCTATAATATATGAATTATTTTGTCTTGTACTTCCACCAGTAATAATACCACCTATATGAATAATTTCTCCATCTATAGAAACCACTTTATATTTATGATTAATTTTTTTACTTATTGCAATTGCATTTGCTATATTATCAGCAACTACTATATTACCAAGCTGATTCATTATAATATTATAATATTTAGAGTCATATGTCACTAAATCGTTTAAAGTAGATACAAACCCTGGCATATTTTTAATCAATGTAAGAGTTTGAGGATCTATACTTCTTGGTTTTATTACATTTAATGGAAAGAATGTTGCTCTTCCTTTAGCATGGCGTTTTAAGTAATCTATTGCTTCTTTAGCACAACTTTCATCATCAACAATAATATTATTCATAGATGAAGATATTGCGACTTCTAACATAGGAATATATTCATTCTTAGTTTCTATAATATTTCCTAATATATTATGTATACCTCTTAATGTTGGATTATTAATTATTGCTTTAACACTATATGGAATCTTATTCATATTTAATAAATTATTTTGTAATATATCAATTTTATTTTGTACCTCATTTAATTCTTTATGTTTATTTTCTAAATTAAAATTTTCTTTTTCTCTCTCATTATTTACTTCATTATATTTATTATTTAATGAAACTAATTTATTATGTTGACTTTCAGATAAATCATTACACTCTTTTATATCTATATTTATACAAGTAATATTATTATTTAATACGCCCAATCTATCCTTCAATGAAATTAAATTATTTTTAATTTCATTTGATTCTTTATCATATTTATTTCTTTCAGTTAATAAAGTCTTTTTATTACTCAACTCTATTAAATTTTCATTGATTTTAAATATAGAATTACTTGTATTTTTAATTTTTTCATCTAAATTTAATAAATTAAGTTTAATCTTTTCAACTTCAGTATTTTCATTAGTAGAATTAGAGTTTAATTTAGACAGTTTATCTTCTAGTTTAATTTTGATATTATTATCATTTTCTAATTTTTCACTACAAGTTGTTATATCTTTAGCAATAAGAGCAATTTCTACATTTTCTAATTCTTCTAATGCTTTTTTATATTCTCTTGCCTTCTTAGCTTCTTCTTCTAATAAATTTAAATTTTCAGAATTTTCTCTTATAATCAAATTTATTTTTTCTACATTTTCATGAGTTTTTGATAATTTAGATAAACTCTCCTCCTTCCTTTTTTTATACTTTAAAACTCCGGCCGCATCTTCAAAAATAATTCTTCTTTCTTCAGGTTTTTCGCTTAGTATTTGATCTATTTTATTTTGAGGAATTATATTAAATGATTCTTTACTAGATTTAGAATCTAAAAATAAATTAGTAATATCTTTAAGTCTACACTTATCATTATTTATAAAATATTCATTTTCACCGGTTTTATAGACTATTCTTTTAATAGAAACTTCATTATAATCAATATTTAATTTTCTAAGTGAATTATCAAATACTATACAAACAGATGCGTATGATGATGGCATTCTTGATGATGAACCACTAAATATTACATCACTCATATTATTACTTGCTCTTAAAGATTTTATACTTTGCTCACCTAATACCCATTTAATAGCATCTACTATATTTGATTTTCCACTACCATTTGGACCAACAATACCAGTAAATGTTTTATCAAGTTCCAAAGTTACTTTATCAGCAAAACTTTTAAATCCATTTATAATAATTTCTTTAATATACATATAATCACGCTTTCTATCAAATTATTAAAAGACAAGTAAAAAATTTACTTTATTCTAATATAAAATTCAATTTTTCACTTATCGTATTTTTATCAGAAATTAAATTTCTTGTTTCTTCATCTTTTATATATACTTTAGTTAGTAGTCTATTATTACCAAATAAACTATTTATATTAGCATCTTCATTAATATTAAAACTTTGCATATCAATACTTCTTACATTAGCATTATTAAACATATAACTCATATTTTCAACTTTACTTGTATCAAATGATTTTAAATCAATGTCTTTACTACCATGATAATAATAAAACATATAACTCATATCAATAACATTTCTTGTATCAAAATTTGAAAAATCACTTTCATACATATAACTTGTAAATAAATTTTTCATAGATATTACTGGTTCATCATTAATTGTAGTGCATGGATTAACTTTTCCAATATATTCTTCATTTCTATTTATAATTGATACTCCCCATCCTTTTGTTTCTCCATCATTTAATACCCATTCAACATCTGGAGTAATATCATTAGGATTAACCATTTCTAAATGATAATTATATTTATATTCAAACATACCATCTATATAAACATCTCCATCATTTAATGTAGTATGTTGTGCGTCTATACAATTATTTCCATTACTAAACATAACACTATTACAAGAATAATATGGATATTTATCATTAATTATATCTTCTTCATTAATCAAATTAACATCAAATTTTTCATCTTTCATAATATAATATTTATCATTACCAACAGCAAACTTATCAATATTCTTATTTTCATCTAATATTATACAATATTTTAATTCATCATCTTCAATTATTTCAATTTTATTTGTATATTTAGAATATAAATCTATATTTGTATTATCATTATTAGATACATAATTATAAATATCTTTAATTTGAGAAATAAATAATAATGATTTTATTTTATTATATTTATCTGAGATACTAAAGAAAAATATTATTATCATAAACAATACTACTATTATAATTAAAAGAAAATGGATGAAAGTGAATTCAAATTTTTTATTTTTCATATTTTTACCTCTATATCATATATATTTTATCATAAAACAATTATTTAATATAGTTTTTTATTTCACCCAATGTAATATTAATATCATCATAATTGACATCAAACCATTTTATATCATTCATTTGATTTTTAAACCATGTTATTTGTCTTTTTGCATAGTGTCTTGAATCTTTTTTAATTTTATCTTTTGCTTCATCTAAAGAAATATTTCCCTTAAAATAATCTATTAATTCTTTGTATCCAATAATTGTATCATAATTTTTATAATTTAAATCATATAATAGTTTTGCTTCATTTAATAAACCATCTTCAAACATCTCATCAACTCTTTGATTAATTCTATCATATAACAATTGTTTATCTGTTTTAAGACCAATAGATATAAAATTATATAGTTTTTCATTTATATTATTAGTTTTAGTAATAATTTTACCACTACTCTCATAATGCAACAAATATCTTTCTAATCTTTGCCTATTATTTACATGGATATCATTTTTTCCATATATATTATCTATTATTTTTTTTAATTCTTCATTAGTATATTTAGAATAATCCTTAATAATATTTTTATCTTTTTCTAATTCATAATTATAAAGTAATGCTTTTACATATAATCCAGATCCACCCACTATTACTATATTTTTATTTTCACTAATTAATCTATTTAATATTTTTCTTCCATCTTTTTGAAATTTATATATATTATATTCATCGTTTAACGAACATGCATCTACCATATGATGTTTAATATTATCCATTTCTTCTTTAGTTACTTTTGCAGTTGCAATTTGAGGTTCTTTATATATATATCTTGAATCAGCATTTATTATTTCAGCGTTTAAATATTTAGCAATTTTAATTGAAATATTTGTTTTACCTACCCCAGTAGGACCAACAATTAATATTATTTTATTCATAATTACTCCTTATTAATTAACTCTCTTAAATAACTTTTCAAGTTCATATTTAGGATATTTTATAATAGTCGGCCTACCATGAGGACATGTATATGGAAATTCGCATTTAAATAAATCATTTAAAAGTCTTTCTTGCTCATTATACCCAATAAATGTATTTGCTTTGACACTCATTTTGCAAGCCAATCTAATAGCAGCTTTTTCATTAAATTTAATTCTATCAAATTTATCTTTAAATTCTCCCATTAACTCAAATATTCTCTTAGTGCTTTCGATTTCATAACCTTCTTTTAACCATGTTGGATGTGCAGTCACTCTAAAAGTATTACTACCAAATTCACTTACATCAAAACCAAGAGCTTTTATGTTTTCTAAATTTGATAATATATTCATAAATTCATTATGCGAATATTCTAGTTGTAATGGAATGAGCATCCCTATTTTATATGATTTATCGTCTTTTAATGCTTTTAAATATTTTTCATAATTAATTCTTTCATTGGCAGCATGAATATCTATCATATACATAATATCTTCATCTTGTGCAATTAAATAAGTTCCAAGAGCTAATCCAACTGGTTTAACTAATATTTTATTCTTATCATAATCTTCTTCATTATAGATAATATTATCCTCAGATACATTAAAAGACACACGAAGATTTTCTATTTTTTGTGGTTTTGATTCTTCTTCAATATTTTCTTCAATTACTGGGGCATTATATACTCTAATTGAACTATTACTATATACATTGTCTTGTTTTATATCCTCAACTATATTAGTTTCACTATAACCTTTAAATATATTATTTGCTTTATATAAAACATCTTTAATTGTATTAAATAATAATTCACTTAAACTCTCTAACTTAGAAAATTTAATATCTTGTTTAGTAGGATGAATATTTACATCTATTAAAGTAGGATCCGTTTGTATAAAAATAACGACTATTGGATATTTATTTTCTGCAAGTATTGTATGATATGCATCTTTAATAGTTCTATTTACATTAACATTAGTCACAACTCTTTCATTAACAAATGTTACCATACTATTTTTATTAGATTTTTGAATATTTAAGTTACTTATATAACCATATATACTATAATCGTAATTTTCAGCTTCTATTTTAATCATGTTTTTAGTAATATTATAACCAAATATTTCATGTATTGTTTTATATAAATCATTACTACCACTAGTTTTAATTAACTCTTTATTATCATTTATTAAAGTAAATGATATATTGGGATGAGATAAAGCAATTTTTTCGATAAAGTCAATGCAATGAAATAATTCAGTATTTAAACTTTTCATAAATTTAAGTCTTGCTGGTGTATTGTAAAACAATTCTCTTACTTCAATAGTAGTTCCTATTTTTAAACTACCTACTTCTTCATTAATAATATTACCAAATTTAATATTTATTTTAGTTGATTCATTTGAATCATATGTATCTAAAATTATATTAGAAACACTACTAATAGCTGCTAATGCTTCACCTCTAAATCCAAGAGTAGAAATAAAAAATAAATCATTTTCATTATGTATTTTACTAGTAGCATGCCTACTAAAACATAATTTAGCATCCTCATAAGACATACCACATCCATCATCAACAACTTTAATTAATTTAATTCCAGATTCTAGCAGTTCTATTTTAATATTTTTACTTTGAGCATCAATACTATTTTCAACTAATTCTTTAACTACATTAGCAATTCTCTCAACAACTTCTCCTGCTGCAATTTTATTTGCTAAATTTTCAGACATAACACTAATTTTATTCATTTAAATCATACTCTTTCTTATACTAACTAATTTACTATCTAAAACATATAATTTAACACTACCAACTCTACTAATTCTAATAAATCCAAGCCCATTAATCAATATATCAGTTGGTTCATTTATATCTATATTTATATTTTGTAATATTCTTAATTTATCATTTTTACTTTTAATTTTTTCATATCTTAATTTATCACTCATATAAAAACTAAAACTATTAAACTTATTAGATATATTTTCAATTCTTAATATATCATTTATTACTATTGAATAAAAACTTCTAACTTGAAATGTTTTAACTTTAATTTCTTTTTTAGGATAAAATTTAATAGTTTTTTTATATTCTATAAAATTATATATAGCATTGTTATCTATAAAACCGGGTGTATCAACAACTGTAAATTTATTAGTTAATTTAATTGTTATATAAGATGCAGTTGTATTTGGCACAAAACTAGTTGTAATAGTTGGTACTTTTAAATTACTAGTAAGTAAATGATTTATAAAAGTACTTTTACCACTATTTGTAAATCCAACTATATATAATCTTCTTACATTATCTTTTCTCATTAATTCTAAGAATTCATCCATATGATAATTTTTAACTGAACTAATGCACATTATCTTATCAGTATTACATATATTATTTTTAACATATTCAATCAATTTTTTTTCTTTAATACTCTTAGGTAATATATCTTTTTTAGTAATTAATATATATTTATTATTTTTAAATCTATTTATATATTTTTTAACATTTTCATTTATATTTAATGCATCAACTAAAAAAGCAACACTAGAAAGATTATCGCTATTTATATTCCTAATAATTCCATCAGTGTCTATCTTTTTGTCTAAAACACTATATTCACCATAGTGAATAATTTTAAAACACCTTTCACAATATGATGCCTTATCATACATACTTAGTTTAATAAATCCCTCTTTATTTACATTATCATATTGCAAAGTACACCCACAACCTATGCATTTCTTTTTATTCATAATATTTTCCCCTTATTAATAAATCTTTTTTATTTAATCTATCATATATAAACTTCTCAATTATTCTATTAATAATTGTAATACTATAGTCTCTTGAAGATAGCGGATTTACTAATATACTAGTTATATCTAATTTATTAGCACCATATATATCTGTTAATAATTGATCTCCTACCGCTGCTATTTCAGATGATTTATATTTAAACTTATTCATAATTCTAATATATTTATTTTTATTTGGTTTTAACGAAAAAGCACAAGCATCTACACACAATTCGTTTTTAAATGGTTCTACTCTATATTTAGGAGCATTTGATACAATTATTAATTTAAATCCCATATCTTTTAATGTATCAAACAATCTTTTTAATTTTTTAGTTGGTTTGTTTACATGACTAGGTGTTATTGTATTATCTACATCAAATAGTATACACCTAATACCCTTTTTATATAATTTTTCATAATTTATATAGTAAATACTTTTTTCATAAATATCAGGTACAAAATTTTCTATCATACTACACTTCCTTAACTAAAATTATATCAATTTTTATAGATAAAAAAAAGATATAAATTATATCATCATATATCTTCTATTAAAATTTATTTCTTAATATTTAATTATAAATATCTTTTTTGTTTAATTTAGTACTATAAATGTACTAAAAAACAGAGAATATTATTTTCTCTATTTTATTAATAATTGTTATTTTTCAAATGTAATTTAACTAATACTTTATTTATAAATTCCTCAGAAAAAACAGAGGATAAACATCCATTTTTATACATCATTACCAAATATATAATAATACCATACATACCATATATAAATAATGATATTAATGATGTGATAACATTAAGTTCTACATTTATATAATATTTGATTATTATGATTGGTATTATTATTAATATACATGGTAATATTAATTTTCTTAATAAAATAATTGTATTTGAATAATTTATTTTCATTTCTAATTTTAAATATCTAATAGCTAGAACTATAGAAGATAAATATCCAATACAAGTAGCTATTACTGTCGCTACATATGATGGAAGTCCTATCTTATTAAATAATAATATTAATGGTATATCAAGTAATGCATTTAAGATAAGTCCTATTATTGAATATATATATATTTGTTTAAACTTTTTCATACTTTGTAATGTTACACTAAGAACACTCCATATTCCTAAAAAAATATGACTAATACTAGAAAATTTTAATATCATATATCCATATTCGCTAGCTCCATAAAATATAAAATATGTTTCTTTAGATAATAGAATTAATAATACAGACATAGGAATAGTAATTATTAGCATAGTAGATAATGCTTGATTTATTCTATAATTCACTGCTTTCATATCTTTTTTAATAAAATTAGATGTTATATGTGGAATTATATTAGTAGTAAGTGCCATAGAAATAGTAATAATAATAGTACAAATTTTTGGCGCCCAAGTCGCAACTATTCCAGATACTATTTCACTTTCCATTGCAGTAAAACCTATCATATTAAGTCCTTTAATTATTAATTTAATATCTACAAGAGTATAAATATTATCCGTTATAGCTATTAATACAATTGGGGTTGCATATTTAATTATTTTATTTATTATTGATTTATTACTTGTGGGATCTCTTTTATCTTGTTTTTCAAAAGCTTCAGCATTATTTTTAACTTTTAATCTTAAATAAATATATGCAGTTATACCTCCAAAAAAAGTACCTAAAAGTGCTATTGAAACTCCACTTGGGATGTCCATCTTTAATAATTTAATTGATATAAATGAGCCTACTAAGACAAAAAAAATTCTTACTATTTGTTCAATTACTTGAGCTATAGAAGTAGGAACAACAAACTTATGTCCTTGCATGTAACCTCTTAATACACTTAAAAATGGAATAATAAGTAAACATGGAGAAATTGCTTTAATAACATTAGATACTTCTTTTATAGTGTGTCCACCAGCAACATCAGATAATAAAAACTTAGCTATTATACTAGAACCAAAAAACACCAATATAAAACTTATTATTGCAAGTATACCAATTATTTTTTTACCTTGTTTATATGCTCGTTCTTTAGCATCAAACATATTTAAAGCTATATATTCACTTATAATCATACTCATTGCTATAGGTATTCCTGCAGTTGAAATATTTAAAAACAAATTATATACACTATAAGCATAACTATATAAAGTACCACCAGACTCACCTATAATTTTATAAAATGGAATTACATAAACCGCACCTAATATTTTTATAATTATTAGTAATATAGAGGTAATAATAGTTCCTTCTATAAAACTATTTGTAATTAACTTTCTTTTATTTACCTTTTTCATAGATCTATCTTTTCCATCTCATCACCTAATATTTTAGATATAATTTTTAAATGTCCTTCATGCTCATCATTAAATAAATAAAATTGAACTAATCCATAACTAGGATATTCATTTCCCTCCATAATAACAGGACCATCTTTAGTAATAGCGATATCCCACCCAACATATCTTACTTCAGGTACAACCATAGCTGCCTTTAAAGCCATCTCATAAGCTTCTTTTACATATGGAACTTCTACAGTATTAAACTTGATTTTTTTAATAGGGTGTTCCTCATATATATTAGCTACATCATCAACTACTCTACTTGATATTTTACCATCTTCACTAAGCCTCATATATGCATCAGAACATCCAATTGCAATTGAATCATCAATATTTATTCTAAGAGCATTTCCAATAATATATGCTTTATTATTTTTAACTAAAGTAACTACTCTAAAGGAGTTGACTGCATATGGATTTAATTTGTTTAATTCTTCATGCTGTACAATTTCTTCTTCAATTAAATTTAATTTTTTCTTCTTTAATTCTTTATATAAATTTTCAATATTTTTAACATCTTTAAGTACTATTTTCTCAATTCCATGCCCCCCAAAATCAGTAGGTGGTTTTGCAAATATAACTTTTTTATTCTTAATAAATTTAGTAAATTCTTCTAAAGTTGTACTTCTTAAATCAATAAACTCTCTTCCTAAAAAATCTTTAAATATTTTATTAAATACTAATTTATCTGACATAGTTGATAAATATGTAGATTTATTTAAATATTTTAATAATTTATAATATGATTTAGTTGTTACAAAAGTTTTCTTTTGCTCTTTAGTTAAATTAATATAATCACCTTTTAAATAATCAGTATATCCAATACCATACTGTAAAAAATTTTTAATCATATCAAGTTTAACATATAATTTACTTTTATTATTACGTATTGCAATATCACTTGCTAATTTATCTAATTTTTCATAATTAATAGCTTTAATTTTTGCTATCATAACATTTCTAAGAGCCATAATAATCCTCCTTATAAATAATCTTATTATTTTTTATATATACTCTTGGTAATAGTTTGCCTATATTTATAAGTGTATTATGAAAAGATGTATTATTTAATCTTGCTATATATCCAAGAGTTATATCATCTCCCACTATTGTTACTATATCATTAATTTTAACACTATTATCTATTTCTATACACATCATACACATAGATATTTCACCAATTACGTTATATCTTTTATTATTGATTAAAACATATCTATCTTTATGATTAATTCCAATACCATCATCATATCCAATTGGAAGAATGGCTATTCTTTGATCATATTTTGCTTCATATAATAATCCATATCCTACTTTATCACCTTTTTTAATGTTTTTAATTTGCATAATATTAGTTTTTATTTTAAAGCATTTTTTCAAGTCAACATCAATGTCTTTAATAGTTTTACTTATATTATATTTTTTTATTAAATAGTTAGTTCTAATTTTTTTTAATATATTTAATGGACTATTATTTAATGATTTTAAAGAAATATCATATCCATATATAGCAGTACCTATTCTACATCCATTAGCAAAGGATAATTTAGGATGGGCAAATAATATAAAACTACTACTCATATGTATAATATCTATAGTATTTAAATCAATATCAGAAACTATATCTTTAAAGCGTTCTACTTGAATGTCATAAAAATTATCACTAACACCAGGAGTAGCAAAATGAGTATATAATCCTTCTAAATATAAGTTATTATTTTCTAATAGTAATTTATATATTTCATTAAATTCATGTTTTTTACTAACTCCTAATCTATTCATACCACTATCTATTTTAATATGAACTTTTATTTTATCACTTTTAACTTTATCGACTAATTTTTTAGTGTAATTTATATCACACACACTAATAGTCACATTATTATCAATAATAGTATCTAGATATTCTAAATCTATTATTTCACTACATAAAATAGGAATATTCTTATTATATTTTCTAATTAATATAGCTTCATCTAAGGATGAAACTGCTAAATAATTAATTCCACTATTAATAAGATCATTAATAATATACATACCATGATTATATGCATTTGCCTTTACCATAGCAATATAATACTTATAATTATTAAATTTATTAATTATATTTTTAACATTATTAGATAAATTATCTAAATCAACTTCAATATACGTTTTTCTATACATGTTAAATCCACCATAATTATTGTACCACGGATAGCATTAATTAGTAAACAAAATAAAAAAGAAATAACTATATAATTATTTCTTCACTTATTTTATTTTTATAAGACAAATATATTGGTATATCTTTTCTAATATTATTTCTATTTACATTATATGCAAGTTCAATGGTATTATCATGTTCACTAATATGAATTAATATTATTGCTTTTGTATTATTTCCAATAAATAAATTTAAATATTTAGCACAATCTTCATTAGATAAATGACCCATATCTCCAATATTTCTAATTTTAGTCATTTCATCTTTTGTACCATTCATTTCCATTTCTACATCATGATTACTTTCAAATAAATATACATTCTTATTCTTAAATAATTCATGATATTTATAATTTATCATTCCAGTATCTGCCATATAACAAACTGATTCATTATTTTTTTCAAATACATAACCATAGCCTCTTTTATCATGTGATATTGGTATTTTAGTTACTTCTATACCATCTATATTTACAATGTTATCAATAAATTCATAATTTTTAAGCATACTTTTTTTAGAATATTCTTCAAATGTCCCCTTCGATATATATATTTTAGTACCATATATTCTATTAAAAGAATGAATGCTTCTTACATGATCACTATGAGCATGTGTTACGACAATAAAATTTATTGTTTCTGGTTTTACATTTATTTCTGATAATTTATTTTTAATATCATTAAAACCTAATCCCGCATCTATTAAAAATCTTATATTATTAAATTCAATAAATGTAGAATTTCCAGCACTACTGCTAGATAAAACCACTACTCTCATACTACACCTCAAAATCAAATAATGATAATTGTGAACTTTCTGGCATATTATCAAATAAACCTAAAGTTCTTAATTTATCTACTAAAGTTTGCGATACTTTACATCTATTTTGGAAATCTTCAACACTTATAAATTTTCCTTTTTTAGCTTCTATTTCTATATTTTGTGCTACTGTCTCACCCAAGCCATCTATTGTAATAAATGGTGGAATTAATGTATTATCATCTAGAACATCAAATGTATTACTTTTACTCTTGTACAAATCAAAATTACTTACTTTAATTCCTCTAGCCGCCATTTCAAGTGCAACATTTAAACATTCAGAGATACCACTTTCTTTATTAGTAGCATCATAACCTTTATTTTTAATTTCAATAAGTCTTTCTTTAATTGCGTCATACCCTTTAATCATTGATTCAATATCAAATGCTGTTGCCTTTGTAGAAAACCAAGAAGCATAAAAATATATTGGCATATGCACTTTATACCAAGCTATTCTAAATGCACTAGTTACATAAGCTGCTGCATGTGCTTTTGGAAACATGTATTTGATTTTTTGGCAAGAATCAATAAACCAATCTTCAATACCAGCATCTTGCATAGTTTTTTTATGTTCTGCCCAAGTAGTTAGATCTTTTGATGCTTTTCCTTTTCTAACAAATTCCATTATTTTAAATGCTTTTATCGGTTTTAATCCTTTGTACATTAAATATACCATAATATCATCACGACAACCAATAACTTCTTTAAAAGGCACTTTAATATTGCCATCAATATCAGGAGTACATAAATCTCTTGCATTGCCTAACCATACATCTGTACCATGAGATAAACCAGATATTTTAACTAGTTCTGCGAATGTTGTTGGTTTTGTTTCATTAACCATGCTTATGGTAAATGGTGTACCAAATTCGGGAATTCCAAGAGTACCAGTAGGACACATTATTTGTTCTTCAGTTACATTTAATGCTTCTAATGATGAGAATATACTCATAGTTTGTTTATCATCTAATGGAACATCTAATACATTTGTTTTACTTAAATCTTGTATTAATCTTAATTGGGTTGGATCAGAATGCCCTAAAATATCTAATTTTAATAAATTTTCTTCTAAAGAGTGATAATCAAAATGTGTTGTTCTCCATGCAGAATTTGGATCATCTGCTGGATATTGAAATGGAGTAAAGTCAAATACTTCTTTATAATCAGGAACAACTACAATTCCACCAGGATGTTGACCAGTAGTTCTCTTTACACCAGTGCATCCAATTGCAAGTCTTTCAATTTCACAACTCCTTTTATCAAATATTCCTCTATCTTCAAAATAGCCTTTAACAAATCCAAATGCTGTTTTTTCAGCAACTGTACCAATAGTACCTGCTCTATAAACATTATCTACTCCAAATAATACTTTTGTATACTCATGAGCACTTGCTTGATTTAAATCTGAAAAATTAAGATCTATATCTGGTACTTTATCAGCATTAAACCCTAGAAAAGTTGCAAATGGCATATCTTGTCCATCTTTTTTCATTAATTCTCCACAAACAGGACATTTTTTATCAGGTAAATCAAAACCACTAGAATAATTAATGCCAAGAGCAATACCCTCTTCATCATTAAATTCACTATGCTTGCATTTTAAACATCTATAATGAGCTGGCAATGGATTTACTTCTGTAATTCCCATCATAGTAGCAACAAAACTACTACCAACACTACCTCTACTACCAACTATGTAACCATCATCATTAGAATGTTTAACAAGTCTTTGAGCAATTAAATATATTGGATCAAATCCACCACCAATAATTCCACCTAGAGTTTTTTTAATTTTTTTATTGATGTTATCATCATTCATTTCTTTATCTACATCATTATCCCAATTACTAGATACATATTCTCTTAATAATTCTTTTACTTTATCGAATCCTTCTAAAATACTATTATGAAGATTTTTAAATATTTCATCAATTAAACTATTTTTATCCATATTAGGATTTTCTTTAGTTAATTTATCTTCCCAATATTTATATATTGCATCTCCATATAATTCTTTAGATATTCTTTCTTCTATATTATGTGGCAAGTTTTCTGAATACCATGAAGCTGCTCTTTGATATACTAAATCTGTAACTACTCTTGAACAATCCAAATAACTTTTTCCATCATCACTTCTTACCCTTGGTGAAAATGGAACTCCTTTAGTATCCATAATTACTTCAAATTCTTCAACCATATCAGCTATTTTATTTGTATTTGTAACAACGATTTCGTACGCTAAATTTTTATCTAAAAAACTAAAATCATTCAACATTTCTTTAGTCGTTCTAAAGTGTTGTGATGGTATAGATTTAATAGATGTTTTAGCAAGTGGATGTCTTCCACCACCTGGAACTTTTTGATTAACTATAATTTCTCTATAAATTTTATCTTCTCTTGTAAAATGATGTACATCTCCAGTAGCAACAATTATTTTACCAGCTTCTTTAGTAGCAGAAATAATTTTTTCAATATGACTTTTAAGTTCTAATCCATTAGCAAAATCACCAGTTTGAATCAAATGATCATATACCTCAGGCGGATGAACTTCTACATAATCATAAAAATTAATAATATTTGTTAGTTCTTCATTATCTTTGCTTCTTGCTTCAATAAATACTTCTGATTCATAACAACCACTACCTATTAAAAGACCATCTCTCAATTCATTTAATTTACTTCTTAAAATTCTTGGAGTTTTATATAAATAAGTTGTATTTGCAAGAGAAACTATTTTAAATAAATTTTTAAGTCCATTTCTATTTAAAGCAATTGCATTAAAATGAAATGTTCTACCAAATTTATGTATTTCTTCTTTAGATACCAATTTGCTTAAATCAGTTATTCTTTCGAAATTTCTATCCAATAATTTTTTAAGCATCTTATCAAATACTAATGCTGTTCCCATGGCATCATAATCTGCTCTATGGTGTGAGTCTTCATCAAACTCAACATCATATCTTTTAACTAATGCAGACAGACTATGCCTTGCAAATCCTTGATCTAAACTTCTCGACAACTCTAATGTATCTATAACACAATTATTAAATATACCTAAATTATTTCTTCTAATAGCCATATCCAAAAATGATATATCAAATTTAGCATTATGAGCAACTAAAGGAGCATTTCCTACCCAATTCATAAATCTTTTAACTACTTCTTTTTCCTCATCAGCATCTTTTAGCATATCATCATTTATACCAGTTAATTCAGTAATTTTAGAACTAAGATGTCTCATAGGATTAATAAATTCATCAAAAGTATCTACAATGACACCATCTTTTATCTTAACTGCTCCAATTTCAATCATTGTATCTCCACTGGCTGCATTAAATCCAGTAGTTTCTGTATCAAATACAACATATAAGGTATGTTGTAATGGAATATCCTTCGAATTATATACTATGTTAACCGTATCATCTACTAAAGTTAATTCGCATCCAAATATGCCTTTAAATCTTTTACTTGAATCTGTTTGCTTAGCATTGTAGTTTTTTATTAAATTATAACAAATCGGAAACGCTTGACATGCATTATGGTCAGTTATTGCCACCGCTTTGTATCCCATATCAATTGTTCTTGATATTAATTCACATGTATGTGCCGATAAATCTAATTTAACTACCCCATCCATTTGACTCATCATAGTGTGCGTATGAAGTTCAACTCTTTTAACCTCAGCATCATCTATAATAGTATTTTCTTTCTTTTTATCGTAATTTTCTATATCATTAATACCATATTCATAATCATTACTTCTTGTATTAAATTTAACATTTCCTCTAAATTTATACCATCTACCTATTTTTATATTCTTTAATAAATTATTAAATTCCGCTTCATCTTTAGTAAATATATTAGCCATTATACTATCAGTATAATCAGTTAACTTAATAGTAATGATAAACCATCCACTTTGTGTTTTTCTAGAATCTATACCAAATACTTCACAAGCAATTATTATATTATTTTCATTAGTAATTAAATTTTTTATTTGGCTTATTTCACCAATAATATTTTTTCCCCTTATTAACTTAGTTTCGTTTTTGTCGGCTTTAATTTCATCTTCTATTTTAATACTTTGCATAAACTTTTTTCTATCTTCTTCATTTATATAAGCACTAACTTCTATATCTTTAAATCCCATATCCATTAAAAAATTTTTAATTTTATCACTTAAAGAATCTATTTTATTAACCTCAACACTATTTAATACTTCAAATGTTATTTTATTATTTTCTATTGTAATCTTATCTTTATCTATGCATTTCAACATAGGACATTTACTTATTAATATATCAAAATAGTAATTAAAATAATCATTAAAATAATCACATTTATCTAATATATTAAATTTGTATCTAACTGATTCTGCTCCATTTAATGTTATTCCTTTTTTACACAACTCAACGAAAACATTTAATGGTAAAGTTTTATCTATATCAAAGCAAATAGTCATTTTATTTAACTTTTTTACCAAAAGGACTTCTTTAATACAGGCATTTTCAAAATATTTATTATCATCTATATTAAAATTTATTGCATTTAAAAATCTAACAAGTTTATTATCTTTCACTTTACTACTCACCTTAAAATAATTATACAAATTAAAAGAAATTATATCAACTAATTTGATATAATTTCACATATATAAAATCATATTATTTTTTAAATCTATCATATATTTTATATAAATATTGAACATTATTTTCTAAAAAGAAATAGTGAAAAATATAAAAGACTAACAATATAATCAATATAATAGCAATTATAAACATTAGACTATTAAAATAAGATAATATTAGAAATAATACAGTAAATAATGCTACAAATAACATTATTATTAAATGAATCAATCTTTCATGAGAAAAAAATTTAATTTTAATTAATAATTCATTTAATTCATTTTGGTTTAATTTATCCTTTGATTCTATTTCGTTTATATATTCTTTTATATATTTTTTCATGATTTCTCCTAATTATTGTTTTTTATCTTTCATATGAGGAAATAATAATACATCTCTTATTGAATCTTGTTCAGTAAATAACATACACATTCTATCAATACCATATCCAACCCCTCCAGCGGGTGGCATACCATATTCTAAAGCTTCAATAAAATCCATATCTATATCATTTGCCTCATCATTACCTAAATTTTTTTCTTTTAATTGCATTTCGAATCTTTCAAGTTGATCAATTGGATCATTTAACTCGGTATATGCATTAGCAAATTCTTTTCCACCAATAAATAATTCGAATCTTTGTACAAATCTTGGATCGTTTGGGTCTTTTTTAGTAAGTGGACTAATCTCTACTGGATGATTATATAAGAATGTTGGTTGAATTAAATGCTCTTCTACATATTTTTCAAAAAAAGCATTTATTATATGTCCAACTTCAAAATGATCTTCTAATTCAATATTGTGCTCTTCAGCAAGTTTTTTTGCTTCATCTAATGACATAAGCTTACTGAAATCAATATCACAATATTTTTTTATAGCATCTATCATACTAATCTTTTCCCATTTATTTTCAAGATTAATTTCATATCCACACCAATTAAATACATATTTATTAAATACATTCTTAGCTATAGATTTAAACATACTTTCAGTCATTTCCATCATACCATCTAAATTTGAATATGCAAGATATGCTTCCATTAAAGTAAACTCTGGATTATGTTTAGTATCAACTCCTTCATTTCTAAAAGCACGGCCTATCTCGTAAACAGCCTCAAGACCACCAACTAATAATCTTTTAAGCGGTAATTCCAGTGCTATTCTTAAATAAAATGGCATATCAAGAGCATTATGGTGTGTAATAAATGGTCTTGCACTAGCACCTGTCAATAACGGTTGTAAAACTGGTGTTTCAACTTCAACAAACCCACGATTATCCATAAATCTTTGTATTTCACGAATAATTTTGGGTCTAGTAAATGCAACATTTCTAACCTCATCATTCATTATCAAATCAACATAACGTCTTCTATATCTTTCTTCAATATCTGTAAGTCCATGAAATTTCTCAGGTAGTGGTTTTAATGCTTTAACTAAATGAGTATATTTTAAACATTTAATTGTCAACTCTCCTGTTTTAGTTTTCATAATCTTACCATGTATACCTACAATATCTCCAATATCAGCACTTTTAAATAAATTATAATCATCCTCGCCAATATCATTAATAGATATGTATATTTGTATCAAACCTGTTTTATCTTTTATTGAAAAGAATGATGCTTTACCCATCTTTCTAATAAACATTATTCTTCCTGCTACTGTAGCAGTATCTTGCATATTTTCAAATGCCTCATGATCTACATTTTTATATTTTTCTTTTAAATCAATAGCATAATCTTTTTTATCAAATGCGCTGCCAAATGGATCTAATCCAAGTTCTTTTAATTTTTCTGCTTTGTTTCTTCTTACTAATTCTTGTTCACTATAAACTCTTTCCATACTATTTTTCCTTTCTTAATTTAAAATTATAACCTACTTGATTATTTAAATAATTTATAAATTTATCTACATAATCATAATTATTACTTTCACTATCTCGTAATTTTGTAATTGAAGATAAAATGTCTTCACCCACTTCTTCTAAATTTTCATCATAAATATTACAATCGTTTAATTGATTTTTAATATATTCAAATGCTATATTCATAGAATTTTTTATATTATATTTGCCTTCATCAAATAAATTTTTAAAATTTTGTATATATTCTTGATACTTTTTCATATTAAAATTTGTTTTATTTTGAATAAATTCATCCATAGAACAATAATATATTATTTTTCTTAAATAAGAATTTATAATGTCTAATAGTTTGTCCTTCGTTACATTAATTACTTCAAAGTTATCTAAATTATCAAATTTGTTATTTTTTTTTCTAAATTTATATATTAATGAATATGTCATCTACTCACCAATTATTCTCTTATTTTGATATGTGTTTCTCTTAATTGATATTCGAAAACTTCATTTGGACAACCCATTAATGCATCAGATCCATTAGCAGCCATTGGAAATGCTACCATTTCTCTTATATTATCTTCATCTTTAAGTAACATCAAAATTCTATCAATTCCAGGAGCCATTCCTGCATGTGGTGGAGCACCATATTGAAATGCTTGATATAATGATGGAAATTTACTCTCAACTACACTTTCATCATAGCCGGCTATCTCAAATGCTTTTTTCAATATAACTGGACTATAATTTCTTTCTCCTCCACTTGCCATTTCTAAACCATTACATACAAAATCATATTGGCATGCCACTATTTCATCCGGCTTTTTATTTAATAATGCATCAAGTCCACCATTTGGCATACTAAATGGATTATGAGTAAAATCATATTTATTTTCTTCCTCATTCCATTCATAAAATGGAAAATCTACTATAATACAAAATTCATATTTATCTTTGTCAATTAAATTTAATTCATTACCTAATTTAATTCTAAGATTACCACATATTTTATCAAATTTATTTCCTTTTTTACCACATATTATAATAATAACATTTCCAACTCTTGCATTAAGATTATAAATTATATCACCAAGTTCCTCTTTACTCAATAATTTAGCTAAAGATCCACTAATATTTTCATCTAATTTAATAAATCCAACACAATTTACAATATCATCTTTATATTCTTCTTCAAGTTTTTTAAACCATGAATTAGATTTATCACATGATGCTAATTTCATTGCTTTAATTTCTTTTCCTTTAAATACCGGACTTTCATTATTTTTTAAAGTTTCAGTAATATTTACTATTTCAAAATTAATTCTTAAATCGGGTTTATCACTACCAAATTTTTCCATTGCCTCCTTATATGGAATTCTTCTAAATGGTATACTTGATACTGGCTTATTACCAAACTTTTTAAATACATTATAAAATACTTTTTGGCCTACCTCAAATACATCCTCTTGATCTGCAAATGACATTTCAAAATCAAGTTGATAAAATTCTCCATATAATCTATCACTTCTTGGATCCTCATCTCTAAAACAAGGAGCTATTTGAAAATACTTATCAAACCCACTACACATTAATAATTGTTTAAATATCTGTGGTGCTTGAGGAAGAGCATAAAACTTTCCTTTATATTTTCTACTTGGAATAATAAAATCTCTTGCTCCTTCTGGACTAGATGCTGTTATAATTGGCGTTTGTATTTCTGTAAAATCCATACTTTTCATAGTATTTCTAATAAAATCTATAACTTCTGTTCTAAATCTTATTCCATCATGAACTTCTTTATTCCTTAAATCTAAATATCTATATTTAAGTCTAGTTTCTTCACTTGAAGTTTTACTTGATTTTATCTCAAATGGTAATGTTTTATATACATCACCTAATACTTCTAAAGTTTTAATTTCAACTTCAATCTTACCAGTTTTCATATTATTATTAATCATATCAGACGTTCTTAATTTTACTATACCACTAACAGTAACAGTACTCTCACGATTAAGAGAAGAAAAATTTTCTACATCATTAGATATAAGTTGTACTACTCCTTTTTCATCTCTTAAAGTAATAAAAACAAGTCCACCTAAATTACGAATATTTTCTATCCATCCTGCTAATTTAATTTCTTTTCCAACATAATTTTCATTAACATTTCCACAATATACACTTCTATATTTATTTGCCACTTTATACTTCCTTTCTAACAAAAAAAGAATCTAATGTAAGAGCGTATTTGTACGCTGTGCCATCTTACTTCATAGATTCAATGTTCTATCTTTTAATCATTAACGCAGAAATACGATTAAGCTCAGGGTTGTCACAATTATTTCAGTTATCATATAATAACCTACTAATCCCATCAATACCTACGATGAAATTATATTATTTAATTTTAATTTTGTCAATAGATAACAAATATAATTATAATAATATTCATATATGAATATTTTTTTAACATTTCCTTATATTGGTTTGACTATTAAAAAAATTATCATAATATCACTATATTACATAAATACATTTATAAATTCACAATTAAAATATACTAAAGTTTTTGCTTATAAAAGAAATTAAAAATATAAAACTTCCTATTTTATTAATTTAACTTTTATTTAATATGGTTTAGCAATTTTTATTGTTTTACCATAATCATCAAGTAAATTTATTGAAAATTCACTTAATAATTTTCACACTTCAATTACAAGAGTATTTCTCAATATTATCATACATATCAAATATGTCTTAATACTGAAATAATATTTATATTTTTTATTTATCCATACTCCTTAAATATTCAGTTATGTTTTTTGCCACTGAATATGGAACTATCTGTGATAAATCTTCTATACTAGCTGATTTTATTTTACTAACAGAGCCATATTTTTTAATCAATTTTTTCTTTCTTACCCCTCCTAAACCACTTATATTATCAAGAATACTTGAAATACTGCCTTTACTTCTTATTTCCTTATGATAATTGATGGTAAATCTATGAACCTCTTCATCTATTCTACTTAATAATCTAAATACATTGGATTTTTTATCAATATTAATTGGAAGATATGTATCAGCATCAATAATAGCTTCTGGGCTATGATGATTATCTTTTTTAACACCTATAATTTTTATATCTAAATTTAGATCATTTAATACACTTTTACACGCATTTATTTGATTAATACCACCATCTACTATTATTAAATCAGGTTTAGTTAATCCATCAGATAAAACTCTAAAATATCTTCTATATATTACTTCTTTCATAGAAGCAACATCATCATTCTTATCAAAACTTAATTTGAATTTTCTATAATTTTTTCTTGATGGAACACCATCTATAAAGCAAACCATACCAGAAACACTAAAAGTACCAAACAAATTTGAATTATCAAATGCTTCAATAATGCTTAATTTATCTAAATGTAATAAGTCTTTTAATTCATTATTTGCAATTGTAGTTAATTGTTCATTTGAATATATTAATTTAATTTCTTTTTCATAATATATTTTTGCATTATTATACGCCATATCAAACAATCTTTTTTTATTTCCTTTTTTAACATTTATTATTTTTGTTTCTAACACATCATTTAATAAATTAATATTTATCCCATTTGGTACAATTATTTCTTTTGGCAATAAATTACTTTTTCTATAAAAAGAAACAATATAATACTCTAATGTGTCATTAACTTCATTTATTACTGGTATTATTTTATTATTAATACCAACTAATTTACCATTTCTAATAAACATTATGACTATACTTACATAAGAATTATTATAATAATAATTAAATATATCTCTATTAGAATTATCTTTTAATTCCACATCCTGTTTACTAAATATTTGCTTAATATATTCCAAATCTAGTTTTAGATCATTACATACCTCAAAATTTAAATTATCTGAATTTATTTTAATTTTTTCATTTATTTTATCAATTAATAACTTATCATTACCATTTAATATAGATAATATTTCTTCTTTCATGTCTCTAATTTCAACATCTTTATTTTCACAATATCCAAGACACTGTCCAATATGATAATAAAGGCATATTTTTTTAGGCATAATATCACATTTTTTTAATGGATATAATCTATTTAACAAATTAACTATTTTTCTTGCTGCTAATTGATTTGGATAAGGTCCAAAATAATTAGATTTTCTTTTATTAGCATTTATTTCTCTTTTAACTATTAATCTTGGATATTTTTCATTTGTAAGTTCTATATATGGATAAGATTTATCATCTCTTAATAATATATTATATTTAGGATCATATTTCTTAATTAAATTCAATTCTAACACAAATGCTTCTGTTTCACTATCTGTAACTATATACTTAAAATAACTTATTTCACTAACCATTTTTTTAGTTTTCCCAGTTACTGTCGTTTTAAAATAACTATGTAAACGATTAAATAGATTTTTAGCTTTTCCTACATATATAATAACATTATCACTATTATACATTTGATAACAACCAGGTTTTTTAGGTACTTCACTTAATTCTTTCTCTATCATATCTGCTCCTTAGTTTATTACATTATATCATATATTAAAAATATAGTTATCAAATAACTATATTTCATTTATCTTATCACTTAAATTTTTAATAAATAATGGGATTAATATTGATATTAATTCTTTATCTTTTACTTCTACTAAATGATTATCTTTTTTATAACAAACCATAGAATCTCTAGGATTATTAATATTAGATAATTGATAATAACATTTATTCATTCTCTCTACTTTAGAAGCTATAACATATTTCTTATTATTTTCTAATTTAACAACATCTAAAATATCTATATCATTCATTATTCTAACTCCTTTTTATTTTACTATTTTCCATAATACTAATATATAAACTACAACCAAATATAATATCTAATAATGATATTATAAGTAATAAAATAGATTTAATTTCTATAAATGAATATAAATATTCTATAGCAAATAAAGATAATATTATGCATAATAATGTTTTGATTATTTTAATAATTAATTGTAATAAATTCATACTCTTATAAATAATCATTTTAACCCCCTATTAAATGATAATTATTTTTTTAATTTTTTTAATTCAATATTTATTTTTTCTATTACATCTTTAGTACCCATCATCGTAGAATATGTTTGACCTCCTGCTAAGAGTATTAAAGATGTAATTAATCCTTCAATAATATTCTTATCTTGTAAAGAAACAACACCTATTTCTAATCCTAGAATACTCCATATAATAGTACTAATTACTAATCTATGATATTTCAATTTATTTTTATATAGCATTTCTTCATATTTATATATTTCTTCAATTCTATTCATAATGTCATACCTCATATATATAATTATTTTTTTAGTTCACGTAATTTTTCTTTATATTCTTTTATTATTTTTCTTCCATCTTGTACATATGAAAAATGTTTAAAACCACCATAAAATCCAATTATAGATAACAATGAAAATAATAATGAACTATTTCCATGCATAATTAAATTAATTGATCCTGCACTAACACAAGAAAATATTAAAGATACTGTTGCATTTGATACTAATGTGGTTTTTTGTACACTTATCATATTTTTACAATATTCTATATCTTCAATTTTATGTTCATCATTTTTCATATTTATTTCCTATTATTTTTTTTATTCTTTCTTCACATTCACTTACTTTTTGAAAAGATTTTCCACTTTTAAATGCAAAGTTACAGCCAATACTAGCACTAGTAATACTTGTCATATATTTTATCATTTCACTATCTATATTATAACAAATAGTTGAGGTTGCTAAAAATAGCAAACATAATGCTAATTCACATCTTCCATTAGCACTATGAATTGATTTAATCATTTTATATTTTTGTATTTCTAAAATATCATGCATCTTTTCATCAGCCATAATAAACCTCCCTATTCATTCATAAAAACGAATATATTATACTATATACATATCAAATAGTCAATTTTTTTAAAATAATATTGAGAAATAACCTATTATACTATATAATCTAATTATGAAAAAGTTAAGCAAAAGCTATATTGAAATTAAAAAATCTAAGTTTATCGGATTATTATATGAAATTAATTCATTGGAAGAAATTAATGAATTATTGAATTCCTTAAAAAAAGAGCATAAAAAAGCAAAGCATATTGTTTATGCTTACAAACTAAATAATTTAGAAAAAAACTACTCTGATAAGGAACCAAGTGGTACTACTATAGGCCTTATAGATTTAATACATAGAAAAAATCTAAATAATAACATAATAATTGTTATACGTTATTTCGGTGGAATATTACTTGGCAGTGGCCCACTTACAAGAGCATATACAAAAGTTGCTGCCAATTTATTCATAAAACAATGATTTTAACACTTCTAGTGTTTTTTTTATTCCCTTATTTATAATATTTTCAATAAAACTTCCAACATTATATCCTATGTTAGTAAAAGTATTTGAATAATCCACATAATTATCTATTATATAATCTTCAATTGATACATCTTTTCCTTCGTTAACATCATTTTCAAATTTTATTATTGCTTCTTGAGTGAGCCTAGTTTTAGTATATTTTTTATATTCATAATATCCTGCTTCTTTAGATAAATAAACTACTAAAAAAAATACAAAAGACAATACAAACATTTTAATAAAATAATTTTTAGATTTCTTTTTATTCATCAATCAACCCTTCATTTATATATTCTTTTAATATATTAGCTATAATGAATAAAGTATTATTTACTTCTTCAATAGTATTATCTACACCGCCAACTTCTAAAAGTATTGCATTTTTTGATATATCTTGATTAAAAATAACATTATTTCTTTCTAATATTCCCCTACTTATTCCATTAAAATTCTCATTCAATTTAGAATTAATATAATTTATAAATTTTAGATTATTATTATAATTCTTATTTTTTTTAGCAAGAACAAATAAAACTTTAGCATATTTTTTATTATCTTTTACATATAAAGTTTTATCATATTTAACAGAATCTCTATGTATATCAATAAAAATTTTAAAATTTTTATTTTCACTTGATTTATTCAAATAATATCTACTTGCCTCATAACTATCAGAATAGCCTAAATTGTTTTTCTTTAAATATTCAGAAATACTATTATTTTCTACATAAGAAGAAATATTTAAATTATTTAAATGATCTTTTAATATGTATGATGCAAACTTAACTGTTGGCTTAATAGAATAATCACTTATGAAAGGAAGATTATACCCCTCAGTATCATGTGTATTATAAATATATATAATCTCATCATCAGTATTTATTATATTCGACACATTATTAGTTAATATATCATTTATTGGCTTATCTATTTCATAATTAATTAAACTATCATTTAAATCTACTATTTTGTTTAATGATGTATACACCATCTTAGATAAAACATTGTAATTATTATTATAATTTTTAAATCTATTATTCAAACTATATGATAAAAAATCATTAAAATCTGTTTTTAAAATCAAAGCAAAATATGAATATAAAAATAGTGCAAAAACTATGCTTATAAATACTATTTTTAATATTCTATTTCTAAATATAAATCTTATCATAATCATCTCCTTATAATAACTATATATAATAAAATATCAAAAAAATGTCGAAATACATGTTTAGGTTGTTGATTTTTTGCAATTTATTTGCTATCATTAAAGAAGTCTTAAGGGAGGTGGAATAATGCCTAATATTAAAAGCGCTAAAAAAAGAGTATTAATTACAAAAAGAGAAACTATTGAAAATAATACAGTTAAACAATCAATGAAAACTGCAATTAAAAAAGTAGAAAAAGCATTGACTAAAGAGGAAGCTGCTTCATTAGCTCTTTTAGCTAATAAAAAAATAGACTTAGCTACATCTAAAGGAGTAATTAAAGCAAATACTAGAGATAGATATAAAGCTAGATTAAATAAAATAGTAAATAATAAGTAGTAACAACTACTTTTTTAATTGTAATTTTTTTAAAATTATTATAAAATTAACTTGGTGATGAATATGAATAGAACAAGAATATTATTTGATATAGTATTAATTTTGATTTTATGTATTTTATTATCAATATTTTTAAAAGATTATAACTATTTTAAAGAAAAATTTGTAACTTTAATAAATATATTTGAAGCAAAACAAGTTAATATACCAAGTAGTAAATATAATAGTAGATCTTATAATTTTCAAACAGTAAATACTACTAATAACTTTGAACCTAAAAATATAGAAGATTTAAAAAATATATATTATACGGTTTTAAATAATGGTTGGGAAAATTTTTCATTTTATTGCCCAGAAGAATATAAAAATTGTTATGACGATGTATTAACACTCGCTGATAATAATGAATATATTTCACTTATTAACAATTATGTAAGTACATATAATCAATATAAAAAATATAATACTAGCGCCAATACTGCAGGAGAAATAAGATTAAACATTGAAAAATTATATTCTGATGAAGAAATAATGGTTTTAAAATTAAAAATATCACAAATTTTAAAAACTTTTAATATAGATAAGAATAATATTAAATTACAAGATTTAATGAAAATACAAGACTACATATTGAAAAATATTACCTATGATGAAGAATATACTTTAGTTGATACAGATTCCCCATCGAGTAATGCATATGGAGCATTAAATACTGGAAAAGCAGTATGTAGTGGGTATACTGATTTATTTGCTTTATTTTTAGATGAATTAAATATACCTAATTTTAAAGTAACTACTGATAATCATATATGGAATGTAGTATATTTTGGCAATAAATGGAGACATGTAGATGTTACATGGGATGATGATGAAATAAATGAAAATAATAATTATAATTTTTTTATGATAGATACAGAAACTTTACTAAATAAGGATATTAATGAACATAATTTCAATATAAATTTATATTTAGAACTATTAAATCAAAAATAAAAAAGTCAATAAACCTATTTTGACTTTTTTATTTTGCTCTTTTCATATATGCTTCTTTAGCAGCATTTTGTTCAGCTTCTTTTTTGCTTAATCCTTTTCCTATTCCATAAACTAAACCGTCTATTATGACTTCCACTTTAAATGTTTTATGATGAGCAGGCCCACTTTCAGAAATTAAATTATATGTAACACTTTTTCTAACTGTTTGAACACTTTCTTGTAATAATGTTTTATAATCCATTAAAAAGTCTTCCTGTCTTTTAATATATGGAACTATCAAATTATTAAATACAGTTTTTACTCCATCAAGACCTTTTTCTAAGTAAATAACTGCCATTGTAGCTTCAAAAACATCAGCAATTATCGTTTTGTTTGGCTTATTAATTCCATTTCCAATTTTAATATAATTAGCTAATTTAACATCTTTAGAGTATTCATATAATGCGTTTTCACATACATATAAACTTCTAAGTTTGCTCATTTTTCCTTCTACAAAATTAGTATTTTTATATAAATATTCACTACAAACTATCTCAAGAGTAGCATCTCCCAAATATTCAAGTCTTTCGTAACTATCAACATTGTGCTCATTAGCATAACTTGAGTGAGTTAATGCTATTTCTAATAATTTTGTATTTTCTATGACAATTCCAAAATTTTTATATATATCTTTCATTTTTAATCACAAAATAATTTTAACACATTTATGATAATATTTCTATATAATTTTATCTTTGATCACTAATACTTGCATCACTATTATTTGCAATTAATTCAGAAAGTGGATCATATGGTTCTCCTGTTTTAGTTCCAGCAAGCAAAGCTATATCTACTGCATTTTCTAAAATCTCCCACGAATTGCCAGAAAATAAAAAATTGCTCTATCTACTACAAATACTCTTGTGTTATATACTACATTATTAATAATTGTACCAGTAGAATTAGGATTTAAATATGATGGTTGACGTAATGTATGAAAAATATTATTTTTTACTAATAAATTAGAAACATTAACCTGAGGTACAAATCCTCTATTAACAATCCAATTAGAAGAATCCCCTATTTGATTTGGACCATAAATATTACAATTTATTATTTGATTATTATTTTTAGCAATTTGTATAAACTCGACAGGATAAGGAATATCACTAGTTATTGTAAGTCCGTCTAGAGTAATATTATCACTATTACATAAAATAGGTATAATAGGTGATTTTAATAAAATTAATGCTCCTGTTTTAGCTTTTAATGTTAATCCAAATATATTTAAAACAATTTGATTTGTAATTTCATAAATACCACTTAAAAGTGTTATAACACTATCTGGCTTAGCAACTTGTAATGCTTCTTCAATTGTTTGAAATGGGTATAATTGACTACCATCTCCACCTGCTAGTGCCGAGGGACTAATATATAAATCAAAAGGATTTAAACTAGAACTACCACTTGGTCCTGTTGGTCCTGTTGGTCCCATTTCTCCTATATTTCCGCTTGGTCCTGTTGGACCGAAGCATAAATAAGTTACTTGATTATATTTATTCATATTTAATTTTTTTAATGTTTATTATAATTATTCAAAAAAAGCCTCCCTACTTTACTAATACTATAATTAAAATTAAAGAAAATATTTATTTTTAACATATAATATTATATAATATAAATATATGACAAGAGCATTAATAAAATTAATAAATATATATCAAATTACTCCTCTTCATTCACACAATGCATGTAGATTCTACCCAACATGTAGTAATTATATGAAAGAGTGTTTAGAAATATATGGTTTAAAAGGAATTTTTAAAGGAATAAAAAGAATACTAAAGTGTCATCCATTTGGTAAATTCGGCTATGATCCAGTAATTAGAGGTGAATATTATGAAAAAAATAATAATAATTAGTTTATGTTTACTACTTTGTGGTTGTGATTTTGAATATAATTTCAATGATGAATATTTATATACAACCATGTATCCTATCGAATATGCAGCGAGTGAACTTTATTCGGATTATGCTAAAGTTGAAAGTGTTTACCCTATGGGTTCTGATAGTAGCTATGAAGTTAGTGAAAAAATGAAAGATAATTACTCTAAAGGAACTACATTTATATATTCAGGGTTAGCTGGAGAGGCTTATTTAGCAAAAGATTTGTTAAATAAAAATAACAATTTACAACTAATAGATGCAACTAAAGGAATGGTAAATGATGCTGATATTTCAGGAATATGGTTAGATCCTTCTAATTATTTAATGTTATGCAGCAACATTAAATCTAGTCTAATTGACTATAATGAAAATGCTTATATTAAAGAAGATATTGAGGAAAAATATAAAGAATTAAATGAAAAAGTATCTGAGCTTGATGTACAATTATATAATATTGGTAAAAATGGTAATTATAATACAATATTAACTACTAATAATGTATTAAATTATTTAACAAAATATAATATAAATGTTATATCTTTAGACAGTGATAATACGCAAATAGATAAAGCCTATTCAGATACCAATAAACTAATATTAAATAAAAGTATTCAATATATATACTATTTAGAAGGCGATGAATTTAACGAAAGACAACAAAAGTTAATTACTGACAATTCTCTTGTTACTATTGAAATAAATAATTTATTTACATTAAATGATGAAGAAAAAAATGAAAATAAAGATTATATTTCTATTATGAATGATATAATTACTAATTATAAAAAAGAGTTGTATAAAAATTAAAAAAATACTTTTAAGAGTATTTTTTTATTTTCTTAATTTTCCTTCTAATATTTTATCAATACGATTCAATGTTTTTTCATCATGTTCATTTTCTGATAATTTTTTAAAATATTTTAACAATAAATTATATTTATTATTAAATGCCTTGTATAGTTTATCATCATATTCATCTTCATAACTAGATAAAATAAACCATCTAATCATAGGTATTCCCATCATACTAATCATTTTGGCAGTTATTTTTTCAGAATTTACATTTTTATTTAAAAATTTTAAAAATTTATCTAAATTTATTTTTTTATCTTTTCTACAAAATATAATTAATTTTGCTATTACTTCTACTAAATTTTCTTCTAAATATTCAATATTATTCAATCTATAATTTCTATCTTTAGAACTTTCATTTAAATATTGTTGATGATAATAAAATACTGATCCAAAAAAATAATCTTCTTCGTAATTCCCATTCTTATATGGAATTATATTATCTTTTTTATGATTTATATTTTCAGAATTTAGTTCTAATCCAACTAAAAATAAATCAATATTATTCTCTTTATCATTCCCAAAAAATTGATTATTATATATACAAAAAGTATTATTGCTTTTATCATAAGCAACTACATCTAATAAATTGTTGTTTTTAAATGTTAATTTAAAAGGGACATATCTATCAAAAAAATAATAAAATCCACTACTAATAGACTCATCTAATAACCTTTTATAATCTTCAATTTCATCTTTATCAAATATTTTATTATATTTATCATATAAATACATATCATCTATTTTTAATGAATTATCTAATATTATAGTTCTATTTCTATGTATTATTTCATGGACAATAGTTACTGCTATTTCATTAATTACATCCTGTCTTGTGATATAATTATTATTTAAATCTATTAATAATTTATTAATAAAATCTTGTGATATATATATTTCATCATCACTATTTTGCATTGCAGCACAATAAATTGCCATAACACTATCTTCTTCTTTATAACCATTAATTTTTTTTTTATTACATCATTATTAAAATCAACTTTTATTGAAATATTAAATAAATGAGAAAATAAACTTACATCAATATCTAACAAATCTAAAAAGTGATTAAAAGATTTTATTGCTCTATTAATTCCCAATTTTAAATAATTATTTATTTCTTCTTTTTTCATAAAATATCATTTCCACCTCCATGTAGAAATATTATTCTACATAATCAAATAATGTCTTTTGATTTATTTTTTCACTTTTAAATATATTAAAATGATTATAAGTTTTTTCTGTTACTATTCTACCTCTATTTGTTCTTTTAACATATCCTTCTTGCAATAAAAATGGCTCAATTACATCTTCAATAGTAGTTGCTTCTTCTCCTATTGATGATGCGATAGATTCTATTCCAACAGGTCCACCATTAAATTTATATATTATACTTTTTAAATATTCAATATCTGTATTATCAAGACCATTATTGTCTATTTTAAGTCTTTTTAATGATTCTTTTACTATATTTAAATTAATTGTTCCATCTCCGTCAACTAAAGCAAAATCACTAACTCTTTTTAATAATCTATTTGCAATTCTAGGAGTTTTTCTACTTCTTATAGCAATTTCATAAGCAGCATTATCATCTATAAAAATATCCAGCACTCTAGCTGTTCTTTTTACTATTGCCGCAAGTTCATCATTACTATAAAATTCAAGCTTAGATACAATTCCAAATCTATCCCTAAGAGGACTAGATAAATCTCCCGCACGAGTAGTTGCTCCAACTAATGTAAATGGAGGCAAATCAATTTTAATATTTCTACTTTGTCCATCTCCTCCAATAATAATATCTAATTTAAAATCTTCCATTGCACTATATAATATTTCTTCTATATATCTAGGAATCCTATGAATTTCATCAATAAATAACACATCATTTGGTTCAAGTGTAGATAATATAGCCGCAAGATCACCGCTTTTTTCTATAGTTGGACCACTTGCAGTTTTAATATTACTTCCAAGCTCATTTGCAATAATATGAGCTAATGTTGTCTTTCCAAGTCCAGGAGGTCCATATAACAAAACATGATCTAAATTTGTATTTCTTAATTTAGCTGCTTTAACAAATACTTTAATATTTTCTTTAACATCTGTTTGTCCAATATATTCATCAAAAGAATCAGGTCTTATATTTTTCTCAAAAGTATCTGCTTCTAATTCATGATTTGTTATAATTCTCTCATCCATTATATTTCTCCTTTATATATTTATATATATCATTCCAGTTATCTTTTCTAACAAATCTATTCTCATCATGATTGTATGCATTAGTAAATAATATTACATCAATACCTACATTACTAACATCTTCACAATGTGACTCTTTATCATCAATAAATAAAGTTACATTATTTGATATACACTCATCAACTTTACTTCCTGTATCAGTATATATTTTATCGTAATAAACACCATGTCTTTCTAACCAATCTTTAGTTAGTTTATTAGGATCTTTAATATATTTTCCTTTTCTAAAAGAAATAATAATTATTTTATTTCCTTCATCATGCAACTTATTAATAACTTCTTTAGCTCCAGGTTTTATTTCTGAATTATCCATAATATATTCTAATCTATCTGCAAAAAATTTACCTTTCATTTCTTTAGGCCAACCCATCATATCAGTAAATTCATAAGCATTTATATCTTTTATACCACTACCGCCTAACACCTCTTTATCATACTTATCGGCTTCTATAATTATTCGTTCATTAGTAGAACAAATAGTATCATCCATATCAATTCCAATTACCATAATAAACCTCACTTTAATAATAATTTTAACGCTTCTTTAATTTGTTGTTCAATTGCTAGTGTTTTATCAACTTTAGGAAGAATACTTTTAATATCTGCACTTTTATAGCCTAAAGAATCAAGTGCTAATACTAATTCATCACTAGACTCTTCTTGATTTTCAACTGATGCTAACTTTCCTTTTAAGTCAAGAATAATTTGTCTTGCAAGTTTTTCTCCAATTTTAGGAAACTTCTTTAAATATAATATATTTTCTCTATCAATAGCATCAATAATTCCATTTAAAGAACCAGTAGCTAGTATTGGCATAGCCATTTTAGGTCCAAGCCCTTTAACACTTATTAACTTTAAAAATACATCTCTTTCATCTTCAGTTTTAAAACCATATAAAGTTTGTTCATCTTCTCTTACTAAGTGATATAAATATAAAGTACTTTCACTACCCTCTTTAAATTTATATGGATTTGGTGTATATATTTTATAACCAATTCCACCACAATCAATAACAACATAATTAGCAAGTGTTTTGCTAACTATTCCTTTTATATAATCATACATAACATACCTCTTAGTAAATTATATCATCTGTTATATAAATTGTAAATTAATGATGCAGTTTTTTATATATAATTAAATTAAAACTATGAAATAAATTAATTTCATAGTCATTTGCTATTCAACAATAAATAATTTTCTATATTTTTTGTTAATTCTAAACATTACATTTTCTACATATTTTTTATCTTTATCAATTAAATGTGCAATTTCTTGATTATTTAGACATTTTAATTTTAATTCAAATACTATTCTTTCATTTTTACTTAATTTATTTTTTATTTCATTTATTAAGCTTATATTCTCTTCATTATCTAATAATATTTTAGTTGGATCATTTCTATCATCCTTTACTATATCATAAAAACTACTTCCTGTATCTTCTATTAATTTATCTAATGAATATGAATTATTCAATATTCTATTTTTTTGTCTAAAAGTATGTCTTATACTACTCATAATGCTTGTTTTTATACAAGCACAAGCATAAGTATAAAATTTCACATCAATATTACTATCATATGTTTTAATTGCATGTATTAATCCAATTAATCCTTCTTGATATAAATCTGCAACTTCCATACCAATAATATTATATTCTTTTAAATACTCTTTTAAAATATTTAAAATACATGGTTTGTATTTTTCAATTATCATGTTTTCTGCATCTTCATTATTTTCATTACATAAATATATAAGTTCATTATCATTTACTTCTTTATATTCCATAACCCTCCTATTTATATTGCATAATTTCATATATCAAAATTCCACAAGCAACACTAGCATTTAATGAATTAACCTTTCCTTTCATTGGAAGAGATATAATTTCATCACAATTATTCATTACAATTTGTTTTAATCCATGTCCTTCACTACCAATTATAAGACAAGTTTTACTATCATATTTAATGTTCTTATAATCTTTTCCATTTGCATCAGCACCATAAACCCAATAATTATTATCTTTTAATTTTTTTATAGTATTAAATAAGTTAGATACTTCCACTATCTTAACATTATTTAAAGCACCACTAGAAGTTTTATATACAGTTGAATTAACAGATACACTTCTTTTCTTTGGTATAAGTATATAATCTACTCCTGCACACTCACATGTTCTTATAATTGCACCAAAATTATGAGGATCTTCAATACTATCTAACATAACTATAAAATTAGCATTTTTATCATTAATAACATTTTCAATTGACAAATATTTATATTCTTCAATATCCAAAGCTATACCTTGATTATTTGAATTATTGCACATTTTATTTAATGTATTTTTATCAAGATGGAACTTTTTTAATTGTTTGTTATTTATTTTATCTAAAATATTATTATCTTTAAAATTATTATCTAAAAATACTTTATATATTTTTGTATTGCTATTTAATATTTCATTTACTACATTTTTACCATATACTAGCATATCATACTCCACATTATTTAATATTTTTAATTATTTTACTCAAATTAGTTGCAGCAATTGCACCTTCTGCTATAGCAGTCGAAACTTGATATAAATCTTTTTTAATTATATCACCACACGCATAAATCATAGTTTCTTTAGTTTCCATATTATTATTAACTATAATATATCCATTATCATCAGTAATATTTAGTTCTTTAATAAGTGATGTATCAGAGGAATAACCATAATATATAAACACTCCATCACATGATATAATTTCATTATTATCAAGTTCTACTCCATTTAAATAATTTTCTCCTAAAAAATTAGTAACTTTTTTATTTTCAATTATCTTAATATTTTTATCTTTTAATTTATTTATTTCATCATCAGAAATAATATTTTTATCAGCAATTAATATTAATTCACTAGCAAAATTGCTTAAATATAGTGCCTCTTCAATAGCTGTCTTATTACTACCAAGAACCACAATTTTTTTCTTTTTATATAGTGCTGCATCACATACAGCACAATAACTTATTCCTTTTCCTAAAAATTTTTCTTCATTTAATAAACCACTTTTCTTAAGCTTTCTTCCAATTGCTATAATTATTCCTTTAGTATTAAATTCTCCTTTAGTACTATAAATTGTAAAATAGTCTTTGTTTTTTTTAATATTCAATACTTTAGTAATTTTATATTCTATTTTTTCATTATTTATATGTTCAAACATTGAATATGCTAAATCTGATCCACTAATACTTTTAAATCCAGGATAATTTTCAATTAAAGAGACTTTATTTAATATGCCACCTGGTATATTTTCTTCTAATATTAATGTTTTTAAATTACTTCTATTAGAATAAATAGCCGCACTCATTCCAGCTGCACCCATTCCAATTATTATACAATCATACATATTTTTCTCCCTAAAATTTTATTTCTTCATCATACTTATTATATAGATCTTCTAGCTTTGGTTTTTGTTTTTGACTTATTGTTATATATAAACCAATAAAAATCATAATAATGCTTACTACTTGAGCAATTTTAAAATCTGCTAGCATTAAACTATCTGTTCTAAATGATTCAATAATTAATCTAACAATACCATACCATATTAAATAGAAACTCAATATTTGGCCATTTTTTATATATCTATATCTTCTATATATTAACATAAATATCACACCGATAAGACAAGCAATAGATTCAAAATAAAACATGGGCAAATGATATTCTCCATTAATTAACATATTATCTATTATAAATTGTGGTATTATTTTTATATTAACTAAAGTTTCATAACTAACAATACTACCATATGCTTCAGAATTAAAAAAATTACCCCATCTTCCAATGCATTGAGCTAATAATACCCCCGGTACTAAAATATCTAGTATTTTTTTAGTATTAGCATTATATTTTTTACAATATATAATAACAGTTATTAGACCGAATAGTAACCCTCCATGAATAGCAAGACCACCTTCCCATATTTTGTATATATTACTAGGATTTTCAAAATAATAATCTAAATTAAATACAACATAATATAATCTTGCACCAATTATTCCAAATATTAATCCCCAAAAAACTAAATTAAAAATAAAATCGGTTTTTATTTTTTGTCTTTTAGTTTCAGTAATTATCAAAAAATATGCTAAAACAACTCCTAATAAAATTAATATACTATACCATCTGATTTCAATTCCTTTAAATGTATATAAAACAGGATCCATTTTTACCTCCTAAAATAAGATTTTACTATGTTATCTAAAAATATTCTCATTATACTAATAAAAATTGCAATTATAAAAGTATTTATTATACCGCCCATATTAAACGAATTTCCCATTAAAAAATCACATATTTTAAGTATTATAACATTAACAATTGGATATGCTATTCCAAATGACATTATTGTAAGTGGTAATGTTAAAAATATTAAAAAAGGTTTAATAAAATAATTTAACATACTAAGTATTAAAGCTGCTATTATAGCATAAAATAAATTTTCAACATATATTCCTTTAAATATAAATTCAGCTAATAAAAGAACAATTGCATATATTATTATTCCAATAGCAAATTCTATTAAATCTTTTTTATTATTATTTTCATCTTCCACTACTACTTTATAAACTTTACTACTCATTAACAATCCCTATCTTCAATGCAATTAAGTGCATCTTCTGCTTTAGAAATATTGCAACTATCTAATATACTATTATATTTTTGACACAAACTAGCATCATTTTCACATACATCTTCATATGTTAAATATGCATCTCCACACTTTAAATATGTTTTATCAACTTCATAATTATTTTCATCTTCATTAAATATAACAAAGCCACTACAATTATTACCACTAAAATTAAAATGATCAATATAATTAAGTTCCACCAAATCATTAGTACAAATATAATAAGTATCATTGTTTTTTCTTAAAACCGATTTATCAAGATCAGGTTTACAATAATTACTATATAAATTACTTATAGGATTATGGCAAAAATCCTCATTAAATACTCTAGCAGCATCTTCAATATCTCTTTCTTGTTCTTTAACAATATTTATTTTTGTATTATTATATATTTTAATTACTGCAGGGGTCGCTATTACTGCCAATATTGCTAAAATTGCTACTACTATTATTATTTCCATCAATGTAAATCCATCTTTATTCATCTTTAATCATCTCCATATATATTCTACCATTTATATATATTAATTGGCAATAACAAATAAAATTTTACAACAAAAAAGTCAACCTACAGATTGACTACTTTGTATCTTCTTTGTTAACTTTAATAGCTTCTTTTCCTTTGTAATAACCACATTTAGTACAAGCTCTATGTGGAGATGTTACCGCACCGCAATTACTGCAAGTTGTAATAGTAGGAGCAGTTTTCTTTAAATGAGTTCTTCTTTGTCTTTTAGCAGTTTTACTTACTCTTCTAAAAGGTAAAGCACCAAATAAAGTAATATTTAATTTCATTTTTTTCCTCCTTTATTTATCAAGCTAAACATAATATTTCACATCGCGAAAGTATTTTCTCACAAAATAGAAAAAATATCAAGTATAATTAGATATTTTCTTGTATTTTTTGTAAAAAGTAGAATATTTTTATATGTTTTGATATACTTTATATAAAGAGGAATTAACATGAAAAAAATAATTGGAATAATTACAGAATACAATCCATTTCACAATGGACATAAATATCAAATAGATAAAATAAAAGAAAAATACAATGATAGTATTATAATTGTATGCATGTCTTCATCATTTACTCAAAGAGGTGAATTATCAATAATAAATAAATTTGATAAAACCAAAATAGCTATTGAAAATGGTGTTGATATTGTGATTGAACTTCCTTATATATATTCTACTCAAAGTTCAGATATATTTGCAAGTAAAGCGATAGAAATATTAAACGAATTTAAAATTGATGAATTATGTTTCGGAAGTGAAGAAAATAATATCGATAAATTATTAAAATGTGCTAATACTCAGATTTATAACAAAGAGTTTGATATAAAAGTTAAAGAATACTTAGATAAGGGAATAAACTATCCTACTGCATTAAATAATTCATTAAAAGATTTATGTGGCTATGAGATAAATACTCCAAATGATTTACTAGCGCTAAGTTATATTAAAGAGATAATAAAAAACAAATATAATATTAAATTTTTTAATATTAAAAGAACTAATTCATATCATGATAATGAATTGAATGATAAAATAGTATCTTCATCTAATGTAAGAAAAAGAATATTAAATAATATAGACTTTATTAATCAAGTACCAAATAATGTATATAAAATATTAAATAATAAAAAAATAGAATCTAAATACTTTGAATATTTAAAATATAAAATAATATCAGAAGATAATTTAGAAATATATGTTGACGTTGATGAGGGAATATCAGCAAGAATAAAAAAAGCTATTTATATATCAAACTCATTGGAAGAATTAATTACTAATATTAAAGCAAAAAGATACACTTATAATAAAATAAGCAGAATGTTATGTCATATATTATGTTCTTTTACTAAAGAAGAAAACCTTATAACTAAAAAATTAGAATATATTAGAATATTAGGATTTTCTAATATAGGACAACAATATTTAAATAAAATTAAAAAAGATTTTAAATTAGAAATATTAAATAAATATAATACATCTAAATATAAAACACTTAAAATAGAAAAAAGAGTGAGTGATATATATTCTATCATATATG
>CASFKI010000019.1:0-19072 GCA_949295285.1 uncultured bacterium
AGATAAAGACAGCAGAACAACAGATTATAATGATTGGATTTTGAATAATGGGTTTATTTTATATAATACGATTAATACCTATTTTGAATTTAAATCATTAGATCAAGCGAAAAAATGTTTTAAAATAATATATGGTAACGAAATTGCTTCTAGAATAGTAAATAATAAAATAAAACATAAAATTAATATCTATAAATATAGTAAGATGAAGCGATGAAAAACATTGCTTTTTTAGTTAGCATTATTATAAAAAATTAACAAAATGAAATCATATTATAAATATTTTATAATTAAGGTGATGATAAATATGAGAGTTTTAAGTATAAAAGAACCTTTTGCTACTTTAATATAAAATAAAAAGAAATTTATAGAAACAAGAAGTTGGAGAACACATTATAGAGGAGAATTATATATACATGCTAGTAAGGAAAAAATAGGCAAACATATTGATGGAAGAGATGAATTAATAAAAATAATTGGCAATGATCAAATGAATTATGGTTTAATAATATGTAAATATAAACTAGTTGATTGTATAGAAATGACTGAAGAATATATAAAAATGATAAAAGAAAAATATCCAGAACAATATATTTGTGGTAATTTCAGTGTAGGAAGATTTGCTTGGGTTTTAGAAGATGTAGAAGAATTGGAAAATAAAATAGAAGCAAAATGTAAATTAGGAATATGGAAAATAGATGAAGAATTATTGTTTCATTTAAAATTAAAACAATAATTAATATTTGTGATATAATTTGTTTTAGAAAAAACAAGTTTAATAATATCGTTCTTAATAATATATTGTTGTAATTAAATAGGAGGTATATAATGAACAAGTTAGATATCAATTTAAATCTATATAGGAGCTTTTATTATGTTGCTAAGTATGGTGGATTTACTAAAGCTAGTAATTATGCAATGATTTCCCAATCAGCTTTAAGTAGTAGTATTAAAAATTTAGAAGATATTTTAAATGTAAAATTATTTGAACGAAATATTGGAAACTTGACATTAACTAAGGAAGGTAAAGATTTATTTTTTAAAATAATTAATATTATAGATATTTTGGAAGAAAGTGTTGAAAAAAAAGAAATAAACATTGGATGCACAAGGTTTATAGCAGATAATTATATGGACAAGCCTATTGTCATATTTAAAAGAGATAATAAAAATATAAAAATGTCTTTTAATTTTTCAAATACAACAGAGTTATTTCAATTGTTAAAAAAAGATGAACTAGATATAGTAGTATGCCGTTATCCAGTGTTTTATAAATTTGAAAAGAATATTAATGTAGAAAAATTATTGGATGTTGAAAATGCATTTGTTTGTTCAAGAGAGTTTTATTTAAAAGAAAGAAAAAACATGAGTGATAGTAATTATTGCTATCCATTGATACTACCTGATAGTTCTGAAAAGAGAAGGAGAATTGTAGAATATTTAATAGATAATAATATATATTATAATATTGAAGTAGAACTACCAAATTCTAATTTATTAAAAGCGTTAATTGCTAATAATATAGGAATAGGATATATTAATAAAAAATATGTTCAAAAAGAAATAGATGATGGTTCTTTTGTTGTAATTGATAAATTTAAAAACATACCAATAGATAATATAGCACTTATATATAAATCAAATATAAATAATGCTAGTATTAAGAATTTTATTGATATTATTAAATTTACTATTAATAATACTAATAGTTAGTATTAAAAATTGATATGATACATATTTTATTTCTAATGTTATTATGTATATAAGGAAGTGAAGATATGTTAAGTTTAAAAAGTAGATGCTACAGTTTAGAAATAGATGATATAAAATTGAATTTTGCAAATTTTATTTGATTTTTGACGACAAAACTAATATAAAGTTTTGTTGTCTTTTCTTTAGGAGGAAAGAAAGATGATAGAATATTTTAAAAAAATTGCAGTACAACATGGATTATCTTTAGAAAATGTGTTATCTATAGCATTAAATAGGTATGGTATTATTGTAGATAATGTTAAAGATAATAGAATAAGATTTAATCTTAAACTATTAGGCAGTGATAAAAGTACATATTTTGCGGTTTGTGTGAATACTTACGAACAATCTCCTTTTACTTTGAAAGATAATATTTTATATTTAGAGAATATACCAGTTGGCACTATTGAAGGACTTGAAAAAGACACATGTTTATCTACATATTTTAGAAATAATAAAAAGGCAATTACATTTAATTCGAATTCAAGAAGTAAATGCGTTGGATGCAAATTCTGTGGAACTTATAGTTTGACAGATGAAGATGTATATGATTTTTCTAGTAAAGAAAATATTGTTGAATACTTCACAAATTTATTAAGAGACAATGGTATAGAATCTATGAAAAAAATTGAAAATGTAACTTTATGTACTGGATGTTTTGAAAATGAAGATAAATTAATTGAACATTTAATGACAGTAAATGAAGCTTTTAAATCAATGGGATATAATGGTAGTTTGAATTATATAGGATCTCAATTAAGAGATTTTGATAAAATTAAAAGAATAAAAGAAGAAATAAATAATTTTGGTATATATTTAACAATTGAAAAATTTCTCGATAGAGAAAAATATATGAAACCCGAAAAATCAAGTTTAACATTACCAAAAGCAAAAGAATTATTAGAATATAGTTCATCACTTAATATAACAGCAACCTTCTTATATATATTAGGTTTAGAAGATTTAGAAACTATAAAATATTATTTTAATTATTTTAAAGATAGTATTAATAAATTTCCTATAGTTCAAGTTTTTCAAAATTATAATGCTTTTCAGGAAAATTATAGATGCGAAGATGCTAAAAGTATAGAGTATTATATAAAAGCTAGAGAAATAATAGATGAAATATTTAAAGGAAAGCAATTGAATTTTAAATTGTGGGAGAATTTTAGAAGTCTATATTTTGATGATGATAAGGAGGAAAGAAAATGCCAAAGGAAGATACTAACATTATAGAAAATTACATTAAAACAGCTAATTTAATATTAATTAACTTGATGTATTTTAACCGGTTTACAAATTATAAACAAGTATCAAAAGAGAATTTAAAAGAATATAATCCTGGGCATTTAGGATCTAGTTTGTCAATAAATTTTATTTTAGCTAATTTAAATTATTTTTTTAAAGAAAAAGGACTAAAGAGTCAACTAATTATTGGAACTGGACATAGCGGTGCTTCTTTGATAACGAACAAGTGGCTTGATGGAACATTAGAAAAGAAAGATATTAATTTATCAAGAAATATAGAAGGATTAAATAATTTAATAAATAATTTTGGTTTAAACATTCGTTCTGAAATTAATCCACAATACCCTCAAACTATTTATAATGGAGGAGAATTAGGATATTCATTAGGTGTCGCGTATGGATATTCAATTGATTGTAATACTGATATTATACCTTGTATTATTGGAGATGGTGAGGCAGAAACAGGAACTTTATCTGCCTCTTGGCAATTAAATAAAATAATTGATTCATCTTCAAAAGTATTACCAATAATTAATCTTAATGGACTAAAAATGAGTTCTAATTCATTTTTATCAAATCAGACAGATGAAGAATTGTATAAATATTTTGAATCATTTGGATATGACGTTAATATTGTAGATATAAGAACGTGTTCTACTCTTTCAGAAAGTATCGACAAATTTCAAAGAACTTTAAATAAAATTATGGATGATAAGCATCCTTTAATAGTATTAAAATCATTTAAGGGATATACACTTCCTAGTGTTGATGGAATAGAATTTGAAAATTCAGTAAACTCACATAAAAATCCACTTCAAAATTATGATAAAAGTAAAAAAATTGATATACTTAGACAATTTTTACTAAAGTATGATACTGATTTTTTTGACAATGATGGCTTTTTGCTAGAATATTTTAAAAAAATTGAGCCAATAGATTCACAAAGAAAATTAGTAAATATAAATAAAATTAATATTTTGGAATTTAGTAAATTAGCTCAAGACAAGAAATTGGAGGAATATTTAAAAAAATATTTTAATGAAAATGAAGGGGTTATTTTTTCACCAGATGAAATTTATTCAAATAAATTAGCAGGAGTGAGTGGATATGCTATTGAAATATTAAATGAAAATTTATTACAAGCCTTATATCAGGGATATATTTTAGCAGGAAACCAAGGATTTTATATTGCATATGAAGGGTTTATGTCTATTATAAGTAGTATGGTTGATCAATATTATAAATCACTAAAAGAAAGCAATAAATTAAAAGATAAAATTGATAGAAATTCAATGAATTATATATTAACATCAACTTGTTTCGAAAATACATATTCACATCAAAATCCTAATTTTGTTAATAATTTATTAGGAAAAGATGATCATTATTATGATATTTTGTTTCCAAAAGATAAAAATAATTTATTAAAATGTTTGGAATATATAGCAAATACTAAAAATCAAATTAATGTTATAACAGTATCAAAAAGACATAGAAAAATTTATCAAACTATTGAAGATGCGAATATAAGAATGGATACATTAATTGAATGTGATAATCCGGATATTATTTTATGTGCTACTGGAGACTATATGCTGGATGTAATATTTGAAGTTGGTAAGCATTTGATAAATAATGGTGTTAAAGTTAAAATTAACTATATTACTAATCCTAAAATATTAGATCTAAGTAGTAAAAATGCTTTAAATGATATTGAATTTAAAAGATATTTTAATAAAGATGTACCAACATTATATTTGTATTCCGGATATGCATATATTATAAAATCATTATTATATGATAGGAATTGTTCATTTAATATTAGAGGATATGAAGATGGGATAGCGGGTTTTGGGAATTTATTTAATAATTTAAGTGCTAATGGTTTATCTATAGATGATATAATAATAATAGCGGAGAATATGATTAAAAAAAAATAATAAAGTATTAAGGAGGAAATAAAAAATGAATAATTATGAGTTTTGGGAAAATTATTTAAAGGAATTAAAAAATGAAATGAAAAAATTATGTAAAGAAAAAGAAAAACTACATATTGATTTACACATTCATTCTAATTATAGTGCAGATGGTAAACAAAGCATCAAACAAATTTTACAAAGTACTAAAAATTTAGGGTTTGATATTATTGCAATTACTGATCATGATACTCTTGAAGCTTATAATGAAATTTATGAATATGTTAAATCAGGCTTTACAAAGCCATTAATAGTACCTGGTATTGAATTTACTACTGATAATAGAAATTATGGTAATCAGTGTCATATATTACAATTGTTTGTTAATCCAAAAGATGAGGAAATACAAAAAAATGTTGATATAAATTATAAAGCAATGTTTAATAGAAGTAAAATTCAATTTAAAAGATTAAATGAAAATTTAGCAATAAAAGAAATTACTAAAAAGAATAAAATTAAATATTCATATGATGAATATTTAAAATATTTAACTGATAATCAATTAGTTCCAGAATATGATACTTTGTGTTTTTATTTAATTGATAAGTTTGAAGAAAAAAATATAACAACTTTTGATATATTAGATTTATTAGAAAAATATAATGAAAAAGATTGTTATGAAGATAGGAAAATATATAAAAAAAATAGATATAAAAAACTTCGCGAAAAATATACTAAAGGTAATAGTGATTATAGTTCCCGCTTTTTACTATCAATGTTAGCAGTTAGAGAAGTTGATGATGATTGGTGGGATAAACCTAGTAGTGGTAGTTTATCTGTTAATTCATATGGACAGTTAAAAATTGATGAAATAAATAAGAAGTTTTGTACAATATGGGCTCATCCAACTGAATCTAAATTAGAATTAGTAAGTGATACAATAAGGAAAGAAAAGAATATTATTGGATTAGAAAAAAATATAAGAAATGAATATAAGGACATAAATAACTTTGATAAAGTATTAAAAAATAATAATTTATTAATGATAATAGGTTCAGATAGTCATGATAATACTTTACAATTTTATGAAGATATGCAGTTTTACTCAATTGATTCAAATGAAATATTGAAATTAATTAAATATATAATTTAGTAGAGGTAAGTTTATATGAAAAAAATAGATTTACATATGCATTCAAATTTATCTGATGGATTATTAACACCAGAGATGTTAGTACAAAAAGCAGTTGCTAGTGGATGTTCTTTAATATCAATTACTGATCATGATTTTGTTCAGGACTATTTAGAATTAGAACAAAAATATCATATACCAATAATTTCAGGTGTTGAATTTAATTCATCAGTTACTAATATGCATTTATTAGGATATGGTATGCAAAAGTTAGATAAAATTAATTATGTAATGGATAAGTTAAAAAAATACAATGAGAAAGTATGTTATGAAGTTATAGAAATGATGCAAAAAGATGGATATGATATATCAAAAGAACAAATTAATGATTATTTAACAAGCATTGGTCTTAAATATGATACTTTAGATAAAAGAAAAATAGTTATGTACTTAATGTATAAAGGTTATTCAAATGGTATATTAGAAACATATCAAACATTAATTGGAGTTAAACAAAAATATTATATACCAAATAAAAAAATAAGTCCTATAGATATTATTGAACTTATTGATTCAAGTGGAGGAATAGTGGTTTTAGCTCATCCTAATACATTGAATTTATCAAATGATGATTTATTAATAAAATTAAAAAGGCTTATGAATTATGGCTTATCAGGAATAGAAATTATTAATGGTAAAATGAATTTGACTAAAATTTATGAATATGATAGTATTGCAAGAAAATTAGGAATAATACAAACTGTTGGTTCTGATTTTCATATTCCAAGTGATCAATTAGGTATAGATGTAAGTGAAAAATTAAGTGAAGATTTTTGCAAACGATTGATATTAAAATAGAGTTTATAAATAACAAATAAATTATTCAATTGTTAATAAAGATTATATGTGATACAATATTTATGTCTAATAGATAGGCATATGAAAGGAGTTTAAAGTATGGCATTAAAAAGAGGAATAGTTGAATTGGAAAACTACAATTCAGCATGGAAGGAAGATTATAAAAAAGAAGAAAAATTATTAAAAGAAGTATTAAAAGATAGGATAATAGAAATACATCATGTTGGTAGTACTTCTATTGAAGGACTTAAAGCAAAACCAGTAATAGATATTTTAGTTGTAATTAATAGTTTGGATGAAATTACTGAAATTGAAGATATTTTAAAAGATTATGATTATTCAAATAGGGGACAGCAAGGAGTAGCAGACAGATATTTCTTTGCTAAAGGACCCGAAGATTCAAGAACACATTATATTCATTTTGTTGAACCAAAGAGTAATACATATTATAATTTAGTATATTTTAAAAGATATTTAATTGAGCATCCCAAATACATAAAAAAATATTGTGATTTAAAAGAAGATTTAGCTATTAAATATGCAAATGAAAGGCCAAAATATACAGCAGGTAAAAATGAATTTATTACTGGTGTTATTAAACTTGCTAAAGAGGAGTATGATGATTAAAGTTGTTTCATTTGATATAGGCGGAACACTTATTAAAAATAATAATTCTAATGAGTCTCATTATGATTTACATGCTCTAGCAGAACTTACGAAAATACCTTATGAAAAAGTTCGTAATGTTTATAAAAATATATTTCAAAAAACAAAAGGAACATATGAGACTTTAATTTCAGAGTTTTGTAATCAATTATCTATTGATAACAATAAAGACATAAATGAATTTTTTAAAAATAAATTTAAATCAAATGAAGTAAAAAAAATTTCATTAGATGATATAGAAGTATTAAAAAAATTAAAAAGTAAAGGTTATAAAGTAATATTATTTTCAAATAGTAGTTGTTTATTAGATAACTATTTACCAAATGATATTAAAGAAATAGTTGATAATATATTTTATTCATATGATTTAGGATATACAAAAAGTGATTCAGAGAGTTATAAATATATTGAAAAAATATTAGGAAATAAATCTAATGAATTTTTACATATAGGAGATACACTAAGTAGCGATTATTTAAATCCAATTAAAAATGGATGGAATGCTTTATATTATGGAATTAGTGGTAATAAAGAAGTTAAATCAATTACTAACTTAAATGAAATATTTGATTGGTTGAACTCAATAAATAATTAAATATCTTTTAATATAGAAAGTATTATATTATAAATAGTATGAGAAAAAATAATATGAAAATAGAATAGACAGAGAATTAGTTACAAAAAATATTGTTGCATCTAGGACTAAATTATAAGAATTATAGCAATAAAAATATATTTGCGTTATCAAAAATATTATGCTAATGATGATAAAATATTTAAGGTTGCAAAATTCGCAAATATGAATAATTTATCTGTTACATTTCATTGTGGTGAAATTTATGATGATAACGGTGAAAGTTCATATTCTGAATATTCTGATGCTAAATTTATTGAAGAATTAGCAGTAAAATTTCCAAAAGTTAATTTTATTGCTAGTCATAAATTGACCTAATTTTGATAGTCTATTTTATTTATGGAATAAGTATGATAATATTTATACTTGTTTTAGTGATTGCAATGATGGCGAAGATATTAAACAAAGAGAAAAACAAAATATTATAATATCAAACATCATTAATAAATATTTTAAACTTTACCCTAATGTAAAGAAAAAAATAATGTATGGAACTGTTTTTTGCTGTATCAGATGAATATAGTGATGTATCTAGGTATATAAAGATACTTGATTTATTAAATATTGATGAAAAATAAAAGCGAGATATTCTATATAATAATATTTGTAATGCTTATAATACAAAATTTGAATAACAAATAAATGAAAGAATGTAATGTACTTATTAGAATATAAAAAAATTCTCATAATAATTAAAAAGAGTGTGTAAGGAAATCTGTGTAAATGATATCTTTTCACGATAATTGTAACTTATACAGTTTCTTTTTTTATTACATTAATAATATAATATATAAAATATTTTTCAAAAAAATTAAATTCTATTATCAAACATGATAAATAATTCTGATAATATTGACCCCCCCAGTTTCTACATGTTTGATCTTATTTTTTATCAATATTTTTAACTGATAAATATAAATATTTTAATAAGGACATATCTGTTGTAAAAACAAATTTAGTTTTAGTATATTTTTTAAATTATCTATCCAAAGATTCTGTTGTATTTGTTGTATACATTATTTTTCTTATCGGTTCAGAGAATTGGAAAAATGGACATATAGCATCCCAATTTAATTCACATATTTTAAATGATGATGCGTATTTATCCTGCCATTTTTTTTAATTCTTGTAGTTTTTCGTATCCTTCTTAGAAGTATATATTAATTTTAAATCGGCTGTAAAAGTTTTTAAATATTTATAATTTACATATTTAACTGAATTTCTAATCATATGAACTACACATCTTTGTTGGATAGTATTAGGAAAAGTTGATAGTAATTTGAAAGAAAAATTTTTAAAGTTTTTATTAACTATTTTTATATAAAATCAACTATTAGTTGAGATTTTCAACTTACTCTTTATTTCCTAATATAAGTTATTTTAATAAAATTAATCTAGAGAGGAGAGATTATGAAAAAAAATTATATTTATATCATTACAATATTAGTATTGTTTGTAGGATTAGTTATAAGCTTATGTTTTAATTTTACAAGTAATAGTAATGAAATAGTACCATTACCAAAGCAAGAAAAAAGTGAAGGATTAAGAGGTACATATGATATTGATAAAAATATCAATGAAAAAACCATTGATAATTATCTAGGAAGAAGCGATGTAGCATATAGGGATTTAAGATTACTTGTTGATACAGCTACTTGGGAAAATAAGGGAGGAGAAAGAGAATTAACTGGTTTTATTGAAGGATTTGAAGTTATTCCTTATCCGTATTTAACTGAGTTTCCACAAGAATATATTGATCAAAAGAAAGATGAAAATGTTAGTAATTTATATGAAGGTAAAACATTATTTAGGTTAGGAGAAAATGGTGAATATATTGCTAATTATAAGGAATCTATGGAAATATTAGAATATATTTTTCCAAAAGACAAAACTATATTCTTAATGTGTGGTGCTGGTGGATATGCTAATTTCGCTAAACAAATGTTAGTTGCGCTTGGTTGGGATAAAGAAAAAATATATAATATTGGAGGTTATTGGAGTTATGAGGGAGATCATGCTATTAGCACTATTAATAATAATGGCTCCGAAGTAACATATGATTTTTGGAAAGTTCCATATTATAATATAGATTTTGATAGTTTACACGAAATTGAATAATTAACAAACTATTAACAATATAATTGTTAATAGTTTTTTTATGAATAAATTATGTTTTATTTTCATATTATTATCATGATTAGTTTAGATAAAGTTTTAATAGGACAAATATCTATTATTAAAAATATTGAAGAAGAAAATATAAAATTTAAAAAACGTTTACTTGATATGGGTTTAACAAAAGGAACTAAAGTAATAGTTAAAAGAAAAAATTTTAATAACAATCTAACAACTATCTTTTTAAGAGATTATAATTTAACATTAAATTTAAATGAGATTAGTAAAATAAAGGTGGAGATAATAAATTGAAAATAGCTCTTTTGGGTAATCAAAATAGTGGTAAAACAACATTATTTAATAATCTTACTGGATTTAATAGTAAAGTGGGTAACTATCCTGGAGTTAGTGTGGATGAGAAAAGTGGATATATAAAAAATACTAATTATGAAATAATTGATTTACCAGGTATATACTCATTAAATTCTTATGGCGCTGATGAGGAAGTAACAATAAATTATATATTAAATAATAAAATCGATTTAATAATTAATATTATTGATAGTAACATTTTAGAAAGAAGTTTAAACTTAACATTACAATTATTAGAGTTGGATATTAATATAATAGTTGTATTAAATATGAATGATTTACTTTTAAAAAAAGGAATTATAATTGATGAAAATATACTTAGTAATATACTTGGAGTTAGTGTTATTAAAATATCTGCATCTAAGAATATTGGAATTGATAATTTATTAAAATTAATTGAAAGTAATAAAATTAAAAGAATAAATAAAATATATGATGATAAGATAGAACAAAGTATATATAAAATACAAAATAGCCTTAATAATAAAGTATATAATAAGAGGTTTGTAAGTATTAAGTTACTTGAAAATGAAGATAGATTTAATATATATAAAAGTAATGAAATAGATTGTATTATAAATAGTTTATCTTTTAGATATGAAAATAATTTATACGAAGAAATAATATATCAAAGATTTAAATACATCGAAAATATAAAATCAAAAGTATATAAAAAAAATAATTATAATATTTCTATGAGCGAAAAACTGGATAAAATATTTTTAAATAAATATTTATCATTTCCAATATTTATATTAATAATGAGTTTTATTTTTTATTTATCTATTAATTTAGTAGGAAATAATTTATCTATTATTTTAGAAAAGTCTATTGAGAATTTTAGTTATATTTTAAATAATTTTTTTGTTAATATTGGTGTTAATGATGCTATTATAAGTTTATTTATAAATGGTATTGTAAAAGGAGTTTTAACTGTTTTAACATTTCTGCCTCAATTAATGATTTTATTTTTTTGTTTATCTATATTAGAGTCAAGTGGTTATATGTCTAGAATTGAAATATTATTTGATAATATATTTAGAAAAATAGGCCTTAATGGTAAAAGTATAGTTCCTTTTATTATTGGACTTGGATGTAGTGTACCTGGGATACTTGGCTGTAGAACAATAGAAAATAAAAATATTAGAAATATGACTTGTGCTTTAACCCCTTTCGTACCATGCAGTGCTAAATTACCAATTATAATAATGCTAAGTAGTTATTTTTATAAAGAACATCAAGTATTAATAATAATATCATTATATTTGCTATCTATTTTTGTAATTATTATTTCAGCAATAATTATGAGAAAATATTTTAAAATAAATGATAATGATCTTTATTTAGAAGAGTTAGTGGAATATAAAATGATAGATATAAAATATGTATTAAAGGATGTTTATAATAGAAGCCTTTCTTTCATAAAAAGAGCTGGAACTATAATATTTTTATCATCTATTATTGTGTGGTTTTTATCATCATTTTCATTAAAATTTGAATATGGAGTTTCTTTAAATGAAACAATTATTGCTTTTATAGGTAAAAAAATTTCATGGTTTTTTGTTCCATTATTAGGTATTAATTCATGGGAAGCATCTATATCAATAATTCAAGGCTTAATTGCAAAAGAACAAGTCGTAAGTTCTCTTTCAATCATAAATGAATTATCTAATAATAATTTTATATTATCAGTATTTAATAATTATTCCGCATATTCTTTTATTGTTTTTAATTTATTTAGTGTACCTTGTATTTCATCCCTTTATGCATTAAAAAAAGAATTAAAAAACAAAAAAATTTTTATTTTATTAATATTTTATCAAATATTTTTTGCTTGGTTATTATCAATATTCATATATAACGTTTTAAATAATATTAACATTTTAATTATTCTCATATTAATAATAATTGTAATTATTTTATTTAATATTAAAAAATCAAATTGTGATTATTGTGCATTTAATGGTTGTTGTAGGAAATAAAGAGCAATAAAAACAAAATGATTTTTTTATTACATATTTCGACAAATTTATTGACTTTATGTTAATGTTTAAAGTATAATTTAAATATATTATAAAGATATCGAAATATAGCCATATGCCAATGGTTATGTTTCCATTAGCTATATGAAGGGATATAGAATATGGGAAGGGTAAAATTAAGCAGTGAAAAATTAAAGCATGAAAAAAATCTTAAAAAGATATTAAAAATTGCAATTCTTGTTTTATTGTTATTTTTTCTTATTTTATATTTTGTAGTAGGTGTTTTTTATAATAATGGAAATTTTAGCGTAACGCTAGACAGAAACTTATATTTTGATAAAGGATTATTAATTTATGACGATGTTAATTATAAGGTTTATCGTTCAGAGTTAAACGCTGAGTCTCCAGAGTCATTTGACAATATTTCAGGGCATTGGTTACCTGATAATCTTCATGATAGTGTAGGAGGTTCTCATAATGGTGATAATTATCTTGCATATACTTTCTATATTGAAAATGAAGGTGAAGAGGTAAGCGATTATTATTATGAAATAGTAATTGATGATGTAATAAAAAATGTTGATGAAGCTGTGAGAATTAGAGTTTATACTGATGATGGTAATTATGTCACATACGCTAAAGAATCTGTAGAAGGTACTGCGGAGTCAGACACAGTTACTTTTCTATCAGATAGAATAGTTGCACGTGAGCACGTTGCAGACTTTAATCCAGGCGACATAAATAAATATACAATAGTGATGTGGATTGAGGGAAGTGATCCAGAATGTACAGATAACATTTTGGGTGGTGAGTTTAAAATTCATTTAGATTTTAAATCACAAATTATTGATGAAAAGGAGAAAGGAAACGAATAATGACAAAGAAAAATGACAAACATGATAGAAGAGTAAAAAGATTCATAGTTGGAACTGGTCTTTTCACTGTTCTTTTAGCAACATCAACCTATGCATGGTTTATTGGTATGCAAACAGTTAATGTTTCACCATTTGATGTTACAGTTGCAGCAATTGATGGTTTATCTTTATCTTTAGATGGTACAAGCTTTTCTGACTCAGTAACCATTAATAAAGATAATTTTGATACTTATGATGGTAACACAAATACTTGGGGTGGTAAAGGTTTAAAACCTATTTCAACTCTTGGAAAAATGAATCCAGATACATCTAAATTGATATTATATGAAAGCAGTAGTATCGATCCAACACAAGCTGGTGGTGGTTATAGATTAATGTCAAGTGTTATAGAAAATACTGATGAAGAAAGATCGGGATATGTTGCATTTGATTTATTCATTAAAAACTTATCTGGAGATGAATATTATACTGAATATGATGAAAGAAATGAAGAAGCAGTATTCTTATCACCAGACTCAATGGTAACAGTTGGATCTGCTGGTGTGGAAAATACTGGTATTGAAAATTCAGTTAGAGTTGCATTTGCACAAATAGGTCGTGTTATATCAACTGCTACTGCTGAACAAATGCAAGCTATTTCTTGCCAAGAAGCAGAAGGCGTTACAACTATTTGCGACAAAAGAGATGCTGTAATTTGGGAACCAAATGACACAGATCACGTTGAAAATGCAATTAATTGGTATGATAATGTATGTAAAGCAAGAACTGGTAAAGCAATTGATGATTCAGCGTCATATGGTGATGCCTGTGGTACTATAGAAGATGGTACTTATTACCCAACTTATGTAGTTGGTGGAACAATTAATTATACTGATGAAGTAAATGTTTATGATGGTGCAGAATATAATGGGTATACTGCTTCAATAGCAGGTACACCAACTAATGGTAAATTGTATAAATTAGATTATTTCACAGATACTGAAAAGAATTTAAGAGGAAATGATAGACCACAATTTATTTCTTTAGCACCAAATAGTGTTACTAAAGTTAGAATTTATATTTACTTAGAAGGTCAAGATGTAGATAATTATGATTTTGCATCATTAGGAAAACAAATTGCAGTTAATTTTAGCCTAAGTAAGGAAAGATACTTTGATCAAGATGTTAATTATGATCCAAGCGGAACTGCTACATTACCAGATGATGTAATCTATGACAATCATAAAGATCCAAGTAATTAATAAGCAACATAATAAATTAATATAAAAACAATATTATAAAATAAAAAAAGGAGAGACAATGGCAACAAATAATAAAAAAAGAAATAGAAAAATATTTAATTTAATAACAATTTGTGCCTTATTTGCAATTGTACTTTCTGTTGGAACATTTGCATGGTTCATTGGAATTCAAACAGTAGATATTCAACAATTTGAAATTGAAGTTGAAACTACTGAGGGATTACTAATTTCAATGGATGGTGAAAATTGGCAATATACATTAGATGTTAACACTGCTAATCAATATGCTGGAAATACTAATATTTTGGATGAAGGTAGTGGATTTACCGGCTTAAAACCAATTTCAACTGTTGGTAGAGCTGATAGTACTTCATCTAGAATGATTATGTTTGAAAAAGCAAGTTTAACATCTGGTTATGGTGGACTTAGATTATTAACTAGTAGAGTTGATAATTATAATAAAAGTACAGAAGGAGACGACGGTTTAAATCAAGGCGACGGTTATATAGCATTTGATTTATTTATTAAAAATATTTCAGAAGATGCATATTATACTGATAATGAACCTCTTAATGAAGAAGCTATATTTTTATCAACAAATTCAGCTGTTACAACTAGTGCTAATGGTGTAGCTGGTACAGGTATAGAAAATTCAATTAGAGTAGCATTTATGCAAGTTGGACGTGTTATTTCTACAAATGAAAATCCTGCTACTATAACAGGTATTACTTGTACTAGTGGTGGAGCTGGAGATGATCAAGTTACTGGAATTTGTAGAGATGCTGTAATTTGGGAACCAAATGATTCTGTTCATGTTCAAAATGCAATTGAGTACTATAATGTATCATGTAAAGAAAGAATTGCAGAAGATATATATGTTGATGGATATAATAAAGAAGGAACATGTGAAATAATTACAACAAATCAAGCAGTTTCTACATATGCAGTAAATAAAGAATTAGTAGTAGATGACATGGTTGATACGTATGATGGATTTAATAAATATGATGATACTATTACAAGTTATACTGATTTTGTGGATGCAGAAGATGGAGTAAAAGATGAATATAAATTAGTTGATTATGATTATTTTACTGATACTGAAAAAGTTAAAACAGGAAATGATAGACCACAATTTATGTCATTAGCACCAAATAGTATAACTAAGGTTAGAGTTTATGTATACTTAGAAGGACAAGATATAGATAATTACGAATTTGCTTCTTTAGGTGAAGAAGTAACTATTAACTTTGGATTTACTAAGGAAAGATATACTGCTGCTGATGTTGATCATGTTGGTGAAGATGTTGATACAACACCAACTGCTGGTATTTAATAATACTAAATTATATAATATGGTGAAGAGTAATATTTAGTATATTACTCTTCATTTCATATATAGAGGTGTTTAGATGGATAATAAGAAGAATGTAAAAAAGAAAAATGTTAAAATTAATAAAAACAAAAAATCTACATTGAAGAATAAAGAATCTATGTCAAAGAAAAAGTTTTATTTAACTTTGACAAGTATATTGTTTTTATCTATATTATTAATTTTTTCTACTTATGCATGGTTTTCTACAACACTTAATGTAAAAATTACAACATTTAATATGCTGGTTGCTAAAAATGCAGGATTAGAAATTTCTTTTGATGCAGTTAATTATGCACAAAGCTTAGAAATATCTGAGGATATACTATTTAATGATGTTGCGGTTAATTATCCAAATCATAAAAGTTTTTGGTCTACTAATGGACTATTTCCTGTATCTACAATAGGTAATAAAAGTAGAAATTCTTATTTTTTTGATATATATAGAAGCCCAGGGGTTAAATACTTTGATTTATTCACAAAGGAAGATCCATATATACAAACTAGATTTTATTCTCAGGAAGAGCCAAAAAGAAATTCTGGATTTTTAGCATTTGATTTATTTTTTAAAAATGATAATAATGAATCTCCAACACCAGATAATCTATATTTTGATTATAATACAGGCGTTATTATGTTAGAAGAACTTTCTGAGCAAATGCAAGGATTAGTTAATTCATTTAGAATTGGAATAGTTAAAGTAGGAAGTCTTCCGATGGATGCTACACCTACGCAAGTTCAAAATATACAATGTAATCATCAATGTCAAACAATTATTTTTGAACCTTATAGTAAAAATCATACACAAATGTCAATTGATAAAGCAAGTAAATATGGTATTACATTGGTTGATGGTGAATATTTTCCAACGTATGCTAATATTACTAGTGTAGATCATGCTGATATTGAAAATACAATATCTGGCTCACCAACTCTAGATACAACTGCTTTTGCATTACAAGAAACAATAACTGAAAATGAATTTGATGAACCACTTTTTACAATTCCACATGGCATTACTAAAACAAGAGTATATGTCTGGATAGAAGGTGGGGATATTGATAATATTGAAACGGATTCAGAAGGTGCAGAAGTTGCTATTAATTTGAATTTTGTTAAAGATGTTTATGGTTGGGAAAGTTATGATTAAGGAGGATAATGGTTAAATGAAAAAAAATAAAGAGGAAAAAATAAATTTTGATTTATCTAATTTGGAATTAAGAGAATTAATAATGGCATACGAAAAAATTGACGAATTTTTAAAATTTCTTGATGAAAATAAAATAGAAGAAGAAAAGGAAAATGATGAAGATGAATAATTTTTTAGATTTCATAACAAGAGATATTTCAAGTAAAATTACAATGATAACTAGTATGCCAAGAAAAACAAAGACTAATAAGAAAAAAGTTAATACAACAATTGATGAAATAAAAGAAAAATATAAAATTTATAAAGAAAATATTACAAATTATTTAATTGTTAAAAGTCATTCTTTTGAAATTAAAGAAGATAATATCGAATATGATAAAGTTAAAGAAGAAGTTATTGCGTTAGAACAAGTTAAGTTTTTATTAAATCCAACTAATTCATATATTGAAAAATTAGGATTTGATGAGATACTTTTTCAAATACAAAATTTTAATAAATTTAACTTTCATTCCTTAAATGATATAATTAATTCATTTTTAGATAAATTTGAAACTATAGGTATTCGTTTAAAATCAGAAGATTTTAAATTTACGCTTTATGTTCATGAATATATGAGTGCTTTTTTAGATGTTAGATATGGTGTTGAACAAAAATATGATAAAGTATCTAAAATATTTGAAAAGATTTATTGGGAAAATCCAAATTTAATTAATCATATATGTTTAAATTTTAAAAAATTAATTAGAGTTAATTCAAAAAAGTTTGATGAATATATTATTTCATTGCAAAAAAAGGCTATGAAAGAGTATGATATTATTAGTTATAATGATTGTCAAGAAAAGCTAAAAAGCAAATATACTAAATTACAGGAATTAGAAGAAGAAACTATTGGAAAGATAATTCAACTTGCTTTATCAGGTATGTTTGATATTAATCATTATGAAAAAGATGATAAAGTTAGGATAAAAGCATTTTCCTCAATTTTGCCTGAAGATTTAGATTTAAGTGATAAACAAGAGATGGAAAAAGTTTGTGACGTGTTAGATAAATTAAAATTTAATATAGAAGAATATCAAAATTATATTAAATTTATTCCATTATTTTCTTTATTTAAAGAGCAATATAAAGATTTAATAACTGATAAAAATTCTAATAAGTGTAAAGAAATATTTAATGAAATTATAAAAAAAGAAAAAAATTTGGATAAATGTAATAGATTAATATTTCACGAAGGAAATACTTTATTTAACAAGTTATTCAAAAATGCATTAGAAAAAACTAAAATATTAGCTGATCATTATGTGAATGAATTGATGGATTTAACTACAAAATATGATGTAGAATTTTATAGAGATAAAATTAATAAAATGATAACTGAAGACACAACATTAGAAGAAGTATTACATTTGTATTATAGCTTTGATTATTTGAAAAAAAGAGATATTCAAAATGCCTATGAAACGAATGAATATGAAAAAATAATAGAAATTAGCAATGATTTTGATTTGTATTCTATGAATCCAAATAATTTAATTGTTAAAGGCATTAAAATATTTGATGATGCAAATATAGCACAAATAATATCAAATAAATATAAATTAAATAATTTAAAAATAGAAGAGACTGATTTATCAGAGGAAAATTTAGTTTCTTTATATAATAAAATTAAATTGATTTTAAGAGTACATACTATTGAAAATAGTACTTCTTCAATTGAAAAAATATGGTTTATGGTACAAACTAAAAAGATATTGGCTGC
>CASFKI010000020.1:0-31710 GCA_949295285.1 uncultured bacterium
AATATATATATTAAAAGAATTAAAGATGCATATAAATGATAAACTAATGGTGTTATCTTTTATTTTAATAATATCTGGTGCGATTGGTAATTTAATAGATAGATTAAAGTTAGGTTATGTAGTAGATTTTATATATTTTAAAATATTTAATGTTAGTATGCCTATTTTTAATATAGCTGATATATTTATAACTTTTGGAATACTTATGTATATTTGTAAAATAATTAAGGATGATGTTAAATGAAAATAATAAAAGTAAGTAATAATGATAATTTAACAAGGTTAGATATATACTTAACTAAAAATTTAGAAGAAAGTAGAAATTATATATCTCAAAATATAAAAAATGGTAATATTAAGGTGAATTCTAGATGTGTAAAAAGTGGATATTTAATTAAGACAGATGATATTATTGAAATTAATGAATTAAAGAAGGATATGGCAATAAAGGCAGAAGATATACCATTAAATGTATTATATGAAGATGCTGATATAATGGTTGTTAACAAAAAAAGTGGAATGGTTGTTCATCCTGGTAATGGTAATTATGAACATACTCTTGTTAATGCATTAATGGGACACACTACAAATCTTAGTGATGATGGCGGATCAGATAGGGCTGGAATAGTACATAGAATTGATAAAGATACAAGTGGAGTACTACTTATAGCTAAATCTAATCAAGCACATAAAATATTAAGCGATGATTTTGCTAATAAAAGAATTAAAAGAAAATATATTGCTTTAGTACATGGTGTAATTGAAAGTTCTAAAGGAAAAATAAATGCTCCAATTGGAAGAAGTAAAATTGATAGAAAAAAGATGTGTGTGTGTGCTGATAATTCTAAAATAGCAATTACTAATTTTGTAGTATTAGAAAGATATAATAAGTCGACTTTATTAGAATTGTCATTAGAGACGGGTAGAACTCATCAAATAAGGGTTCATATGGAATATATCGGACATCCTGTTGTTAATGATCCTGTGTATGGAAATTATAAACCAATAAATGATTATGGTCAAATGCTGCATGCTAAATATTTAGGGTTTCATCATCCAATAACACATGAGTTTATGGAGTTTTCAGTAAAACCTGAAAAAGAATTTAATGAAATATTAAATATTTTTAAAAATTCATAAAATATATTGTACTCATTAATATAAATGCATAAATATCATATAATAAATATGGTATTAAAAAATAAGATGCTTTATTAAATATTTTCTTTGTTTCAATAAATAAAAATATAGTTGATAATAATATTATTATTGTGATTGAGAAACCTAAAAATGGACTCATTAAATAGAAGAAGAAATACATAAATAATTGATTGGATATATAATTTATTAATAAAATATAAAAATAATCGTTATTTTTTAAAATATTAGTTTTCTTCGATACAAGAATTATACTAATAGTAACTAGAATATAAATTATTATCCATATTATTCCGATAATATTTCCATTTAATGTAAAACTAGGTAGCTTTAATAAATTGTAATATGAAGAATCAACTTTAAAAATTAATCCACTTAGTAGCCAGAAAGATAGAATTATTATGAATAAAATTATGTTTTTAAAATAATTTTTAATAATTATCACCTCTTTACTAATGTTATGATTAATAGTAAAATAAAATTACATTAAAATTAATTTGTAGAAAGGCAGGAAAAATGAATATAAAAATTAATAATAAAGATGATATTATTCTTAAAATATTACATTATTTTGTAACTGAAGAAGATTATAAACCTATAATAATAAATGGTTTAAATAACGAAATTTGGCTAGAAAATATGGAAAAGGATTTACAATTAATAAGAATTAATATTAATTATATACATAATAATGAACAATTAAATAATGATATGTATAAAGCTAAAACTATTATGAAAAGCATTAAAAAGAATACTTTTACATTTAGAATGAGCATGTTAAATTTATTGCTTGATACAGGAGAAGCTGTTAATTTTAAAGGCACTAAAAATATTAAAAATATAGAAACTATAAAAGTAAATAAGATTTCTGATTTTAAGAAAAATAAAGTTGTTAGTGAATTTTTTCCTCATGTTAAAGATTCTATATTAAATGAAAAAATGGATCCAGTTGAATTTTTTAAATTAACAGATGATATGAATCAAAAAACTATTAAAAATGAGAAGAAATTAGCAAAAATATTTAGTAAAAAGAAACCAACTTTTACATATTTATTAATAGTAATAAATATTATTATGTTTTTGTTAACTATCACATTACAGTTAAATGCCAATATTGATTTAAGTTATTATTTATCTAATAATTATATATTTGTTCAAAATGGGCAATATTATAGATTATTAACAAGTATGTTCATGCATGTTAATTTAATTCATTTATTATTTAATATGTATGCATTGTATATATTGGGTCCTCAAGTGGAAAGATATTATGGTAAGCTAAGATATGCATTTATTTATTTTGTTAGTGGATTACTTGGAAGTATTTTCTCTGGAGTATTTATGGGTGAAAATGTTATAAGTATGGGAGCATCTGGTGCTATATTTGGATTGCTTGGTAGTATTGCATATTTTACATATTATTATAGAGCAACTCTACAAGGTTTATTAAGAGGACAAATAGTTCCGGTAATTATTATAAATTTATTATTTGGGCTAGTTGTATCAGGAATAGATATATTTGCTCACATAGGTGGATTAATTGGTGGTATATTGATATCTATGGCAATTGGAATAGGAGATAAAGGAAGAAGGAAAGATGAAATTAATGGAATTATAGTATTAATATTAATGACATTATATATGCTATATATTTTATTTACGAAATAAGTATTATGATAGGATATAAATTATTAAATAAAAATTTAACAAATAAAAATAATAAAAAATATGAAATAGGAAAGAAATATGAATTAAATGGACCTCTTAAATATTCAAAAAATGGTTTTCATTTTTCAATTTTCCCTGAAGAAACTCTTAGATTTGCAAATAAAGAGTCTAGTGAATTGATAGATGATTTTACTATAGTAAAAGTAGAAGCGTCAGGAATCATTGAATGTGGTGATGAATATTTAGAAAATGAACAATTTGATACTGTTGGTGTTTATGCTTCTACTTGTATGGTTATATTAAAAATTCTTAGTAGAGAAGAAGTATTTAATATAATATTGAATAGTAATAATGCACTTAGAATTAGAAAATATATTCAATCAGTTAAACTTAATGATTTTGAAATTAATAGTATAAGAGAAAGATATGATGATTATTTTACTAATGCCTATATTGATTGTTATCAATATAATGATAAAGATGCTTTTTCAAGAAGATTTAAAAAATAAAAAACTTCGTTTTTAAATAAGCGAAGTTTTTTATTAGTTATATTTTTCTATATAGTCCAATTGCTTTTCCAAGAATAGTTACATTATTTAATATAATTGGTTTCAAATTATCATTTTCTGGTTGCAATCTAATATAATTCTTCTCTTTGTAAAATCTTTTTAATGTAACTTCATTATTATCAGTCATAGCTACGATTATTTCACCATTATTAGCAGTATTTTGTTTTTTAACAATAACTTTATCTCCATTTAATATGCCACAGTTTATCATACTATCACCATTAACATTTAGTACGAATACTTCGGTATTTTTAGGAACTAAATAAGCTGGTAATTCAAAATATTCATTTGGATTTTCTATTGCTTCAATTGGATTTCCAGCTGCAACATTACCAAGTAATGCAACTTCCATTATTGAATTATTTTTATTATCATATTCATTTGGGACATTTAAATATATCGTTCTAAATTTGTTACCACATTGAGAAATATATCCTTTATTTGTTAAGTTCTTTAAATGTACAAACATTGTAGCTGTGCTACTTAAATGACATAATTCGCATAATTCTCTAATAGTTGGTGAATAACCATATTTAGCAATAAATTTTTTGATTTCGTTTAGAATTTCTTGCTGCTTATTAGTTAGTTTTTCCATACCATTCTCCTTTAATAATATAATAACAAACGAACAAAAGATTGTAAAGATATTTTTAAAATAAAAACTTTAAAAAAATTTTTAATTATTGTATAATTATTGCAGGTGATGTATTATGAAGAAAATGTTAACAGGAATTCAGCCGACAGGTCAAATTACACTAGGTAATTATCTTGGAGCAATAAAGAAAATGGTTATGAATCAAGAAAAATATGATTCTTATATTTTTATTGCAGATATGCATGCAATTACTGTTTCACAAGATCCCATTGCTTTAAGAAATAATATTAAAAGTTTAGTAGCATTATATATAGCATGTGGAATAAATCCAAATAAAAATACTATATTTATTCAATCAGAAAATGAATATCATGCTAATGTATCATGGTTATTAGAGTGTAGTACATATTATGGAGAGTTATCTAGAATGACTCAGTTTAAAGATAAAAGTTTAAAACATGCTAATTTTTCTGTTGGGTTGCTTACATATCCAGTATTAATGGCATCTGATATTTTAATATATGATACTGATTTTGTACCAGTAGGTAAAGATCAAACTCAACATTTAGAATTAGCTAGAGATATAGCAATTCGTTTTAATAAAAAATATGGGGAAACATTTAAAATACCACAACCTGCTTCTTCATTTGAAGGAAATGAAATATTAATTAAAAATTTGCAAACTCCTACAATCAAAATGAGTAAATCTTCTGAAAATAAAAAAGGTGTTATAATGTTACTTGAAGATTTAAATTCAGTTAGAAAAAAAATAATGAGTGCAACAACTGATAGTGAAATGAAAATTTGTTATGATATAGAAAATAAGCCTGGAATATCAAATTTGATGCAAATGTATTCATTAATTACTGATAAATCATTAGATGAAATAGAAAAAGAATTTGAAGGTAAAAATTATGGAGAATTTAAAAAAGTAATAGCTGATGAAGTAGTTAAGATATTAAGTGATATTCAGAAAAAATATAATGAAATAATTAATAGTGATGAAATAAATAAAATATTAGATAATGGTAGAGATTTAACAAGAAAAATAGCTAAGAAAAAATTCGAATTAATGAAAGATAAAATGGGGCTTGCAAGATAAATTAATCAAGCAAAATTGCTAATTAAGCATTATGCTTGATTTTTATTTATTATATAGTAATTTATAAAAAGATGGAAAATTCTTAATTTAGATGATAATCTTAAGAATATTGATTTATTATAATTAAAGTTAAAACAATAATTAGTGATGTGTTTATCTCATCTATATTATTATTAAGTGGTAGAAGTATTATAAGAAAATTCAACATTAAATCAAGTATTATATTACTATTGTTATAAAAAATATCTAATATTTGATTTTAAAATCTTATTATAAATTACTATATAAAGAAAACAATGTAAATCGTTTAGATATTCTATCTTTATTAATACAGTTAATATTATGAAAATATAAAAAATATTAAATTTATCGAAGAAGAAAATGCACACGGAAAAGCTGAATTTATTACACAATGTTTAGTAAATAATGACAAAAACTTAATTATGATTATATTGCATACGAAACTGCTGTGTTATCTAAATAATTTTCAATATTTTTGTATTCTAAGATTTAATTTGGTTACGATTTATGCATAATAAATATTAATTTAAGAAAATTGAGTAAGAATAAAAAAGGTTAAATAGCAAATAATTAAAGCGATGATAGTTAAGGAGATATGGATGATATTGCAATATTTAAATTGGAAAGTACATAAAAAATTAAATTATTTATAAAATTTTAATAGATAATATTCATACAAAGGAGACTTAAAATATATTGAATTAAACACTAAATAATAAATGATGAATATTTAAAATTTAAACGCAAAAAAATGGCTTATTTGTTTTTATTCTATTTAATTTAATTTAATAAAACTTTTATAGTAGAGTTTTCTTTTACTTTTGTATTTCCTTCAGGTGAGGTTGATATTACTTTATCTCCATCACCAATAAATTCAACATTTAAATTAGTAAGCAATTTTTTTGCTTCTTTTTTTGTTTTGCCAATTACATTTGGAATTGTAATATAGAGAGTATCATTCCATCTATATGATTTTGATATTCCATCACTATTTGGCTTAATATCGTAAATTGAAATAATATTTTCCATAACATTTTTTGCAATAGGTGCACTAGCAACTCCTCCATATTGTGTAACACCTTTAGGATTATCAAGAGCTATATATACAACGTATTGAGGATTATCAGAACTTAAAAAACCAAGAAAAGATAAAATATAATTACCATCCATGTATTGTCCATTTTCTCCAACTTTTTGAGCAGTACCAGTTTTACCTCCAACCCTATGATCTTCAATATACGCGTTTCTACCACTTCCATTGGCAACAACACTCTCAAGAGCATACCTAACAAGTGAACTTGTTTCTTCATTTATAATATTTGCTTTTTTTAGTTTTGGAGAAATCATATTATCATCTATTTTAGAAACTATATATGGAGTATATAAATTACCATTATTTATAATAGCACTAACTGCTGATACTTGCTGTATTGCTGTCACACTTATTCCTTGGCCAAAAGCAGTAGTTGCAAGTTCTAAGTCTTTTATCTTATTTACATCAAATAAAATACCGGTAGCTTCGCCATTTAAATCTATTCCTGTTTTTTTACCAAATCCTAAATCATTAATATATTTAAATAATTTATCTTTTCCAAGGCTTAAACCTAATTTAACAAATCCTGGATTGCATGAATTTTCAACTACTTGTAAATATGTTTGTTCTCCATGACCTTTTGTTTTCCAACAGTGTAGTGTACTTCCACTTACTTTAATACTTCCTGTATCATAAAAAGTATCTTCAAATATATTAACAATCCCTTCATTAATAGCAGCTGCCAAAGTAACAATTTTAAATGTAGAACCAGGTTCAAAATTTTGCCAAATTGCTAGATTTCTATTGATTACTTCTTCACTATAATTTTGATAATTAATAGGATCAAAAGAAGGTAAGGAAGAAATTGCCATTATTTCTCCAGTAGTAGCTTTCATTACAATACCAATTGCGCCTTGTGCATTATATTTTTCAAAAGCATTTTTTAATTCACTTTCAAGTGCAAGTTGGATTTCTAAATCTATAGTTAAGTATATATCTTTTCCATTTTCGGGTTCATCATATTTTTCAGATAATTCTAATCTTTTACCTCTACCATCACTATAATATTTTATGCTTCCATTAGTTCCTGTTAATTGTTGATTATATTTATATTCTAGACCACTAAGTCCTTGATTATCAATACCAGTATACCCAATAACATGAGATAATAAATCTCCATATTTATAATCTCTCTTACTTTCTTTTAATAAATAAACACCCTCAAAATTTAATTCTTTTATTTTATTAGCAATTTCTATATCTAAATTTCTTCCTTCTGGATGAACTCTTTCAATTGATGTTAATTTGCTTGTATGTTTGTACATTTCTTCATATGAAACATTTAAGATTTTACTCAATTTTTTAGCAACTAATGCTTTATCTAATATTTGATTTGGTACTAAATACAATCCAACAGTAGTGATATTATCTACTATTACTTTACCATTTCTATCTAATATTCTACCTCTATCTGCTTGTATAGTTAAATTTCTACTCCATAATTCATCAGCAAGTGTATTTAATTTTTTATACTCAAACACTTGAATAAAAAAAATTTTAAATAAAACTAATATAAATATTAATAAACATATAATAAAAATATATTTAATTCTTTTATTTTGTTTTGTTTGAAACATATAATCACCATTTAATTATATGAAATGTGAGTGTATAAGTAATACAAATGTAAGTATAATTTATGAAAATAATATTAAAAATAAGAAAAGTTTTCATATCTTAAGTCAGTTGAATTAAAAATATTAATTTATTAATAATTATGAATATGATATAATATTTTAGGGTGAATATTATGAATAAAATTATTCTTATTTCAATCACAACTTTTTATGCAAGACAAATATTTGATAAGACTAAAGTTTATGAATTTAGAAAATCTCCTTTAAATAAAGAACTGCTTAATGAAAAAATATATGTATATTCTGCTAAAAAAGATAAGGCAATTATTGGTTATTTTAGAGTAAGTAATATTTTATGCGGAAATATAAATGAAATATTGAAATATACTGGTTATGATTTAAGAGAAGATAGGAAAGAAATAATTGATTATTTTGGTGAAAATAATACAAAGTGTTATGCACTACATATATATGATGTTAATAAATTTAAAAAGCCTTTAACTTTAGATTATATGAAAAGTGTATTTAAAAATATAAGTATGCCACAATATATAAAATATATAAAAGAATCTAATCCGTTATATAATATTATAAAAAATTGGGATAATAATTATAATGATGAAACAAAATTATAACTTAAATAATATATTTTCATACTTATGCTACTAAAAATAGAATTTAGGTTTTGTCATGATAAAAAATGAGTAATACTATTATGTTATTAAAAAATTGAATTTAAATGTTAAGCATTGAGATATGATTTTTTTGATAGTATTTAAAGATTATAATATTAATTTTTAGTAGATAAATTAAGAGATATTAAATATCATAAAAAATTATATATAAAAGAAAATGAAAAGAGACATAGGTGTTAGAAAATTAATTTATATTTGACAAACAACTAATAATATTGTATACTTAATTGAGTAAAAACAAAGACCAAGAGGAGTAATTTATGTAATTTATTAGGGAGGAAGGGCCATCGGTTGAAAGCTCTTCTTAAATGAAGTAAATGAAGGTAGCTTGTGAGTTTAATATTTGAAATATTAGTAAAATATTACGTAATTTTGCGTTAAAAAAAAGAGAATTAATTAAGGTGGTACCACGATTTAATCGTCCTTTGGTATTACCTTTTTATTTTGGAGGTAAAAATGAATGAAAATTTTGATGTGTTTGATAATTTTGCTATGAAATATGACTTAAATGAAAAAATGTTAGCATACAAATATAATCATTCTTATAGAGTAGTGCATCAAGCAGAGGAAATAGCTCGTAGTATTAATTTAGAAGAAGAAGATAAAGATATTGCATCATTTATAGCTTTAGTTCATGACATATCTAGATTTAAACAATGGACTGAATATAAATCATTTAATGATAATGAAACTTTTGATCATGGTGATGATGCTATTAAAGTGTTATATGATGATAAATTAATAGATAAGTTTATTGTAAATAGAGAATATGATTCTGTTATTAAAAAAGCTATTAAATATCATAATAAAGCAGCTATTGATGAAGATAATATGACAATTAAAGAAAAATTACATTCTAAGATAATAAGAGATGCCGATAAATTAGATATATTATATTCTTTTTCGACTAATAGATTACTTGAGTTAGAAGAAGATGATAATGAAATATCTAATAAAGTAAGAACGTCATTTATGAAGCATAATAATGTATTATCTAGTGATTGCAATAATAAAAATGATAAAATAGTTTTAATGATGTCATTAGTATTTGATTTAAATTATAAATATTCAAAAGAAAGAGTATATAATGAAAATTATATAAATAAAATGTATTCTGGACTAAAACACAAAGACATATTTAAAAAGTTTGTTGATGAAGTTAATAATTATTTAGAAGGGGAAAAATAGTATGTTAGATAAAAAATATAATCATAAAGAAGTTGAAAAAGGCAAATATGATTCATGGGTTAAAAGTAAAGCTTTTGAAGCTGGTGATAAAAGCAAAGATCCATTTTGTATTGTAATACCACCACCAAATGTAACTGGAAATTTACATTTAGGACATGCTTTAAATGGCAGTATTCAAGATGTAATAATTAGATATAAAAAAATGAAGGGCTATGATACTTTATGGCTACCTGGTATGGATCATGCAGCAATTGCCACTGAAGCAAAAGTCGTTCAAAGATTAAAAAGTAATAATATTGATAAATATAAATTGGGTAGAGAAAAATTTTTGGTTGAGTGTTGGAAATGGACAGAAGAACATAGAGATAACATTCATAAACAATGGGCAACTCTTGGTCTTTCTGTAGATTATTCAAGAGAAAGATTTACTTTAGATGAAGGACTAAATGATGCTGTTACTCAAGTATTTATTAATCTATATAATGAAGGATTAATATATAGGGGACAAAGAATTATAAATTGGGATCCAGTTGCTAAGACTGCTTTATCAAATGAAGAAGTTATCTATAAAGATGATCCTGGAGCATTTTATCATATTAAATATTTTATTGAAGGAAGTAATGAATATTTGGATATAGCAACGACAAGACCTGAAACTTTATTTGGAGATACTGCTGTAGCAGTTAATCCTGATGATAAAAGATACAAGCATTTAATTGGTAAAAATGTAATATTACCAATTATGAATAAATTAATACCAATAATAACGGATGAGCATGCTGATCCTAATTTTGGTACTGGTTGTGTTAAAATTACACCGGCCCATGATCCAAATGATTTTGAAGTAGGTCAAAGACATAATTTAGAACGTATAGTAATTATGAATGAAGATGCTACTATGAATAGTCTTACTGGAAAGTATGAAAATATGACTAGAGAAGAATGTAGAGATGCATTAATTAAAGATTTAAATGAACTTGGATTGCTTATAAAAATAGAACCAATGATACATAGTGTAGGACATTCTGAAAGAACTGATGCAGTAGTAGAACCATATTTGTCAAAACAATGGTTTGTTGATATGAAAAGTATGAGTGAAAATTTATTAAAAGCTCAAAAGACTAAAAATGAGAATATTAATTTCTTTCCAAAAAGGTTTGAAAAAGTAATGAATCATTGGATGGAAGATTGCCATGATTGGTGTATATCTAGACAATTATGGTGGGGTCATAGAATTCCTGCGTGGTATAAAGGTGAGCAAGTCAAAGTATCTAAAGAATCTCCAGGAGAAGGTTGGATTCAAGACAATGATGTGTTAGATACTTGGTTTAGTAGCGCTTTGTGGCCATTTAGTACTCTTGGTTGGCCAAATAAAACAGATGATTTAGAAAGATATTTTCCGACAGATGTTTTAGTAACAGCATATGATATTATATTTTTTTGGGTAGCACGTATGGCATTTTCATCATTGAAGCAAATGAAACAAAGACCATTTAAAGATTGTTTAATACATGGACTTATTCGCGATAAAAAAGGACGAAAAATGTCTAAGAGTTTAGGAAATGGAATAGATCCTATGGATTTAATAGATGAATATGGCTGCGATAGTTTAAGATTTTATTTGACTACAACTAGTGCTATGGGAATGGATATTAGATTCGATACAGATAAAGTTGCATCTACATGGAATTTTATTAATAAATTATGGAATGCATCAAGATTTGTTCTTATGAAATTAGAAGATTTTGATACTAAGAATATAACATATGATGATATAACATCAACTGATAAATGGATATTAACTAAATTAAATGAAACAATTAAATTAGTTACTAAGTATATGGATAAATATGAATTTAATAATGCAGGTAGTAAATTATATTCATTTATATGGGAAGATTTTTGTGATAAATATATTGAAATGTCTAAATTTAGTGATAGCAATCAAACCAAAAGTGTATTACTTTATACATTAATTAGTATATTAAAAATGATGCATCCTTTTATGCCATTTGTAACTGAAGAAATATATTCTAATTTAAAATTAAAAGAGTCAGATTTATTATTATTAACAAAATATCCTAAATATGACAAAAAGCAAATATTTTTTGAAGAAGAAAAAGAAATAGATAATATGATTGAATTTGTAACTTTATTTAGAAATAGAAAGGCTGAAAATAAAGTATCTAGTGATTTTGAAGTGATTGATTATAATAATAATGAATTATTAAATAAAATGTTAAAATTAGAAGATAAAATAGTAAAAAAATCTAGTTTTAATGATAAATTAACTATTGAATTATATAAATATAAATTTGATATTTATTTTGACAATAGTTCTAATATTTTAGAAGAAGAAAAAAGAAGGGAAGAAGAAATAGATAAGTTAGAAAAGTCTATTTCAAGAAGAGAAAAATTATTATCTAATGAAAATTATTTATTAAAAGCACCTAAAAATATTGTAGATAAAGAAAAAGAAGATTTACAAAAGGAAAAAGATAGGTTAGTTATATTAAAAAATGCAGATTAATTTTGCATTTTTTAAATTTAATATTTTTTTATTATTTGGTATATGATATAATTATTGTAAGAATAGTTAGGAGTTTTTATTATGTTTGGAAAAATTTTATCTGTACATGAATATGATATTATTATTGAAAATATATCTGGTAAAGTAGAGACTGCTTTAATTGGAGCTCATATAGTATTTGAGGAAAAATATAAAGTAGTTGCTGAAATTACTAGTATTACATGCAATGAAATTACTTGTATATTAGTAGGTGAATTTATTGGTGATGTATTTACTTCTGGTATAAATCATAGACCAAATAATAATTCAATAATTAGGATTGTTAATAAAGCGGAGGTTACCGCATTAGTAGGTAGTCAAGAAATAGATACTTTTGACACTATTTATATTGGTAAGAGTTTAACTTATGAAGGATTTAATATATCAGCGAGATTAAATGATTTATTTTCTAATCATTTTGCAATTATTGGAAATACAGGTAGTGGTAAGAGTTGTACAGTAGCAAGATTATTTCAAAATTTATTTTATAAAAAAAATTATATTCCATATAATTCTCATTTTGCGTTATTTGATGTATATGGGGAATATCATGATGCTTTAAATAGAATAAATCAAACTAAGTATTGTAGATGTACATTTTATACTACTGATATCAATTCTAAGACTGGAAATATTATTAAAATACCTCCTTATTTTTTAGAAGTTGATGATATTGCATTATTGTTAAATGTTGAAAATAAAACTCAAATACCTATTATTGAAAAAGCGTTAAAATATGTATATTTGTTTACTGAGGATGAAGAAGTAGTAAAAGATTATAAAAATAATATTATTGCTAAAGCGTTGATGGATATATTAACAAGTGGTAAAAAACCGGCCCAAATAAGAGATCAAATTTTTGCTGTATTAGCTACTTTTAATACAAAACAATTAAATCTTGATAGCGAAATAATTCAGCCAGGATATACCAGAACATTAAGACAATGTTTTAAAATAGATGAAACTGGCAAAATTAATGCTATGCAAATTGTAACAGAATATATTGAAAAATTTATCAATGAAGATTTGAAATTAAATAAAAATATGGTTCCAAGACAATATACTTTAAAAGATTTATACGATGCTTTTGAGTTTGCCTTAATTAGTGAAGGTGTTTTAAAAAGTGATAAAGTTTATGATATAAATAATATATTAAAAGTTAGATTAGATTCAATTATTAGTGGAGATTATGGAGAGTATTTTAATTATGATGAATATATAACTAAAGAAGAATATATTAAAAAACTTTTTTTTAATGAAAATGGTGAAAGAGTACAAATAGTTAACTTTAATTTAAATTATGTTGATGAAAGATTTGCCAAAACTTTAACTAAAATTTATTCAAAATTATTTCTAGATTATGCAATATCATTAAAAACTAATAAAGATTTTTCAGTACAAATAGTTCTTGAAGAAGCCCATAGATATGTACAAAATGATAGTGATATCGATACTATTGGTTATAATATATTTGATAGAATAACTAAAGAAGGACGTAAATATGGTGTTATATTAGGATTAATTACTCAAAGACCAAGTGAATTATCAACAACAGCATTAAGTCAATGTTCTAATTATATTGTTCTTCGTATGTTTCATCCAACGGATTTAAATATTATTAAAAATATAACACATAGTGTATCTGTTACGAATATAGAAAAGTTAAAATCATTAAGTCCTGGAATAGCATTATGTTTTGGAAATGCATTTAATATTCCTTTATTTAGTAAAATTGATAAACCTGAGCCACTTCCGAACTCAACAAATGTTGAAGTGAATAAGCAATGGTTTAAGACACCTAAAGAAATAGAAGATATGAAAGTTGCTATGAATCCAATATTAAATGATGAAAGAAATGAAAACACTATTGAAATTTTTCAATAGTGTTTTCAGTTATAAAATAATAATTTATTTAATTCTATATGGATCTTCTTCAGTACCATTGCCTGATTTAAAAAATGCGAATCTATTTAATACTATAACTGGATATAAAGAATTACTATTATTTGTCTTTTCTTCTTTAAATAAATTTCCTCCAAACACATAAGCTAAATTATTAGCAGTTGGACTTGCAGTAATTACCCATTCATCAGCTTGGTTTAATTTAGCTAAATAATTATAGTTGGAACATGATCTATTTCCCATTGTAGTACATTCGGGATCTAGACTTGCTCTTATAAATTCGTAAGGTAATATAGAACTATAGTAATAATAATCAATACTTAATTTAGCGCATTCAGTACTACCATCTTTTGTAGTATCTTGTAATGTTCTAGTGTTTATACACAATTGTTGTGAAACTAATTTGGCATTTTCACTTTCAGATAAAATCACATTATTTTCTTTTAAATCTTTTAAATAATCACTAAATAAACTTAAATCAAAATCATTATATCCATCATATGAATTTTCAGTGCTATTAAATCTATTATCCCATTTAGTTGATTTTACTGAATCAACTGCTCTTAATTTAATAGTATTGTTATTAATACTCATTATTCTCCACATAATATCTGTAGTTTCATTTCCTTTTTTTTCACTTCCAAATACAACATAATTATTGTCAACTTTTCCTCTAAAATAATATTCTCCTTGAGGAGTCTGATATAATCCACTGCCGCTAGTAACAACAGGATTATTATATAATACTTGTTTATATAATTCTTTAGTTGTATATTCAGTTCCACAATTTAAATATGGGATATAAGTGTATTCAGTTCCTTCTTTAAGAATTATTACATGAGCACTACAACTTTGCGAACTTTCAGTTATTTCATTTAATGGTTTCATATATCCATTACTTTCTAATACAGAATAATCCAAATTATAAGTTCCATCGTTTAATGGAAGTGCACTAGGATTTTCATGATAATATTCCACAGTAGCTTCATGAATTTTTGTTTCTAACTCTTCAAATGTATATTTAACAGGTTTTAAATTAGTTATTGCCCAAACAACAACTAATAAAATCACTAATATTCCAATTAAAGTTCCACCCATTATAATTAAACTTTTCTTCTCCATTTTTCCACCTCTTTAATAAGTTAATTATACAATAAATGAATATATTTAACAATATTTATATTGTATTTTTATTTATCATCCATTATTATACCATTTTGTAATTATTGCAATATGCCATACTTTAAAAAACTATATGATAATCTATGGCTTAAGTATCTTTATAATATTTGTATTGTAGATTTGATATATTTTGTAAAATAAAATCATAATTTTATAGTAAATTTGATTTTTTATATGTTTAAATACTTTAAAAAAATAAAAATATCTTCTTATTTTATATAAATTTAGTATATCTTCATACATTTTTTATTGAACCAGTTAAATTATAAATATCGAAAAATTTAGATAGAATATACATTTATTGACATTTGTTTGTTTAATTAAATTAGTCACATTAATTTCTCTTAAATTTTTTGCTTGTATTAAACTAATAAATACTTTTTTAATAAATTCGATTATGAAAATGTTACTTTGCAAATATCTATAATATATAAATTTGCAATTATTTTAATGGTATTATTGCTTTATTATTGCAATGTATATGATAGTGATTTTAGATAAAAGATTAAAAGTAGAAGAGCTATAAAATTTGCGTTGTTGTTATTATTTAAAATTAATTATTATGAATGAGTGATTATTATGATATAATTGAGTTGATAGATTATTTAAAAGTAATCTATTATTGAGGTAGGTGTTAATAAAAAATAAGGAAATGAAAAATTATTGATGACTTTAAATATATTTTTGGGAAAGGAAATTATAATCTATGATATTTTATTGGATGAATCATTTATTGATTTTAGAGTAATTTATTTATAGCAAAAGTATTATTTAGAGTCAGATGTAGAACAATTGGAGTATTTATTATTCAAAGAATGGTGGAAATAATTGATATGTATAGATAGTATAAAGGAAAAAACCATATAAAGTTTAAAATTCTGAACTATTAGCAAATTTGTGAGTAGTCATCTAAAAATAGAAGTAATAGTTAATAGTAATGGCGTGAATTTGTTAGATGTTTAATATAATGAATTTTTATTAAGAAAAAATATTGTACAAATTATTTTATTAAATATTAAAAATTAAGATTTATATGAGTAAATAATAAATATTTCCAATAGAGTTAATAGAAGAAAGATATAGCAAAAAATAATAAAGTTAAATAATAAAGGAGAAAATGAAAATGGAAAAAACAAAAGTTTATTTTTGTAAGGAGATTACTTCAGAAAATTTAATTAAAGTATATGAAGCATTAGGAGTAGAATTAAAGGGAAATGTAGGTGTTAAAGTATCAACAGGAGAAGCGGGATCAAGAGGTTATTTAAAAGCAGATTTAATTGCTCCATTAGTTAAAAAATTAAATGGAACAATTATTGAATGTAATACTGCATATCCAGGAGCTAGAACAACAGTTGAAGAGCATAAAAAAGTTGCAGAAGAACATGGGTTTACTTCTTTTGCTAATTTGGATATTATGGATGCTGAAGGAGAAAAGAAAATACCAGTAAATAATGGTAAACACTTAAAATATGATATAGTTGGAACACATTTAGATAATTATGATTCAATGCTTAATTTAGCGCATGGAAAAGGTCACGCTATGGGTGGATTTGGAGCTAACTTAAAAAATCAATCAATAGGTGTTGCATCTCGTAATGGTAAAGCATATATCCATAGTTGCGGACAAACAGAAAATCCTGATAAGTCATGGAAAGTAGAATATGAACAAAAAGATTTTATAGAATCAATGGCAGAGGCTGCAAAAGCAGTTGCTGATTACTTCAAAGCAAATAATAAACAAATTGCATACATTACAGTTATGAATTTTTTATCAGTAGATTGTGATTGTGATTCTCATCAATCAGATCCTGTAATGAAAGATATGGGAATTTTAGCATCACTTGATCCGGTAGCTAATGATCAAGCTTTTATTGATATGATATGGAATTCAAAAGATGAAGGTGCTAAAAAGCTTCAACAAAGAATTGATAGACAAGAGGGAAGACATATATTGCCTTATGCTGAAGAATTAGGGCTTGGATGTAGAGATTATGAACTTATTGAATTAAAATAAAATAAAGAAGTAAAATTTTATAAGCAGTAAAACGATGTAAATATTTTTATATTATAGATTTATTCTTCATGATTAAATTAGAATAACATTTATGATAAAGACATCAAATTTAAAGTATAGATTAAAAATATTTAACAAACTTGATAATATAAATAATATTACACATAATTATAGTTTATCTATTTTAAATAAAATAGTTGTTTTAAGAAGTATATAAATTAAAATATTTCATTTGAGAAAAAATATATAGTAATATAACTGAAGAAAAAATAAATAAATTATTAAATTGGTAGGTGATATAATGAATAAAATATTAATAGTATCGGGTCATACGAATTTAGATGATTCTATAATGAACAAACAAATATTAAATAAGTTAAAAGAAATACTTCCACAAGCAGAATTTGATTGTTTGGATAAATTATATTCTAATTACAAAATAGATGTACTTAATGAACAAAAAAATTAATTGAATCAAATATCATAATTTTGCAGTTTCCAATATTTTGGTATAGTATTCTATCTATTATGCAAAAATGGTTAGAAGATGTATTTTCTTGTGGATTTGCTTATGGAAGTAATGGCGAAAATTGAAAGGTAAAAAAGTCATCTTGTCTTTTACAAGCGGTGCTAGTGAAGAGGTTTATCATAAAAATGGGGCTGTTGGATATGAAACAGAAGAACTATTAAACAATTTATATGCTACTTGTAATATGTGTGATATGAAAATTGTCGGCAGTGTTTATATGGATAATGTATCATATCGCTTGAGAACTGATGAGAGTGCGATTAGTTTGAAAATAGAAAAAGCGAATATTCATGCTAATAAAGTTTATCAATTGCTTAAGGAGATTAATAATGAATAGAAAACAGATATGCGATAAACAATATAAAGAATTATTGGGGTATGATAAATTATCTCATCCAACAGCTCCAGAATTTATGGATATATTACAAAAGTATATTTTGGTTGGAAATCTTGATAATAAAATAAGAGAATTAATTAATATTCAGTTCTTGCTACTATGCAAATAGTGCTTCAACTAAAAGCGAATGTAAAAGCTTTTCTTAATATTGGTTTAACTCTTGTTGAAATTAGAGAAACAATTTATCAAGTTTCTCTGTTTATTGGCTTTCCATTAATATTTATTGCAATTAATATTGTAAAGGATTTAAATTTAAAATAATATTTGATATAATATATTAATGTTTTGTGATAATTGGAAGTGAAATATGAATCAAGAAAAATTTGGTAATTTTATAAAAGAAATTAGAAAGAAAAATAATTTAACCCAAAAACAATTAGCAGATAAATATAATGTGACTTATCAAGCTGTGAGTAAGTGGGAAAATGGTAAAAATATGCCAGATACATATTTAATTAGAAAAATTAGTCAAGATTTTAATATAAGTCTTGAAGAACTTTTTGATGGTGAATTTAAAGATAATAGTACTTTAAATAATAGTAGACACAAAAAAATAAAAATAATGTTTGTATCTATAATAATATTACTAACTATAATTATAACAATAATATTTTTAATAAATAATAGTAATAATTTTAATTTTAAAACATTATCTAGTAATTGTGATAATTTTAATATATCGGGAAATATAGCGTATAATAAGAATAAATCTGCAATTTATATAACAAATATACAATATTGTGGAGGAGAAGATAATACAAATTATAATCAAATAGAGTGTACATTGTATGAACAACATGATGAAATAGAAAAAAAAATTAGTTCTTATAAATATGATGATGATAAACCAATTAAATTAGAAGAATTTTTACAAAATGTAACATTTACAGTAGATAATTATGAAACTAATTGTAAAGAATATGTAGATAATACATTATATTTATCAATATTAGCAACTAAAACTGAAAATGAAATAATAACGTATAAAATTCCTTTAAAATTTAATGAAAGTTGTTCAATTAATTAAGACTCAACTACATGTTGAGTCTTTTCAACTTATTAGTTATTTAATCTCATATTTATTTTATATTAAAATGTCAATATGAGGGAGATATGATGAAGAAGAAAATAAATATATCAAAAAAAAATATTTTAAAAATTATTTTATACATTTTAATATTAATTATTTGTATTATTTTAATATTAAAATATGTTAATAAAGATGAATTGATTTTGTTAGATGAAATTCATTATAATAGTTATGATCAAAATAATTCTTTTTTAGAAATAGATAGTAATGAGTTAAATGATCTGATTAAAAATAAGAAAAATTTTGCAGTTTTTATTTATCAACCGATGTGTATTACATCTAGTGACTTTGAAAAAGTATTGAACGAATTTACAGACGAATATAAAATTAGTTTATATAAAATTGCCTTTTCTAATTTAAAAGAAACCGATCTTAGAAATATAGAATATTATCCATCTTTTGCAATATTTAAAAATGGAAAAGTTGTTGATTATTTAAAAGCTGATAGTGATGATGATATTAAATATTATCAATCATTATCTGGATTTAAAGAATGGATTATGAGTTATGTTGAAATAAAAGAAAATACAAATTATAATACAAATAGTAATGATAATATGAATGATGAAAATACAAATAATAAAATTGAAAATAAAATAATTGAATTAGATAATGTTGTTAGAGATAATAATAAAGTGAATATTTATTTCTTTTGGGGAAATGGATGCCCTCATTGTGAAAGTGAAATTGAATTTTTCAATAGTATAGAAAGTGAATATAGTAAATATTATAATTTGTATAAATTTGAAACTTGGTATAATAAAGATAATGAATTGTTATTTAAAGTATTTGCTGAATCAATGAAAGATAGTGCTAGTGGAGTGCCATATACTATAATTGGTAATAAATCTTTTTCAGGCTTTTCTGATTCTGCTAAGGAAGAAATATTAAATGCAATAAAAGAACAACATAAAGATAGTTATGATGTTTATTTTGATAAAATTAAAAATTAATTTTTTTGTTGTATAATTTTTAATATCTAGATGTAATATTTTAAAAATTATTTAATTATTTGTGAAAATATATGATATTTTTACATTACATTTATGTTATCAAAATAGTAGTACTATTTGTATTATTAATATTTATAACATATTAAAAATGGTTATTATTTTATGATATGATTAAGTTTAAATAAAAATAAAAATGTACAAAAAAAGAAAAAATTATTTTCTTTTTTATATATTTTATTTTTATTTGATGTCTACAAAATGGGTTCATATTATAAAACAAGGTTTTAAATCGTATAAAAATTTTCATTAGTTTGAGTATCAGAGTTTTCTAATTTTTGTAGCCTTGTATCTAAATTTTTGACTATTATTTCTAATTTATTAATTCTATCTTCATAGTTATTTTCAATTACTGTATTAGGATTGTTGTATATATTATTTGGAATATTGTTAGGATTATAGGCGCTATTGGGGCCATATACTTGATATTGACTACTCATATTATATCCACTAGGTGGAATATAAGTTCCAGGAGATACAAAACCTTGATTAACATTTTGATAAAACATATCTCTATCCATCATAAGCCTCACCTATAATAATATATGACAAATAGTATTTCTTAGTGTATAATATATTAAGGAAGTGAGATATTATGCGATTAAAACATATCAAAAATGCAGATGAAATAATAAGTAAATCTAAATATATTATAAATGATCCATTTGAATATAAAAATGCATGGAAAAGTGTATTTAATAACGATAATTCAATAGAGATAGAAATTGGATGTGGAAAAGGAAAATTTATAATTAATAAAGCAATTTTAAATAAAAACATTAATTATATTGGTATTGAAAAATATTCTACTCCACTTGTAAGCGCTGTCAAAAAATTAGAAGGCATAAAACTTGATAATTTAAAATTAATATGTTTTGATGCTAATAATATTGATAGTATATTTGACAGAGAAATCAGTAAAATATATTTAAATTTTTCTGATCCTTGGCCTAAAAAAAGGCACGAAAAAAGAAGATTATCATCACCTATGTTTTTAGTTAAGTATGATAAGATATTTAAGAACATTAAAGATATAGAAATGAAAACTGACAATGATGAATTATATGAATATTCGCAAGAAAGTTTTACTAATTATGGATATGATATTATAAAAACAGATACAAATTATATAGATACGATTACTACCGAATATGAAGATAAGTTTATTAGTTTGGGAAAGAATATAAATTATATACATGTTGTTAAAAATTAAAAAAAATGATATAATTTTTGGGGAGAGAAGTTAATATGTTAAAAAAAACATTGATATTTTTTATTATATTTTTAACTTTTGGATGTAGTATAAATAATATTAATAATCTTACATTAGAAGAAATAATAGATAATCAAATATTAGTAGATAATATAAATACTTCAGTAAATAGAATAGGATATAAATATTATTTACCACAAGAGTTTAATATTAAACTTGATAATGGATTTGTTCAAGAATTGATGTCTAATAATGATATATATTACTTAAATGTAGATATAATAAGTTATTATTATAAAAATAATATCACTACTAATCATGATTTTGATGATTATGTGTATTATGAATTTTCTAATAATGAAAATTCAGGATATCTAAAAATTACTAAAAATAATAAAGATTTTTTTATTGAGTTATGTTATAATTATGCTATAATAGAGGTAGAGGTAGAAGAAAGTAAACTTAGATATGCTATATCTAGATCAATAGCAATATTAAATTCTATAAAATATAATGATTTAGTAATTGAAAACTATATTACAGATAATGATGTGGATTTAAGTGAAACTATATATGAAATACCTGAACCTGATAACAAAGATAGTTCAAAAAATGTGCTTGAGTATATAGAACAAAATGTAGATAAAAATACTGATGATGAATAAGAAAGAGGTGGATTATGGGAGTTTTTAATAAATTGAAAGGTATATTCTATGATGAAATAGTAGTAGATGAGAAAGATGATGATGTTGAAAATTCATTAAACAAACTTAAGAATGACAAAGAATTATCAAAACCTAAGGTAGAAAAAATTACTTTTTCTTCAGATAAGGATGATGAAGATACAAAAGAAGAAAAAGTAAAAAAAGAGCAAAAGCAAGAAAATACATTTAGTGAAAGAGAATTATTTAGAAGTGAAAGAACATTTAATTTTACAGAATTTGACGATGAAGATGAAGAAGAAAAACTTCCAAATAGAAAAAATATATTAGAAGTTGAAAATAAAAATAGAATTTCTAAAGCAGTTGAAGAAAAGAAAGAATTAGAGCAGCCAAAAATTTTTAAACCTAGTCCAATAATTTCACCGATATATGGCATATTAGATAAAGATTATAAAAAAGATGAAATTAAATCTAAACAAACATCTAATGAGTCAATTAAATCAAAAGTAACTACTTATGATTCTGTTAGAAGAAAAGCATATGGAACTTTAGAAGATGATTTAGAAGACACATTGAATTCTATGAATAATATTTCTACTGATGAAATTAATAAAAGCATTAACCATTTTAGTGAAAATAATACATCAAAGAAGGCAAAAATTGAAGATTTGATTAGTAAAATAGAAGATGTTAGTGATGAAATTGATAAATCTATGTCAATTGGCGAAATAGAAGATAAAGTAAAAGAAAGAAATTTTGAAAAAGAAAATAGCTCAATTGAAAAAACCATGACTGATAGTGATTTGGAACATGACTTATTTAATTTAATTGACTCAATGTATGATGATAAGGAGGAATAGTAGTGATTGAAAGTCTAACAATAGTAATATATATATTATTGATAATATTAATTCTTGTTGCAATTGTATGTGGAGTCAAGTTAATATTCACTTTAAATAAAGTAGATGAATTATTAGAAGATGTAACTTTGAAAGTTAAGAGTTTAGATAGGGTATTTGAATTAGTTGATTTTGCTACTAATAAAATGTCTATTATAACTGAGGTAATCATAAGTTTTATTAATGGGGGAATAAAGAAAATATTCAATAGTTCTAAAAAATCAAATAAGGAGGAGAGTATTGATGAGTAAAAAAGGTGGATTTGGAAAATTTTTAGGAGGCATAGCTATTGGAGCTGGTCTTGGTGTTTTATTGGCACCAGATAAAGGAGAGAATACTAGAAAATTGCTTTCTAAGAAATTAGATGAGTTAACTAAAAAATTAAAAGAAGTTGACATTGATGAAGTAAAAGATGAATTGTTATATAGAGCAGAAAATCTACAAGCTCAGTTATCTGAATTAGATAGTGAAAAAGCAAAAGATGTTGTGTTAAAAAAAGCAGAAGAAATAAAGAAAAAAGCAGAAGAATTATATAAATATGCTATTGAAAAAGGTACTCCGGTTGTAGAAAAGGCTGCTGATGAAGTTAGAGTTCAAGCTTTGAAAATGTTAAAAGAAGCTGAAAAAAGATTAGATAATAAAGAAAAGTAATAAATGTTGAAGAAATATTATTAAATTAATTATATTAGTGAGTCTAGGATAGTGTAAACTAGATTATAATATTTAATAATTCCTATCTTCATATACAGGTGAAAAAAGTTCACACGGTAATTCCGTTATAATAATTAAGTTTAAATAAGGATGGTACCGTTGTTTTGCAACTCCTTTGATACCATTCTTTTTTTAGGAGGTAGAAAATATGAAAAATGAAAAAATAACACCAAGAGATGTAGATTTCGCTAAATGGTATACTGATGTTGTAAAAAGTGCTTCACTTGCGGATTATTCATCTGTAAAGGGTTGTGTTATATTAGAACCAAATGGATATGCTATTTGGGAAAATATACAGAAAATAATGGATGATATGTTTAAAAAAACTGGTCACAAAAATGTATCTTTACCAGTGTTTATTCCTGAAAATTTATTAAAAAAAGAAGGAGAGTTAGTAAGTGGATTTGCTCCTGAAGTTGCATGGATTACTCATGGTGGAAATTCATTATTAGAGGAAAGGCTTGCATTTAGACCCACTAGTGAATCATTATTTTCTGATTATTATTCTAAAAAAGTAAAATCATATAGAGATTTACCATTAATGTATAATCAATGGTGTAATGTTGTTAGATGGGAAAAAGAAACTAGACCATTCTTAAGAAGTAGAGAATTTTTATGGCAAGAGGGACATACTGTTCATAGTACTAAAGAAGAGGCTGAAACAGAAACTAATAAAATGTTAGATATATATAAGGAATTTTTTGAAAAATATCTAGCAATACCAGTAATATCCGGCAGAAAAACAGAAAAAGAGAAATTTGCAGGTGCAGAATATACACTAACAATTGAAGCATTAATGCAAAATGGTGTATGTTTGCAGTCTGGAACAAGTCATTATTTTGGACAAAAATTTGCTCGTGCTTATGACATTAAATTTATTAATAAATTTAATGAATTTGAGTATGCATATCAAACATCATGGGGAGTTAGCACTAGAATGATTGGTGGGTTAATTATGACACATGGTGATGATAGAGGATTAGTTCTTCCTCCTAAAATCGCACCTACTCAAGTCTATATTATTCCAATTAAAAATGATGAAAAATTAATTTCTTTAGCGCAAAAAATTAAAGAGAGTTTAAATAGTAAAAATATTATTTCATATATAGATGATTCAGATAAATCCGCAGGATTTAAGTTTGCTGAGGCAGAAGTAAATGGAATACCACTTAGAGTTGAAATAGGATATAAAGATTTAGAAAATAATGAAGTTACTATTGTTAGAAGAGATACACTTAATAAAATGAAAATAAAATTAAATGATATTACTAATACGATTATGCAACAATTAGAAGTAATGCAAGAAGATATGTATAACAAAGCACTTAAAATTAGAGATTCTAAGACATTTGATGCAAAAAATTTAGAAGATGTAAAAAATATATTAAATAATAATCCTGGCTTTATAAATGCTTATTGGTGTGGTGATGAATCGTGTGAAGTTAAAATGAAAGAAATAAAAGGATGTAAATCAAGATGCATCAAAGAAACAAAAGATTATGATAATGAGATTTGTGTAGTTTGTGGCAAAAAAGCTAAGCATAAAGTGGTTTGGGGAATACAATATTAATATTTGATATTAATTATTATATATGTTAAAATTTATATGGAGGGAATATTATGTTAACAGATATATTACAAGTAGTAATTGGATTAGTAATTGGATTAGTAATTGGATTTTTGGTTGCTAAAAAATTATTACAAAAACAATTACAAGATAATCCACCTATAAATGAAGAAATGATTAAAACATTAATGAGAGGAATGGGTAGAAATCCAAGTCAAAAACAAGTTAATCAATTAATGAAACAAATGAAAAAATATCAATAATTTTATTGATATTTTTATTTGTTATTTTCTATAAACTCAAGATTATAAATTATAGTATAATAACTGTCATTATCTTCATCATAATTAGTACTTAAAAAATAATAGTTTCCGAGGTACATATTTATATTATCATAAGTACTTATAACTTCATTATTTTTATAAATAATTAATTTTTTATTAGCATTTAATGTATAAGAATATCCATTATCAAAATATTCATTGATTGCATCTTTTTCGGCTATTTTTTTAGAATTAAATAAATCTATATAATAAAGGTCGTTATCTGTATGAATAATGGAAATATTATTTTCTATTAAAATTACAGATATATCATTTTTAGATGATATTGAAATTGAATATAATTCATTATAGTCTAAATCATAATAAGTTATTATATTTTGATTATTTTCTTCAGTAATTATATAAAAAAATTTAAGCTTATTATTTTCATCAAACAAAGGCTCATATGTGTAATTGGAAGTATTAATAATTCCATCATCATTAATAATATAACTAATCATTTTATTATCATTTAATACATTCAAATATAATATTCCATTATTTACTATATAGTTAAAGGCGAAATTATTATCATATTTATAATCTATTTTATAGTTAACAACAAGTTTATCTTTATAGTAAATACCCATTTTTTTATCTTTAATGAATATAGAATATTTTTCTAAATCATTATAATAAAATATATTGTCATTATTAAGTTCACATATTACTTTATCATTATTGTCAATTAAACCATATTTATTAGATATTTTTACTATAAACGTATTTTCATCAATATAAGTATTTAAATAATCATATTTGAAGTTAATAATTATATTTCCATTATAGTCAATTAAACCATATTTACCATCATAATTACTTACTACTAAATATTTGTTATTATTTATAAAAGAAGAATCGCTATTATCGATATCACTTTTATAATATATATTTTTAATAACACTATCCAATTGATAAATTTCATTATTATTTAAGTTTAATATGTAATAATTTTTATCTTTGTATAATATTAAATGTGAATAATTATCATAAGTTTTTATAGGTGTTATATTATCGTAATTTTCAGATATAATATTATTTTTTTTATCTATATAAAAAGCATTATCATCATTATATATTATTTCATAATTGCCATACACTGTTTTATCTTTTTGCGCATAATTAGGTAACATTGAATTAAAGATCGAACCATATTTACCAATTACATAATAAGAAATATTTTCATCATTACTACTTAATATAATTTCGTTGTTTTTATTTAATGTAACTTGTCCATCATAACTTTTATAGTTACTTAATGTGGTGGTTTCATAATCTTCAGTTATAGGTGGAATAATAGGTTCATGAAATTCATTATCTGTATTATCTTTTTTAATATTAAATATAAAATATAATCCCATTAATAAAACAGCTAGTAAAAGTATACCTGCAAGAATAGTTCTAAATATCATTTCTTTATTTTCTTCATTAATCATTAAAGCCACCTCACCACTATGGTAATTATATCATAATATATTCTATTTTACTTTAAAAAAAACTAAATTTAATATATAATTATTGATAGAGAGGTTGTTATGGAAAAAAAAACACAAGAATATATAACATTTTTATCGCCAGAATTTATATATATTCCATTTGATGTAAGAGAAAAATTACGAATTCCTAAAAATGGATTAGTTTATTATAATACTTATTTAGGTAAAAATGAAAATAATATAAATATATTTAGTCCTGTAAGTGGTAAAATAATAGGATATAAAAAAATGATTCTAAATAATAATCAAAGTAAAGAATGTTTACTAATAGAAAATGATTTTATAGAAAGAAGAGAAAAACTAAATCCGACTTCTAATATTCTTCATATGAAAAAAAATCAAATAGTAGATTTGTTAGATAAATATGGGTTAAATAAGAAAATAAACAGCAAAACAATTTTAGTAGTAGATAGTTATTATGATAAAAAATATGATTTAAAAGATATGGTCATTAATTATGAATATTATGAGCAAATATTAGAAACAATAGATGAATTTATGAAAGTTTTTAATATGAAAAATTGTTATATTTGCATAAATAATGATGATTTATATTCAATTCATGCATATGAAAAATATATTAATGCCTTTTTTAATATATGTATTGTTAAATCAAGTAAAAAAATAAAAGGTGATACTTGTATTCACTATACTATAGAAGAAATATTAAAAATATATAAAGCAATTCACCAAGATTATATGTATGATAATACTATTATTACTATATATGATAATAAACCTATGATTGTAAAAGTTAAATTATTTACATCATTATATGAATTGCTAAAAGTTCTAAAAATAAAATTTAAGAATAAAAAAATATATGTTAATAGTAAATTAATAAATAATATAGAAGATTATATAATTGATGATAGTGTAAGAAGTGTAGTGGTAAAGGATAATTAAAATGATATATATATTATTAGGAAAAGAAGTGAATATTTTAAAAGATAAGATACAAAAAATTATAAATGAAAATAATACAAATAATATAATAAAAGTTAGTTTTTTAGAACAAGATTTAACAGATATAATAATTGAAGCAAATTATCCGAGTATTTTTAAAGATAAAAAATTAATAATAGTAGATGATTTTTCGTTAAAAAAATTAAATGAAGATGATGAAAAAAAATTTATTAATTTTGTAAATAGTAATAATGAGAATATTATTGTTTTTAAATGTATTGATGATAAGCTAGATGAAAGAAGAACAATTACTAAATTAATAAAAGATAAATGTTTAATAGAAAATTGTTGCAAATTAAGTTATAAAGAATTAAGTAAATATGTAACAGATATATTTAAGAAGCAAAATATTAAAATTTCTTTTGATCAAGTAAAGAAAATATTAGATTTATGCGAATATAATACTGATATTACTATTATGGAGGTTAATAAATTATTATTATATAAAATTGGGCAAAATAATATTAGTAATGAGGATATTGATAAAGTAATAAGTAAAAATAATGAAAAGGAATTATTTGAACTAACGGAAAGTATATTAAAAAAAGACATAAAAAAAGTACTTAATTCATATAAAATATTAATAGACTCTAATGTGGATGTAACTATAATATTAGATAGTATTGCTAAACAATTTAGATTATTATTTCAAATTAAGGATATGTATGGTAAAGTTAATGAAGGTTTTATTGCAAATGAATTAGAAGTTAATCCTTATACAATAAAAAAATTAATTCCTTATATAAATTTATATAAAAAAGAAGAAATAATAAATAAATTATATAAATTAAGCGAATTAGATATAAATATTAAATTAAGCGGCTATGATAAAAATAAGCAAATTGAGATGTTTTTTTTAACATTATAGTCATAAACTTTACATAAAAAAAAGAAAAAAGATAGATAGTAATAATAATAAAAAGTATAATTAAATAGGATGTGATAAATATGTTGATATTAGCTAAAAGTATTTTGGGACTGATGTTAGGATTTTTTATATCAGTATTATTTGGATATTTTTTAATTCCTATTTTAAAAAAATTAAAATGTGGTCAAAGTATAAGTGTATTTACCGCTTTTAGACATTCATCAAAAGCAGGTACTCCAACTATTGGAGGACTTATTTTTATTATACCAACATTACTAGCTATGTTATTTTTATATTTGAGGGGAAGTCTTGAAATAACGCATAGTCTACTTATTATATTATTTGTTTTTATGTCATATGCATTACTGGGATTTGTAGATGATGTATTAAAAGTTGTATATAAAAATAATGATGGCTTATCAATAGTTCAAAAGTTAATAGTTCAAGTATTAATAGCATTAGTATTCTTTTATATATATATGCAAGGTGGGGGAGATGCTAATATTACAATTTCTGCATTGAACTTAAGTTTAGATTTAAAATGGACATATGGATTGTTTATACTATTTTTATTAGTTGGTTCATCAAATGCAGTGAATTTAACAGATGGTTTAGATGGTTTAGCTGGTGGATTATCATTAATAGCATTTTTAAGCTTTGGTATTATAACTTGGGGAACAACATGGATAGAAGGATATCAAGAAATAGCAATATTTTGTTTTATATTAGTGGGTAGTATTCTTGGATTTTTAGTATATAATACACATCCTGCTAAAGTATTTATGGGAGATACCGGTTCACTTAGTTTAGGTGCTACTTTAGCAGCAATAGCAATACTTACTAAGCATGAATTATCACTAGCTGTTATTGGCGGGGTATTTGTACTTGAAACATTATCATCAATTATTCAATTAACAGCTATAATTAAATTTAAGAAAAAAGTTTTCTTAATGGCACCAATACATCATCATTTTGAAAAATTAGGTTTTGAAGAAACAGACATAGTTAAAGGATTTTTAATAATAGGATTCTTATTTGGAATGGTTGCAATATATTATGGTGTTTGGATGTAGAGAACATTAATGTTCTTTTTTTTTATATTAAAAATAAAATTTATTATGAGAAAAAGAATTATATTATTTACTTTAATATTATCAATAATAGGATTAATTATGATATATTCTAGTAGTTATGTGTTTTCTGGATATAAATATGATAATCCATTTAGATATGTTATGCTTCAAAGTGTTTTTTTAATATTTGGAATTATAATAATGATTATTTTTTCAAAAATAGATTATACCATTTATAAGAAGTATTCTAATTTATTTCTTTTAATTAGTGCTATTTTATTAATCATTGTATTAATACCCGGAATTGGAAGTGTTAGAAATGGCAGTAGAAGTTGGTTTGGTCTATTTGGATTAGGATTTCAACCAAGTGAATTATCAAAATTAGCATTAATAATATTTACATCAAAATATTTATCAAATAATGATAAAATTAAAAAAGAAACTAATAAATTTATGATCCCCATATTATTAGTAATAATAACTTTTTTCGCTTTAATTTTATTAGAACCTGATTTTGGTAGTGGAATGGTAATTGTTTGTTCGTTAATTGGGCTTATATTTATATCAGGAGTTAATTGTTCAATATTTATTAAGCTTGGAATAATAGGAATAGTTGGAATAATAATATTAATTTTAATTGCACCATATAGATTAGATAGAATAACATCATTTATTAATCCGTGGAGTGATCCTCTTGGAAGTGGGTTTCAAATGATTCAAAGTTTGTATGCTATTGGACCAGGTGGATTACTTGGGTTTGGTTTTTTAAATTCAAGACAGAAACATTTTTATCTGCCAGAACCACAAACAGATTTTATATTTTCAATTATAAGTGAAGAATTTGGATTTATTGGATGTTTTATAATTATAGGGATGTTTATATTGCTTTATGGAACTATTATAAAATGTGCAATTAAATGTAAAGATTTATTTGGTAAATATTTAATATTTGGTTTAGTGTTTTTACTTATATTTCAAACATTACTTAATTTAAGTGTTGTGGTTGGATTAGTTCCAGTAACGGGGTATGCAAGAAAATGGGAGAAAATAATAAATAACGTAGAAACTCTTATAAATAAAAGGAAAAACGAGATTTTACCTAATTAAAAAAATACTTAAAAATTTTAAAATTAAAGAAAGCCATTATTTTATGGTATTTTTTGCAAAAATATAACAACGATACATTGTTGGTAAACACAGGAAAGTTTATGAGAGTTTGGCTTTGTGATAAATAGGTATCAAATTAAAAATATATTCTATTATTTATAAAATTTTTTTAATATTTTTTTCCAAAAATTTCCACAAAAGTATTGACAAAGAATAAAAAAAATAGTAACTTATTTTGTAATATTTTGAAAGGGACGCTGATTTTGATGAGTAAATTTATGAAAAAAAGTAAATTAAAATTTTTTTGTTACGTTTATGAATTTTTATATATTAATATAAATTCTTTTTTGACCCTTTCAAATAAAAGCATGACATAATATTGTTATGCTTTTTGTTTAAGTTTTTAGTGTAGTTTTGGAGGAATTTTTATGGGAAATAGTATTTTACAAGATTTAATTGACAAACT